>NZ_JAWUEH010000004.1:0-340610 GCF_033550225.1 Providencia sp. 2023EL-00965 | reverse complement strand
TGAGTGGTGAAAGCTATCGATTGAAAGATAAACGACGCTCAGGTGCCATACCTAAATGAAACAGTGGATCACTTTTGATTGATCGAATTTGAGTTAAAAGTGGATCAGTTTTCGTTGATCGTTGACAAACAAAGGATTAACGGATGAAAAAATTACTTGCGGTTCTATGTGCAGGGGCATTTATTTCGACTAGTACATTTGCAGCGATCCCCGCTGGAAACGATGTCACAACTAAACCTGACTTGTACTATTTAAAGAACTCACAAGCAATAGACAGCTTGGCGTTGCTACCACCACCGCCAGAAGTGGGTAGTATTTTATTTTTAAATGACCAAGCGATGTATGAAAAAGGTCGTATGCTCAGAAATACAGAAAGAGGTAAACAAGCTGCTGCGGATGCTGATCTTGCTGCTGGAGGGGTAGCTAATGCATTCTCTGAAGCATTTGGTTATCCAATTACTGAAAAAGACGCTCCCGAAATTCATAAACTGCTGACGAATATGATTGAGGATGCAGGTGATTTAGCGACTCGTTCCGCAAAAGAAAAATACATGCGTATCCGCCCATTTGCTTTTTATGGTGTGGCAACATGTAATACTAAAGATCAGGAAAAACTGTCTAAAAATGGTTCATACCCATCGGGTCATACTTCAATTGGTTGGGCGTCTGCATTAGTACTAGCAGAAATTAACCCTGAAAATCAAGATAATATATTGAAACGTGGTTATGAATTAGGTCAAAGTAGGGTAATTTGTGGTTACCATTGGCAAAGTGACGTTGATGCGGCGCGTATTGTCGCCTCTTCAGCGGTAGCTACCTTGCACTCGAACCCTGAATTCCAAAAGCAGTTACAAAAAGCTAAAGACGAATTTGCGAAACTGAAAAAATAGCCGTTATAAAAAAATCGCCCTGCCAAATTAATTTTAACGGGGTGATTTTTATTGTTAATATTATGTTAATTCGCTATTATGGAAGGTCTATCAAATTCCTTCTGGCAATAGTTCCCTATCTTGCAACAAACCAATCACTAATTCTTGCATGCGAATACTCATTAAGGGATCGATAGGGTAATTAAGCTGTCGGGCTAGTTCTGAGGTTACTTTATCAAAACATGTCATAAGTGAATGTAAGGCTGCCGCTGCGGTTTGTGCGTTACGATAATCAAATAAGGTTTCCATGGATTGTGTTATGGTTTCCGGCACCCATGTTTGATAGTTTTTTCCGTTATACCAGACATCTTGCTGCTTGCCTTGTTTAGTTGAAACTAAACATTCTGTCATGGTCAGCAGTGCTTTTTTCATATCTGCGTCTCTTGACCAAGCACTCCACATTTCATTACGTAATAACGCAATTGCAACTTGATGTGCTTCATACCAAAATTCTTTTGCAATAAAAGTGAATTGCTGTTCGCTGAGTTGTTTTAAAGAGGGCAGTATAAAACCGTTTGGTAGTTTTTCAGTAATACCTGTTTTATCAAGTAAAATGGTGTATCCCCGTGCATAGGTATCATCAAGCCCATATTGTTGCATTTTCTGTAGTCGACAAGGTTCCGCAAAGGTGAAATCGACTTTTCTTCCTTGCTCATAAATGACCAAACAGGTTGGCGATTCAGGCTCACCAATACCGCCATTAATAAGATGTAAGGCAACAAGGGGATGACCGAATTGATTGATCCATTGCTGATCGTGAAAAAGATCTGTTACACCTAAACCGATTAATTCAATATCAATATCAGAATAATGATCGATATGCCGTTCTCTTCCTCTTGAGCCGGTTAATATTACGGCCTCAATTCGAGGGTCGAGTAAAGAAATTGAAATTATTTTATTTATTAAAGCTGCGGGGGATTCCATAACTAACCTATCAGATATATGAGTATGGCTAAGATACCTGTAAAGTGAGAAAAATGCGAAGAAACACAATAATTATTATTCTTAGTATTTAAGTCGCAAAGTAGACAATTAAACAAAAATCGAGAAGACATCCTTAGAAATTTAGCGTATCTTGTTTAGTATATAAAACAAAAAACCGGTTATTGAGTCATTTTACACGTAATTTTTGCGGTAAAATTGCATTATGCTAAACAGAGGCTAATTATGAGTGAGTTTATTGATTTTAACCAGTCAGTTTATCCATTCCCCCCTAAACCTGCGTTATTAAGCTCTGATGAAAAAACGTTTTACCGTGAGCGCATCAAATCATTATTGGCCGAAAAAAATGCAGTGATCGTGGCACATTATTACACTGATCCTGAAATACAAGCATTGGCAGAAGAAACTGGGGGGTGTGTCGCAGATTCATTGGAAATGGCGCGTTTTGGCGCTCGACATCCCGCTTCGACGCTATTGGTTGCGGGAGTACGTTTTATGGGAGAAACAGCTAAAATTCTCAGCCCAGAAAAAAATGTATTAATGCCAACTTTAGCAGCAGAGTGTTCACTTGATTTAGGTTGTCCAGAAGAGGATTTTATTCGCTTTTGTGATCAACACCCCGACCGTACTGTTGTGGTGTATGCAAACACCTCTGCGGCAGTTAAAGCACGTGCTGATTGGGTAGTGACCTCAAGTATTGCTGTTGAGCTGATTGACCATTTAGACAGTTTAGGTGAGAAAATTATTTGGGCGCCAGATCGCCATCTAGGCCGTTATGTACAGCAAAAAACAGGTGCCGATATTTTATGTTGGCAGGGAGCCTGTATTGTTCATGATGAGTTTAAAACGCAATCTTTGATGAAAATGAAGGCATTATATCCGGAAGCGGCTATTCTTGTTCATCCTGAATCTCCTCAAGCTATTGTTGACCTTGCTGATGCAGTTGGTTCAACCAGTCAATTAATTAAAGCCGCGCAGACGTTACCTAACCCATCGATGATCGTTGCGACTGATAAAGGTATCTTTTATAAAATGCAGCAGGCATGTCCTGATAAATCATTATATATCGCACCTACTGCGGGTGAAGGTGCAACTTGCCGTACATGTGCTCACTGCCCTTGGATGGCAATGAATGGCCTACAAGCTATCGCACAGGCGCTAGAAAGCCATGGTGAACAGCACCAAATTCATGTGAGTGAAACGTTACGTGAAAAAGCAATGCAACCATTAAATAGAATGCTAGATTTTGCAGAGAGTCTAAAATAGAAGAAGGTTGGTTGTAGATCAGTATCAATATACGATGTATCACACATGATTAAATAAGGATCTTGGGATGGATTTCTTTAGCACAAGTAATATTTTAGTGAATATTCCTTTGTGGAATAGTATTTATGAGCTGTCATACATAGAAGCCGTTGGCACGGTAGCTGGTTTACTGTGTATTTTACTCGCGAGTTTTGAAAAAACGATTAACTATTTGTTTGGTTTAATCAACGTCACTTTATTTGGGGTGATTTTTTTCCAAATTCAGTTATATGCTAACTTACTTTTGCAAGTGTTCTTCTTTATTGCCAACATTTATGGTTGGTATGCATGGAGTCGCGTTGATAGCAGTCAACAGACTGAATTGAAGATCCGCTGGTTAAGTTTTCCAAAAGCGGCAATCACGTTAGTTATTTCTGTGTTAGTCATTACTTACTTAACTTTCAATATTGATATGGTATTTGGTGTGTTAGCGGCATGGGCAGTTGAAGTGTTAAATCTGTTTGGCGCCAATTTACAAATGCCAGTGTTGGAACCAGATGCATTTCCTTTCTGGGATTCCACTATGACGGTGTTGTCAGTTGTGGCGATGATTTTAATGACAAGAAAATACGTTGAAAATTGGCTGCTATGGGTCGTGATTAATGTCATTAGCATTGTGGTGTTCTATAAGCAGGGGGTCTATGCAATGTCGTTAGAATATTTAATTTTGCTGGGTATTGCATTAAATGGCTCAAGATTATGGATCAAATCAGCCAAACAAAACGGCTCTTCACCACTATCGAGTGCGTTGTGACAAAAATTAATCATAAAATGGTGAAAGTAACATTGTCGTAGTTTTGCCATTTTTGTTTATTTTTACTCTGAAATTTCTCTCTAATATGGGGCTATTGCGCAGCTTAATCGCCTTTAGCCTCATTTTATAATTCTAGCGCCTAAAAGTGATAATTTACTAGCTCGTTTAGCTGTTTACAGAAGAGAGCTGAACGGTTAGATTAAAATTTCGATACCTGCTGTCTTTCAAATCGCAGTATTGTCAGTGGTAAGAAGATCATTTCAACTCGCTCTTCACTTCAATGTAAGTGCTTACCATCGGCTGTTTATAAGGTATGTAAATCATCAATATAGAAAACAAAATAACCACTGGATTAAAAGAGTATGAACTATCAGAACGATGACGTCAGAATTAAACAAATAAAAGAATTATTGCCACCTATCGCATTATTAGAAAAATTTCCTGCGACAGACAAAGCGGCGTTTACCGTTCATGAAGCACGTCTTGCCATCCACAATATCTTGTCAGGTGAAGATGATCGCCTAGTGGTGGTAATTGGCCCCTGTTCTATCCATGATACTAAAGCGGCATTAGAATATGCTCAGCGCCTAAATAAACTGCGTGAAGAGCTAAAAGGTTCACTTGAAATTGTGATGCGTGTTTATTTTGAAAAACCACGTACCACAGTCGGTTGGAAAGGGTTAATTAACGATCCGCATATGGATAATAGTTTCAATATCAATGATGGTTTACGTATTGCTCGCGAGCTACTCGTGACCATCAATGATCAAGGTTTGCCAACAGCAGGTGAATTCCTTGATATGATCAGCCCTCAATATGTTGCCGATTTAATGAGTTGGGGAGCGATAGGGGCGCGTACCACAGAATCTCAGGTTCACCGTGAGCTTGCATCAGGTTTATCTTGCCCTGTTGGCTTCAAAAATGGTACGGATGGCACCATCAAGATTGCAATCGATGCAATTAATTCAGCTCGTTCGCCACACTGTTTTTTATCGGTGACTAAATGGGGGCATTCCGCAATAGTGAATACTGGCGGTAACCCTGATTGTCACATTATTTTACGTGGTGGTAAGGAACCAAACTACAGTGCCGAACATGTTAAAGCGGTGCGTGAAGGCTTAGTAAATGCAGGGCTGACTCCAAGTATTATGATCGACTTCAGCCACGCAAACAGCAGCAAAAAGTTTGAAAAGCAAATGATCGTTGCAGATGATGTGAGTGAGCAGTTACGCCAAGGTGATCGTTCTATCACAGGCGTGATGATTGAAAGTCATCTTGTTGAGGGCAATCAAAGTTTAGAATCTGGTGAGCCTTTGGTGTACGGAAAGAGTGTGACTGATGCATGCATTGGTTGGGACGACACCGAAAAAGTATTGCGTCAGTTATCTGATGCCGTGATTGCTCGTCGTCAAAAATAACGGGTATTTGAATGAAGCCAGTATGATAGGCCATACTGGCTTTTTATCTTAATGAGGGACTCTTTCTAGTACAGCGGCTAGTTTAGTTTTATCCTCTTCAGCTAAATTCTGTAGTGATATTGAGAGGGGGATCAGCTGCTGATTTACTGGCACGTTTTCAATTCTTGCTTGGAATAGCACATTATTTTTTTCATTTCTTAAATACGTCACATCTTTTAATGGGATGCGATAGCAAAAAGCAAACAGACTTGGCCTGATATAAACATGTTCTCCTTTGATGGCTAAATAAGGAGTACCATTAATGCGTTTTCCTAAAACAAATAAAATGATCGCCAACACTAATAAAAACATTCCCAAGCTTTGACTCAACACGATAAATATCACGCTGATTAAGCCAAGAGCAATCGCTCTGATACTGTTATGGCGATTATTAAAGGTTAGTTTGGTTTCGAAATCGACATTGATAGTGGGATCAAAGGTTTCAAGTTGATGGAAACGCCAGCGAATTGCAGAAAAAATCATTCCGCATAAAAAGACGATCGTGATAGGCATTAATGCCAAGCTACTCATTAACGCGACAGCGATCGCGACCCTTGGTTTATAGCTCATGATCATCATGCTGATCAACTGAATAGGGAAACTCACGCAGGCGATGATCATTAGCACCTTCATCAGTTGCGCATTTTGTGCGCCATTAGAGCCATCAATAATTAATTCGCCCGTTTGTATCATATACAATAATGTTCCGAGTAGGGCGGTATTAAGTACTAAGCCCACCCAAACATAAAGATTGAATTTACTCATATATTTCTCGATTAGTCCGTTATTACAACGAATTGTGCCACAAAAATATAGGCTGTCGAGTGCTATCATGACAAATTAAAATGTTTCTAGTTAACAAAATATAAAAGTGGGGGAATGCTATTCGATTTGGGTTGTTTATTGAACATAAAATAAATTCAGATTTATCTTAGTTGTTTATATTCTGCATTTACTCGAATTTTTGGTTTGTTTGCCCTTTTTACCTAGAGTTTTAGTTCTACTTATTCAATAAAAATGAACGAATCATTCAAAAATAAGTGCTTTCTTTAATTTGCTTTAAGTCAAATAATTGCGTTTCGTTACTATAACTAAATGGGATTATATGATGAAGAAATTACAACTTGCATCTCTGTCACTGGCCTTATTGGCTACATTAGGAACTGCTTCTGCATCAACGAGTAATGAAGGATATTATGGCTCTGCTCGCGTTGCTAAAGTTTGGCAAAAAGCAGATAGCATGGATACCAGTAGCCGCCCAGGTATTGGCCAATTTGTCTCAGGTGATGATAAGGATGATTTCTATAATGCATCCCTTGCGGCTGGTTATCAGTATGGTAACGGATGGCGAACTGAGGCTGAATATACTTTTAATAAGAAAGCAGAATATACTAGTGGTTCAACAGCTTTTCCAACCAGCTTTAATCATCACAAAACGGAAGCACAGCGCCTGATGTTAAATGCTTATCGCGATTATGAAATTTACCAAGGTATTTCCGTTTATGGTACTGTAGGTATTGGTATTGCAAAAGTGAAATCATCAGGATGGCAAGGAAATCGCTCTCGCCAATATGCAAGCAATACGGATACTAATTTGGCGTACTCTCTTGGTGCAGGTGTCAGTTATGAGCCTATTGATAAACTGAATTTTGATTTAGGTTACCGCTATGTCGATTTAGGTAAGATTGAGAGTGGTATGAATCGATTTGGTAATGCGAGAGGGTTGCAAGATGAGCAAATGAAAGCACATCTTAAATCACAAGAGCTAGTGCTCGGGGTGAGATATTTGTTTTAAGTTTTAGTCTGATTCATTGGTTATGTCGTAAAAAAGGGGAAGCCAAATGGTTTACCCCTTATATCTATTTGAAATAGATTAATCAGATCGCGATTTTTCCATTTAGTTACGAATAAAGTCAACAGGATAAGAGTTAAATAGATATCCATCAAAATTAGGATCGTCGACATCAGAAAGTTCTAACAATCTCTGTTTCACATTTTCAAGGTGTTGCCACATTGCTGATTTTGCAGCAACGGGATCCTTTTTAATCATTGCCGCTAGAATGACTTCATGATCCGACATCCACTCTTTTCTGTAGTCTTTATCGATGATCCGCGAATGCAATTTAAGCCACATAGGGTTGTTTTCGCGCCATTCCCATGATTGCTTCAGAAGTTCGACTAACATACTGTTGTGTGTTGCTTGTGCTATAGCGAGGTGAAACTCACGATCACCCGTTTCATCTTCTCCCGTTTTTAGCTCATTTTTTTCTCTTTGCAGTGCTTTTCTCATATTCGCAATATCTATGGGTGTAACCTGTGTTGCTGCAAACTCTGCAATATTACTTTCTAATAGCTGTCTCGCTTGAAGTAATTCAAAAGGTCCTGCGGCGTTCAATGCAGAATCATCGGCTCTATCCTCCTCATCAGCTGTTCCCTTGCATTGAGGCAGTGCGATGACATAAACCCCTGAGCCTTTTCGTACCTCAATAAGATTTTCAATTTCCAACATAATTAATGCTTCGCGTACAACAGCTCGAGAAACATCTAGCATTTCAGCAATTTCTCGTTCTGGTGGAAGTTTGTCACCAATTGCGTAGCTCATATTGGCGATCATTTGGCGTAAAGCATGGCCGACTTGCTGATAGGGGCGTTTATATTCAGTAAACTGTGTCATTAGATTAATCATCAATTAATACTTAACTTTTATTGCTTTTAGTTTAACAGATATTGGTCGACCAAAAATAGCTCATATCAAATAATAGTAAAAAAAAATAAATGAAAAGACGCGAGAAGCGAAATTTGGCGTCTTTTCAAATAATTTGAGCTAATTATGATGTTGCTAATAAACTATCTTCATCATGCTTAGTCTCTTCGGGTTCTTTGTTCTCTTTGATGAGGATCCACAAAATCGCTGCGCCAATCAAATCAAAGACCGCTAAAGCGACAAAGAAGGGACCAAAACCGATGATGCCGACAAAAGCACCGATAAATAAATTAAAGATTAACTGACCCGTCCAAGCACATGCGCCTGCCATACCAACGGCTGTTGCAACTTCATTCTTTTTAAATAAATCAGCGCTTAATGTGGCTGCAACTGTTGATAATAACTGGTGGGAGAATCCACCAATACTAATCAGTAAAACGGCGATATAAGGGTTTTCAACAATACTGACTAAGCCAATTGTCGTCATTAAAATAGCGCCAATGGTGAAAGTAATACGACGTGAATTGATTAATGAAATACCACGATCATTTAAGAACTTGGCAACAAAGCCGCTTGCTAAGCAACCTAAATCTGCCATTAAGAACGGTAACCAAACAAACATAGCGATTTCTTTAAGGCTAAAATTTAGGGTTTCCACAAAGAAAATAGGTACCCAGAAGTTGATTGTTCCCCAAGCTGGATCAGCAAGAAAACGAGAGATACCAATTCCCCAGAAATTACGTTGTTTCAAAATATTTTTGATAGAAGTAGATTCTTTTTTAGATGATTGAAGGTGTTTTTCTTGTCCATCTTCGATATAAGCGCGTTCTTCATCTGATAATCTTTTGGCGTCTTTCGGATCTTTATATAAGAAAAACCAAAAAAATGCGGCAATAATTGCTAATATGCCCGCGATGATGAATGCAAATTCCCAGCTATGAAATAAGATAGCCCAAGCAATTAATGGTGGTGCTAACATCGCACCAAACGACGTTCCCATATTAAAGACACCCGTAGCAATGCCTCGTTCTTTAGCTGGAAACCAAGTCGATGCTGTTTTTACACCAGCAGGAATGACGGACGCTTCACTGAATCCCATGATCCCGCGCATAAAAGCTAAACCTTGCCATGAACCTGTCAATGCGTGTCCCATGGTGGCTAAGCCCCAAATTAATGCACAAATAAAGAACCCTAATTTCAAACCGATAGTATCAATAAAGAAACCCATAATCGGTTGACCAATTGTGTAGGCGAACTGGAATGCACTCACAATCCATGAGTATTGTTCTTTTGTGATCCCTGTTGTTTCCATGATAGTAGGAGCGGCAACACCAAGTGCTGTTCTATCTAAGTAGTTAATTATGGTAATAAAGCAAACCAAAAGAATGATGTACCATCGATAATGTTTTAACTTTTTCATAATCAGCCTTTTACGTTTTATATTTTTCTAGTAATCCTGAATGAATAAATGGTTAATCCTGTTAAAAACAATATTGGTCAACCAATGAGGAAAATAGTTTAAAATCGGTAAATCTTCTATTTTGCTGTTCTGGATTCTGCATAAAATAAAGGCTTTATTTTGTGAGTTGTCTCTTACTTTTGTATTGGGCGACCAAAATTAGTATGTATTTGTGATTTGGTTAACCAAAATAACTAACCTTTATAGACCTTGAGCCAACATCGTGACACAATTTTTATTAAATAAGTTAAATGACGACCAGTTCTAAAATACGGCATAGCAAATCGGTAAAAAGAACTTATTAGTCGATTAGGCAGCATTAGTGACATATAAACGAGGTTAAGTATGAAACAAACTTGGCGTTGGTACGGACCAGATGATTCGGTTTCTCTATCTGATATTCGTCAGGCTGGTGCAACAGGGGTTGTCACGGCGCTTCATCATATTCCAAACGGAGAAGTCTGGAGTGTTGACGAAATACAAAAACGCAAAGATTTAATTGAAGCTAATCAATTAGAGTGGGCAGTTGTGGAAAGTATCCCTATTCATGAAGATATCAAAACACAAACAGGCGACTATGATAGATTGATAGCAAATTACCAACAATCGATGCGTAACCTTGCTAGCTGTGGGATCCGTACTGTTTGTTATAATTTTATGCCAATACTTGATTGGACTCGTACTGATTTAGAATATGAGCTTCCAGATGGTTCAAAAGCGTTGCGTTTTGATCAAATTGCTTTTGCTGTATTTGATATTTATTTATTACAGCGAGAAAACGCACAACAAGATTATTCTGCTGAAGAACAAATTCAGGCAAAACAACGTTTTGAATTAATGAGCAATGAAGAGAAGCAAAAGCTCGTTAATAATATTATCGCTGGTTTACCCGGTGCAGAAGAAAAATATACCCTTGAACAATTTCGTCAGCACTTAAAACGTTACGCAAATATTGATAGAAATAAATTACGTGAACATTTTGCTTATTTCTTAAAGAAAATCATTCCAGTTGCAGAAGAGATAGGCATGAAAATGGCCGTTCACCCTGATGATCCACCTCGTCCAATTTTAGGTTTACCTCGTATCGTTTCAACGATTGAAGATATGCAGTGGATAGCAGACACTGTGGACAGTGATGCGAACGGCTACACAATGTGTACAGGTTCATATGGGGTAAGAGCTGATAACGATTTAGTGAATATGATCCGTGCATTTGGCTCGCGTATTTATTTTCTGCATTTGCGTTCAACATTACGAGAAGAAAATCCAAATACATTTCATGAAGCCGCGCATTTAGCCGGCGATGTTGATATGTATAACGTCATTTGTGCAGTTGCAGAAGAAGAACATCGCCGCTTGCAAAACGATTCAGGCGAATTAATTCCGATGCGTCCAGATCATGGGCACCAAATTCTTGATGATTTAAAGAAAAAAACAAATCCGGGTTACTCTGCGATCGGTCGTTTAAAAGGACTTGCAGAACTAAGAGGATTAGAATTAGGGATTCATCGCGCATTCTATCCAAAAAAATAATCTCTTACCGTTGGCTTTGACAGGCGGTCAAAGACTATTAACTGCCTGTCAACAGGGGATCATCATGGACAAAAATATCGTTACTGCAACAATTAATGCACGCCGCCCAAACTGGACAACAGATCGTCTCACCACCCGCATCGTACATATTGGTTGTGGCGCTTTTCATCGTGCTCACCAAGCTCTCTATACTCATCACGTATTAGAAAAAACAGACAGTGATTGGGGCTACTGTGAAGTCAATTTAATGTCTAAACATGGTGCTGATTTGATAAAAAAGCTAAAACAACAATCCATGTTGTATACGGTAGCGGAAAAGGCTGAAACGCATACAGAATTAAAAATTATTGGCTCGATGAAAGAAGCCATGCACTCACTTATTGATGGTGTTGATGCCATTATTGAAAAAATGGCTTCGCCTTCTGTTAGCATTGTTTCTCTGACTATCACTGAAAAAGGTTATTGTGTCGATCCTGCAACAGGAAAATTAGATAAAAATAATCCACTCATTCAACAAGATTTAGCAACACCAAATCAGCCTACATCGGCAATTGGGTATATTACTGCGGCATTAAAACGAAGAGCGGAACGCAAGTTGCCGCCATTTACCGTTCTTTCTTGTGATAACGTTCGTGAAAACGGCCATGT
Source organism: Providencia sp. 2023EL-00965 (assembly GCF_033550225.1). NCBI lineage: Bacteria > Pseudomonadati > Pseudomonadota > Gammaproteobacteria > Enterobacterales > Morganellaceae > Providencia > Providencia sp. 2023EL-00965. The sequence continues at coordinate 328,879 of NZ_JAWUEH010000004.1, read as the reverse complement.
AGCGCGGGAAGCGGTTTTAGGGTTAGCGAAATTACAACATGCTGAATTGGCTGAGTGGATAGAAGCTAATGTGACATTTCCCTGCACAATGGTTGACCGCATCGCTCCTGCTGCAACAGCAGAAACTTTGGCTGAAATCGCGGAGCTTTTAGGCGTTAAGGATGATTGCGCTATTGCGTGCGAACCTTTTCGTCAATGGGTGATTGAAGATAACTTTGTGAATGGTCGGCCTGAATGGAATTGTGCAGGTGCGCAATTTGTTGAAGATGTTGTTCCATTCGAATTGATGAAATTAAGAATGCTAAATGGTAGTCACTCTTTCTTAGCCTACCTTGGTTACTTAGGTGGATATGCACATATTGCTGATACTATGGCTAACCCCGATTATCGCCGCGCTGCTCAGGCATTAATGTTGGATGAGCAAGCACCGACCCTCATTATGCCTGAAGAGGTTAACTTAAAAGCTTATGCTAATAGTTTAATTGATCGCTTTACGAATCCGTCGTTGAAACATCAAACATGGCAAATTGCGATGGACGGTAGTCAAAAACTTCCACAGCGTTTATTAGATCCCATAGCGTGGCATATCGAAAACCAATCGAGTTATCGCCATTTAGCATTGGGTATTGCAGGTTGGATGCGTTATGTCGCGGGTGTAGATGAGCAGGGGAAAAAAATTGATGTACGTGACCCTCTTGTTGATATGTTTGCCACAATTTATGCAAAGCATGGTTTAGCAGTTTCTGTTGTCGATGATTTGCTTGCTATCGATGCCATTTTCGGTACTGAGCTTCCTCAAAATCCACATTTTGTGGCGACGATTAAATTAGCCTATCAACAAATACTCGATCTTGGCGTGCGCCAAGCCGTTGCGCAGCTTTAAATTGGATACTGATATGAAAACATTTCTTTGTGAAGATTTTTTGCTCAATAATGAAGTTGCCCGTCGTCTCTATCATGATTATGCTGCGGCAATGCCAATTTATGATTATCACTGCCACTTGAACCCTCGTGAGATTGCAGAAAACCGCCAGTTTGAGAATCTCGGGCAGATTTGGTTAGAAGGCGATCATTATAAATGGCGTGGCATGCGTTCAGCAGGGATCCCTGAGTCTCTCATTACCGGTCGTGAAACAAGCGATTACGAAAAATATCAAGCTTGGGCAAAAACGGTTCCTATGACGTTAGGCAATCCGTTATACCATTGGACGCATTTGGAGCTGCGCCGCCCGTTTGGCATTACTGGCACGCTTTTTTCCCCTGATACCTCGGAAGCTATTTGGCATATGGCGAACGAAAAATTGGCTCAACCCCAATGGTCGGCTCGTGGAATTATGCAGCAAATGAATGTTCATATGGTAGGTACAACCGATGATCCAATCGATTCATTAGAATATCATCAACAAATTGCGCAAGATGATACTTTCAATATTAAAGTTCGACCAAGTTGGCGCCCAGATAGAGCGTTTAAAATTGAGCTTGATGGTTTTGTGGATTATATCAATAAATTAGGACAAACAGCAGATATTGAAATTAGTCGTTTTAGTGATTTATTAGCAGCTTTAGGTGCACGCCTAAACCACTTTGATAAGCATGGTTGTATCGCCTCTGATCACGGCATAGAAGTGCTACGTTATGCACCAATTCCAGAGGAAAAGGTCTTAGACACAATTCTACAAAATAGGCTTAATGGAAAACCTCTTGATGAGTTATCTATTGCTCAATTTTCCACCGCTGTACTTGTTTGGTTAGGTAAACAATACGCAAAAAGAAATTGGGCAATGCAATTACATATTGGTGCACTACGAAATAATAATAGTCGCATGTTTGCATTATTAGGCGCAGACAGTGGCTTTGACTCAATTGGTGATAACCCTATTGCTTACCCGCTCTCTCGTTTACTCGATGAAATGGATAAAAGTAATGAGTTACCAAGAACGATCCTATATTGTTTAAATCCACGTGATAACGCGGTATTAGCCACGATGATCGGTAATTTCCAAGGTGGCGGTATCGCAGGCAAGATCCAGTTTGGGTCGGGCTGGTGGTTCAACGATCAAAAAGATGGCATGTTAGGTCAGCTTGAACAGCTTTCACAGCTGGGTTTATTAAGTCAATTTATTGGTATGTTGACTGACTCACGCAGCTTCCTGTCTTATACTCGCCATGAATATTTCCGTCGTATTTTATGCAATATGTTAGGTACATGGGCAGTAAATGGTGAAGTGCCTAATGATGAAGGGATGTTAGGTCAGCTTGTGCAAGATATCTGCTTTAATAATGCAGTTAATTATTTTTCAGATAAATGAATTTAAGAACACTTTGTTATTCAGCCTGATACGTATCTGTGTCAGGCTTTTTGCTATCAGTCTGTAACCCTCTCTTTAAAAGAGGCTGATTGACTGTTTATTTCAAAAACCTTAACGACTGCCGCCAAACAGAATACGTTTGCCAGCAGTCTGGGCTAAAATTATTTAGCTTTACCTTGGTTCGCTACCGCCGCTTGTTTTGCTGCGATTTCGTCTTGGTTACCCAAATAGTAGTGTTTGATTGGTTTCATGTTTTCGTCGAACTCATAAACCAATGGCACTGCGGTTGGGATATTCAGGTTAAGAATTTCTTCTTCGCCCATGTTATCCAAATATTTAACCAAAGCACGCAGTGAGTTACCGTGAGCTGCGATAATGATTTTCTCGCCAGCTTCAACACGTGGCTTGATTTCTTGTTCCCAATAAGGAACAACACGCTCGATAGTGGTTGCTAAGCTTTCAGTCACTGGCAGTTCTTCGCTAGACAGTTTTGCATAGCGTGGATCATGGCCTGGGAAGCGTTCATCATCTTTAGTCAGCTCTGGTGGGGTGATAGCAAAACCACGACGCCACAGTTTAACTTGCTCATCACCATATTTTGCTGCTGTTTCTGATTTGTCTAGGCCCTGTAGTGCACCGTAGTGACGTTCATTCAGTTTCCAGCTTTTTTCAACAGGCAGCCATTGCTGATCGACCTGATCAAGGATGTTCCATAAGGTATGGATCGCACGCTTTAGCACTGAGGTATATGCGAAATCAAAGACAAAGCCTTCATCTTTCAGCAGCTGACCTGCAATTTTTGCTTCTTCGCGGCCTTTGTCTGACAGCTCAACATCAGTCCAGCCAGTGAAACGGTTCTCTTTGTTCCACTCACTTTCACCGTGTCTTACCAAAACCAGTTTAGTTACAGCCATAGCTTAAACTCCTATCAGTACATTCAAATTAAAATGAATCATTGCTGACTTACATTATAGGGATAGTGAATCCGAACGCTAGTCACAACTGATGTTTTACCCAAACCAAATCAAAAAAGTGATGATAAGTGAGCTAACTGGATAAAAATTTCGCTTATGAAGTGGAAAATCACCATCTAATTTGCTTGTTTTTTATCCAGTAAACATTTTTACTGGGTAAGTGAAAAATAACAGATGTACTAGATTTAACCCGAAGTGAAACGATACAGCAAGCCATAATTTTCCACTCCACATCCATGCCAACCCATAAATGATACCTGCTAGGGTAGCAAACAGCATCAGTAAAGGACCACCGGCAAAATGTGCGCCACCAAATAACAAGGCACTAATCATAAGTGCAAGGTAAGGGGAGTTGAGCCATTGGGTGAGTCTTTGCTGTAAATAACCACGGAAAAGCGCTTCTTCAGCAAGTGACACAAATAACAGGTTACAGATGATAAAAATGGGGAGCCAATTAGGAAAATGTCTTTCAAAACCTAGCCCACCAGCAAGGGTGGCAATAACGAGTAACACAGGCACTGCTGCGATTAATAACCACCATTGCCATGGTTGTGCTGTTTTGACGGCTTTTGTGGTGAAAAGACTTGGTAGGCAAAGTAACAGAATAAACGGCACCAATGCCTTATCAAAATTAAAATACATGGTAAATGGTAAGCTTTGCTCACCTACGGTGACCCTATCAAGGTATTTTAAATTATTGAAACCAGAAAAAGCATGAATAAACAGGCCAATTGCGCAAGCGATAAGGATAATTTCACTGACAATTTTGATGGCTAAATGATGTTGAAAGCGCCAACGTATCAGGCCAACTGCACTAATGGCGACTAATAGCCACATGGCTTGCCAACCTAAAACATGGGTATACAGTGCAATACCAGTAGCCAATAACAGTAAAAATATTGCTGTTAATCGATGAGTTGCGAGTGTAGCAAGCGAAGCTGCTAAAACAAACCAGCAGGTCATAGTGAACCTCAAAAAATTTTAAAATCTATTTGAATTATTGAAGGTGGCACATTCTAATGATTTAGTTACATTTTCCGAGATAAAAATAGAGAAAATAGTTATTATATAAAAATAAGATAATAATATTATACAGTTATATATTGTATCGATAGATAATCAATAGATTAACTATGGCCGAACTGTCTGCGGCCATAGCTGGTGGGGTCATCGGGTTTCTTCTATTTCGTAACGATATTGACCGTTATCAGGAACAAATTTTAAACGATGAGTAATGCAAGCTGGCGCATCTTCTTGGTGATGGGTGACGAATAATAGTTGCGTAGTGCCTTGACTGAGCATGATATCAATAAAGCGTAATACCAACAGGCGATTTAAACCATCAAGCCCTTGTAGTGGTTCATCTAAAATCAGCACAGCAGGGTGTTTAACCAGTGCACGCGCAATCAATACTAATCGCTGTTGTCCCCATGATAAGCTATGAAAAGGCAGTTGAGCCGTTTGTTTGCTAAAACCGAGCAGAGCGAGCCATTGATAAGCTAATTGTACTTGTCTATCTGACGGGGTTTGATATAAGCCAATAGAATCATGGAATCCTGAAATAATCACATTTAATACACTGGTTGCGACACGGTACTCTTGATGAATACTGTTGCTGACATAGCCAATGTGGCGTTTGATATCCCAAATGGTTTCTCCGGTTCCTCGGCGACGGCCAAATAACGTCAAATCATTGCTGTAACCTTGAGGATGGTCCCCTGTAATTAAACTGAGTAGCGTTGATTTTCCTGCTCCATTTTCACCAATAATTTGCCAGTGCTCATGAGGGTTAACTTGCCAGTTCAAGCCATGCAAGATGGGCTTATCATTATAACTGACTACACCATTATTTAAGATCACGCGGGGAATATCATCAGATAAAGTAACTTGCGCGGTGGGATCTTCCACTTCTGGAATAGTTAAATGTTTAAGGTTTTCACTATGCTGTAGCTGGCTAATTAGTGTGTTAGCAAGTACTGACTCACGGGCTCCAGATAATGTAAGTTTACAGTCAGCTACCACACCCATATTTTCAATAAAGTCAGGTAACTCATCGAATCGATTGAGTATAAGTACAATCGTGAGCCCTTTTTCAGACAAACTGGACAATAGCTCACTGAGGTTATTTCTGGAAAAAACATCAAGGCCATCAAAAGGCTCATCAAGGATCAATAAATCAGGTTGCCCCATTAGTGTCTGGCACAGTAAAACTTTACGCGTTTCTCCTGTGGATAGGTATTTAAAGCGTCGTGAAAGCAGGTCGCTGATGCCAAATTTACTGGCGAGCTCTAAACAATATTCATTGTCTTTATGGTTTAGTTGAATAATTTCAGCTGCGGTATATCCGGTATCTTCTTCGTTTTCACTGAACAAATCGGTGTTATTACGTTGCCACTCATCATTAATAATTTTTTGCAGTTGCTCGAAAGATAGGCGTATAGGCGATAGAAAACTGTTTTCCACAATACCAGATAAGGGATTGAGTTCACCCGTTAATGCTTTCGCCAGTGAAGATTTTCCACTGCCATTGGCACCAATAAAAGCCCAACTTTCATGTTGATTAATGAGCAAATCTGGAATGTCGAGAGTTTGTGAGTCACTTAGCCTAAAGCTACTATGATGCAGGGTGATTGATGCCATATTACTTCCTTTATTCTCTTTTTATCATTCGTTATTTACCTATCTGTCTTCTCCACAAATAATCAGGATTGCCGATAAAGTCAATAACTCAAGGGAGGAAAGGCACAAAAAAGAAGCAAGCACTTACCTATTTAAAGTAAATAAGTAAGTGTGAAAGGATTAACACAGCGTGGCGATGATCACTTGATCGGCATTAAATAGAGCTGTCACGCTATCATTAAGCTTAAGTTGTTGGTTATCGACTTCTTGGTTGTTGAGCGTTGAGCACAGTGTTTCTCCTCCTGAGAGCGTAATAAGTACCTCACTATTTTCTTTACCACGTTCAAGAGTCGTTATTTTACCGTTTAAGGCATTATCGAATTCATTAGCGAGAGTCGGCTGTTTGCTCAGTTTCACCCAAGGGGCTTTAATTAAAGCGAGTACTTCCTTACCTTCAGTCAACCCTAAACGGTTGGCACTTTGCTCGGTTAACGCGGCGTTGATTACGGTTTTATTATCCGCCAATAACACGCTGACATGCTGCTGGACTTGGTTATGATCACGCGCAATTAAACGACCAAAAAATTGGTTACGGGCACTCGTTTGTAATGAAAAACGTGAAATTGCAGCCAATAGGCTATCGAGAGGTAAACTGTCGTCTTTCAGCACATCAAACGCTTTTTGTTGAATTTGGGCAAGTAGGTCATAAAGTTGCAGTAGCCTTTCACCATAGTGGGTGAGTGTTGTACCACCACCACCTTTACCTCCGGTCGCTCTATCTACTAAAATATCGTCAGCAAGTTGATTCATTTCGTTGATAGCATCCCATGCACTTTTATAGCTGATCCCAGCAAGTTTTGCTCCTTGGCTAATCGAACCAGTCGCTTGGATTTGCTTTAGTAATGAAATTCGGCGAGGATCAGCAAATAAATTTCCTTGTAGTTTTAATGTTAGTAAGATTTCTGCCTGCATAAATATAACCTTTCCTATTTCATGTTGAGAACGACGTTATCATCAACGAGATGTGACAAAAAAGCACGTTTAGTGTGTCGTTTGAAATGTAATTTGTCTATTATATACGTTATTATTTAACCATGACGTTATTTTCCCTAGCTGAGATAGTTCGGCTAGTAGGCTAGTAATAACTTAAGAGGCTATTAATGTTTGATATTTTAAAAAGCATGGGCTTCGCCCTGTTGATGGTTCCAGTCGTGATGTTTTTGATCATGGGTTTGATTTATGGCCTCGGCGCTTTCTTTAACCTGTTATCTAAAGCGCACGTTCCGCATCATCATACCGAGAACAATAAATAGTTCTTCCTCCATTTAAGCTCGCCTGTTTTTGTTAGAGAACAGGCTGCTCTTTTCTTTTATTGATGCTCTTTTATATTTGGTTGACTTGTGCTTTCCCGAATAAGTGTAAAAAGAGTTTGTAAACTCAACAATTCACTTCGAACAAATCGCTATATTGAAGGTTGTAAGACCTAATGAAACGGTAGGGATTTATCGAGTATACCCGTCGTCCTTCAAGTTGCAGGGTTGTTGACTACACTTAGCTAGTCGCCTACCTGCATCTCGAATTATTTAGAGTATATACCTCAGTAAAATCTTATAAGTATCTTATTAGTTACAACAAACCTCCTATTTAGAGCCAAAAAGAGAACTGGCGTTCCTCAAATATAAGTGGTTGTCCATCTTCGAGTAATTTACGTATACTCGGGCCAAGTAAGTCCTGCTCTCCATCCAGAGGAGTAAGCAAGGGGGCTGGAAAACGCAATTTATTGTGAGTAACCTTCTCTAGCATCAGGCGATCTTGGCGCAGGATCACGCGAAATAGCTTGCTTAATATGTAACGTTTGATGATTGTAGGAAGCCAGCCACGCTTGGTGGCTATTCGAGCAAACAGTTGTAGCTGACCGTTTCCACATGGTACCAACCAAACACTGACCAGTAGATTAAGTGCATCATTGCCATCGCGGTACTCTATTTCTGCCAGACATGGCATACGGAAACGCCCCATACTGACGCCGCGCTCGCGTTCAAACAGCCGAGAAATAATCCCTGACTGTTTACCCTCTTCGCTGTACACGGCTTCGACGCCATCTGCGAGTGGGTGAACTTGAGCACTGATTTTTTGTCGTTGTTTATCATGACGGATCCAACCTGAGTGAACGAAATGAGTATGAAATCCATCGAGAAAGTTCTCTGCCGCATCCTGCAATGAACATTGCACTCGATCAGTGATCCAGAACGTATCTAATATTTGATGCTGATGAGCAGGAGCAACAGGTGGAGTTAATGGGGGTTCCGTACTCAAGCTTACCCACACCAGCCCATAAGCTTCACAACAAGCCAAACTATCGAGCAGAGGCTTGCTTCCCGAGGCTTGATCACTACCGGGAATTCGAGTGCAACGTCCGTCGGCGGAAAACCGCCAACCATGATAAGGACATTCAATCTGCCCATCACAGACTTTGCCAGCGCTCAATGGTGCAAAACGGTGCGGACAACGATCTGGTAGCGCGGCGGCACGCCCCTCACGGGTACGAAATAGCACCAGCGGCGTGTCATGTAATTGGCTCGCCACAGGTTTGTTTCGCAATTGGGCGCTGAGAGCGACAGGCCACCATTGGTGAAAAATCGAATTCACAGTTTGAACCTCTTCATTATAGGTACGCCAATACGATGCAATAAATAGCTAAGCACCGTCCATACAAGGCGTCGCCCCCAAGACAGATGGGCGGTGTAGATCAGGCTATATTCGATTTGCGGCTGTCCTCCCCGCAGGCGTTTGAACTTGGCTGCGCCAGAGCTAAAGTTTAGCACTTGACGACGCTCAACGGCTTCTTGTAGGCACAGGCGGGTTAATTGTCGATATAATCCAATCTTTTGGGGCAACGTGGTGTCGTAACCGACGATTGGGGCGCTAAGTAGGGTAGAAGAAGAGAACCAGCCCAACGCGCCGTCAATACGCCCTTCAGCGTTACGTAAGGCGCGAAATTCTAGCCATCCTTCGCGTTGTCCTTGCTGCATCCATCGTGCATTGTAGTGGGGGTTCAGAGTACTGTATTTATCTAAGTAAAGCTGATTATAAAGATGTTCGATTCTCTTGAAATCGACATCATTTAAATCATTACCAAGTACTACGGTATACGGGCTACGTCGTAATAAGGTGGCATCCAATTGGGTGTTATGATGCTTGAGAAACGGCGCTTGCTCCCCAGCCCGTCCGTCAAACAAATAGACTTGACGGCTAGGGACACTCAGATAACCGAGGGTTTTCAGTTTCTGGCGCAATGCATGATTGCTGAAATTATTGATTGAACGAAAGCCGAGTGCGTGCTCAGGGAATTCTCTTTGTAGCAGCGCCGTAACTGCTGGTAGCTCAGAGATATTCCAATCTGTGGGATAAAGATTTGTCGATAGCAACCAGTTATTCACTTGCACTAATTTGTTGATTTTTCCCGCACGTAGTAGACAAGCGACAGCTTGAATCAGCAGTTTCAAGGGCCAAGTTAGGTATGGTCTGTCGAGGCGTTTGAGCTCTTCAAGCGCATAACCGCTGTAGGCTGTTTGTGGGGATACCACATAGCAGTTGTCATCAGGTTCGTTACCTTCCGTGATACTGACAGGCAATTGCTGTGTTCCCGTATCGAGTAGCACCATTCTAGCGCTAACATTACCGATTAAACGGTCATTGGCACATGCGCGCACATAGCGTAAAGCAAGGCTATCATTAGGGCTAGTGTTCTCGCTGAGAAATTGTTTTTTAAACAATAATTTCATGGAGTGTGTTCGCTTAACGGCTGGCCGTTCCATTCGATATCAGCCGTAGACGCAGCTAATAGCCCACAGCGTCGAGATACAGCTCGAGTAATGATTTCTGTGAGGCTACATGTTTGTGCTATCAGCGGCCACCAGTCACCTTTTTGAACAATGACATCGCGAGCTGTGGTGTAATCACGCCAGTACTGAGGGCTAAAAAGCCGTCGTGGGGCTGCAAATAGCAGCATAGCCAATGCGATCATTCGAGGTTCTAATGTCGGTTCAAGTATCTGCTCGCATGAATGACTCAAGCTATTTACTAATAATTGTCGCTGATTATCGAATAAGTGCACACCACTGGTTGCCCTTGGATTGCACTCCAGTACATGAAAACGACCGTTTCTATCCTTAATAAAATCGAATCCCACTTGCCCGTTGTAAGCGGTTTCTTGACCAAAATGTTCAAGGAACTGGCGTACTGGTTCCGGTGTGCTCGGCTGGAAATAGATCCCTGAGCCACGACCAACTCGATAGCGTGGGTGATAACAGCTATGGGCTCGTAGTTCACCATCAATCAAAATACTAAAACTGCAAAACTCCTGTCCTTCGATAAATCGCTGTGCTATCCATGGCTCGGCCTGAGTAGGCTGCACGTTGTTTAACTGTTGGGCTGACGGGCGGATCAAAGTTTGTGAGGCAAAGCGTGAATACGCGGGTTTGAACACCCATCTCGTTGCTTCATCAGCGAATGTGAGTAATGATTGGCGGTCTGTCAGTAGATGTGTTTCGGGCGCAGTCACGGACCAACCATCCACCATGGCCGCAAAATGCCCTTTATGATGTAAACGGTGCAACAACGAAAAGTCACTGGTTAACACCCGACACAATGGTAATAGACGTTCGAGGCCATGAGCCAAATAAAACACTTCCTCACACGTTGGCAATAGCAGGTCAATACGTTGAGTTTTGATCGCCGCTGCCAGTGCTTCGATCCAAGCTGCTGGATCCTTTCGTGGTTCAGGTAAGCGGATATAGTGCTGCACTGAGCGACTGAAACGGCTTAGTGGCTGGCTCAACGAATCGCCGACGCTGACAGCCCATCCTGCCTCTTCAAAGGCTCGCGCCCATTCTAAGCAGGCAGGTGCACGTGCACCGAGAATCAGTACGTTCATAGCAATCTCTTAGGGAATTTCAGTAAATATGGAGATACACAAGCTTTTTATTGGAGAGCGAGATTTTGTCCGTCATAAGCTTGGCCAGTATCGTTATTTTTGTTTTTTAGTAGATAGCTGCAAATTTTACCATCTTTTCACCTTGATCTTTAAGTAAATTAACTCAAATTATTTCAGGCGTATTTTGGTGTTTTACTCCCCATTTAACTGAGCTATCTTGCACCATAATTATAAGTAGGCTTTTAGTAACACACCTGACTCGCATCTTCCTGAACTTTAAAAAAGAATGATGGGCAAATTTATTACTGGTGACAATCCTTAAAATATTGGTCAAATTGTTGCGCTAGCACACTTTTATGTAGCCTATGCCTTTAAGTTAACGTTATATCTTGGTATATATAGCGTAACTATTAATATTAGGATGGGGAATGAAATGAAAAAAAGTTTGATCAAGTTTTTAGCTGGCGCGACGATAACTTTATCTATGGCAAGTTATAGTAGTGCGGCAGAGAAAATAACTGTTTTTGCTGCGGCATCACTGACTAACGCAATGAATGAAATTTCTGAGCAGTATCAGAAAGAGCATAAAGTGGATGTTGTTTCTTCTTATGCATCTTCTTCAACGTTAGCGCGCCAAATCGAACAAGGTGCACCTGCGAATCTGTTTATTTCTGCTGACCAACAGTGGATGGATTATGCCATTGATAAACACTTGATGGTGGATAACACACGTTATACCTTGTTAGGTAATGAATTAGTCTTGATCGCACCAAAAGATTCTAAAATTGAAAAAGTGGAAATCAACCAACAAACTGATTGGAAAAAGTTGCTTGATGGTGGTCGTTTAGCGGTTGGTGATCCGGATCATGTGCCGGTTGGTATTTATGCAAAAGAAGCGTTAGGCAATTTAGGTGCATGGGATACGGTGAACCCATTGTTAGCGCGTACGAATAACGTTCGTAGCGGCATGGCTTTGGTTGAGCGTGATGAAGCACCGTTAGGCATTGTGTATGGCTCTGATGCTGTTGCCAGCAAAAAAGTAAAAGTAGTGGGTGTTTTCCCTGCTGATTCGCATAAACCCGTTGAATATCCAATGGCTATCGTCAAAGATCAAGACAATAAAGCCACTCGTGACTTTTATGAGTATCTGAAAACCCCAGCGGCTTCTGAGGTATTCAAACGTTACGGTTTCACCCCACGTTAAGGGATTATAGTATTGCCGATGTTAAGTGCTTATGAATGGGAAGCCATCTACCTAAGTTTAAAGGTATCGAGTGTGGCAGTAATGTTTAGCCTACCATTAGGGATATTAATGGCTTGGGTTCTGGTTCGCTGTAATTTCCCCGGTAAAACACTGCTTGATAGTATTATTCATCTACCACTGGTTTTGCCGCCTGTGGTAGTTGGCTATTTATTATTGATTAGTATGGGACGTCGCGGTTTTATTGGTGAATGGTTATATAATTGGTTTGGTTTCAGTTTCACTTTTAGTTGGCGAGGTGCGGCTTTAGCCTCTGCTGTGGTGGCTTTCCCTTTAATGGTACGAGCGATTCGATTAGCGCTCGAAGCGGTTGATCGTAAATTGGAACAAGCGGCTAGAACATTAGGTGCAACACCATTACGGGTATTTTTTACGATCACCATCCCATTGTCACTTCCCGGTATTATCGTTGGCACTGTGCTGGCCTTTGCTCGCTCATTAGGTGAGTTTGGTGCCACAATTACCTTTGTCTCTAATATACCCGGTGAAACACAAACGATCCCATTGGCAATGTATACGTTGATTGAAACGCCAGGGGCTGAAGTGGATGCCGCTCGTCTGTGTATTATCGCCATTGTATTGGCGCTCATTTCGTTGTTAATTTCAGAATGGCTGACCCGCTGGGGTAAAAAACGACTGGGGGTAGCCTAATATGTTAGAGCTGGATTTTTCACAACAGTTGGGTGACTTGCAACTTGAGGTCAAAACAGCGCTTCCTACTGAAAGTATTACCGCGGTATTTGGCCTTTCTGGCGCTGGGAAAACCTCATTGATCAATGTGATTGGCGGGTTAACCAAACCAAATCGAGGTCGTATTGTACTGAATGGGCGTACCTTGGTTGACGTCGAAAAACGTATTTGTTTACCGCCAGAAAAACGTCATATTGGGTATGTATTTCAAGATGCACGCCTTTTTCCACATTATCGAGTGAAAAGTAATTTACGCTACGGTATGGCGCCTGAAATGAAAGAGCGCTTTGATGAAATCGTTGAGTTATTAGGAATTGAAAAATTACTGAATCGCTTTCCGATTACGCTCTCAGGGGGGGAAAAGCAACGTGTAGCAATTGGCCGCGCTTTACTGACGGCACCTGAAATATTGCTGATGGATGAGCCATTAGCTTCATTGGACTTACCGCGTAAACGTGAATTATTACCTTATCTCGAAAAGCTTTCTCAAGACGTTAAAATTCCTATTTTATATGTTAGCCATAGTCTTGATGAGATTTTACGTTTGGCTGATAAAGTGATCGTCATGGCTCAAGGGAAAGTAAAAGCGTTCGGTGCATTAGAAGAGGTATGGGCCAGTAGTGCGTTACGTCCTTGGTTACAGCAAGATACACTGAGTAGTGTACTAAATGTGACATGCCATAGTAATCACCCTGACTATAATATGACAGCAGTGACTGTCGGCAATCAAAAGCTGTGGATCCCGCGTGTTGATACTGAAAAAGGAGCTGAATTACGTTTACGTATTGATGCATCCGATGTGTCATTAGTATTAGAGAAGCCACAGGTGAGCAGCATTCGCAATATTTTATCCGCTGAAGTCGTGGAGTGGATGGAAGATGGCGAGCAAGTGGATGTTAAATTGGATTTAGGCGAACAGCACTATTTATGGGCACGTATTACTCGCTGGGCGCGCGATGAGCTGTCGATCCGTAAAGGGCGTCGTGTGTATGCGCAAGTGAAGAGTGTATCCCTTAGCCGAAACTTTTCATCATAGTTATCTATGTAATTAGAGGGCTAATGGTTAGCCCTCTATGATCACCATGCTTCAAGTTGTCGCTCTCACACTTATCAGCGTGATCTTATACACTTAGCGATTTGTTCACTTGTGAGCCTAACGACAACTTAAATCATTGAGCGTATAAATACGCGGTTACAAAACGTATTTGCGGATCACTTCCGCAATTCCCGGCTGGGTATTATCTTTAGTGACCAGTTTTGCTTGTTGTTTGATTTCATCGACCGCTTGGCCCATAGCAACACCGAGTCCAGCGGTGGTTAGCATGCTTAAATCGTTAAAGTTATCACCAAAAGCAACCACATCATTCATGGTCATCCCCTGTGATTCAACCCATTGTTTTAGGCGCTGGCCTTTGCTGTTACCTTTACGACCTACGTCGACTTGATCGGCCCATGACCATTCACATTCCAAGCCGAAATCGTTTTCAATACCACGCACAACTTCTTTCAGCTGATCAACATCTTCGGAACTGACAGCAAATTTCCAAATAGATTGATAGTCGTGCATAACGTCGGCATAGTTTTCAACAAACTGAATATTTGGGCGCTGTGCTTCTGGCAGGGTTTGAGCCCAGCTCAGTGTACGTTTGATCCCTTCTGTTGGCGCGTTATACAGCATCGCATTATCAACATACATTAAATGCTGAATATCCGTTCCTTGTAATCTATCAATCATTTGGATGGCTGATTCGGTGGTCATTGGATCGGATGCGAGTACCTTTTTACCTAAATAATCATAAAGGTAAGTTCCGTTACAGCATATTGCTGGTGTATCAAGATCCAGTTCTTGATAGAAAGGATGGATAGCAACATGGTGGCGGCCAGTTACGATGAGAACTTTAACACCTTGTCTGCGGGCTTCATTTAAGGCTGCTAGGGATTCGGGTAAAATTTTCTTTTGAGGATCAAGCAATGTTCCATCAAGATCGAGCGCAATAACGCGGTATGACATAAACGGCTCCACGTGATTTGAGGTTGCATATGCCTTAATGAGTGGCTATATGATAGTTTTTGTCGTTGTTGGCTAAACAGAAAGGGATCTGTTAGCCTGAAAATAATCCAATACTAAAATAATTTTATCATCTTAGCGGATATTGCCGATTAACTAAAGTGGCGCAGAATGAATCGAGTCAAGTTATTGGTAATCTGCTGTTTTGATCATTTTGAGATAATTTAGTGGAAGATGTGTTGAAAAAGAGGGGATTGCTTGTTACTCGCTAGTGTATCCTGAAATTAACCGTCATATACTCGTTATACTTCAAATTGCAGGGGTGTTGACTACACTCAGCTAGCCGAGTCACATAGTTTATCTATGCTCCCCGTCTATCTTCGCTTGTCGCCTACCTGCATCTCGAATTATTTAGAGTATAATGAAAAAAGCTATTTTATCATGAATCATAAGGAGACAGGATGAATCAGGTTGTCTATATTGCTAGCCCCGAAAGCCATCAAATCCACGTTTGGTCTATGAACGAAGCTGGTGAGCTCACGTTACTACAAACGGTGACAACACCAGGCCAAGTGCAGCCAATGGTATTAAGCCATGATAAAAAACACCTTTATATTGGTGTCCGGCCCAATTTTCGAGTGATCACTTATCAAATTGAAGATAAGGGAACACTTAGCTTAAAAGCTGAGACGGTCATTCCAAGTACGCCGGTACATTTATCATTAGATAACACCGGAAAGTATTTGTTTGTTCCTTCATACCATCAACATAATTTGGCGGTCTTACCGATTGACGAAGAAGGTGTGCCACAAAGCGCTATCCAAGTAATAGAAGGGCTTCGTAATCCTCATTCATCCCATGTTGACGTCGATAATCAACAGCTATGGGTACCTTGTTTAGGTGAAGATCATATCCGCCTATTTGATTTGCATGATAATGGTTATTTAACTGAAGCATCTGCTGATCAAATTAGTTCAGCTCAAGGTGCTGGTCCACGTCATCTGGCATTCCACCCGCAGCATAAAGTGATTTACTGTGTAAATGAATTAGATTCCACTATTAATGTTTACCATAAATTCACCCGTTATCGCCAAATACAGCATGTTAATGTTTATCCAGAAGGCAGCGAGAGCCAACGTTGGGCGGCAGATATCCACATCACTCCTGATGGTCGTCACTTATATGCCAGTGAGCGCTCAGACAGCTATATTAGCCATTTCCTCGTTTCCGATGAGGGGCGTGAACTCACGTTTGCGGGCACTTATCCGACCGAGGAACAACCGCGTGGTTTCAATATTGATGCAACAGGGCGTTTCTTGATTTCAAGTGGGCAAAAATCAAATAGCATTTCAGTTTCAGAAATCGATCCAATTACCGGTAAATTATCGCAAATTGGTCGTTACCCAGTCGGTAAAGGGCCTATGTGGGTAACGGTGTTGGCGCGCTAATTACGTTGCGCTTGTCATGTTTGTTAAGATATGGCGATCGAACCCTGCTAGTCGAGTCACTGAGTTTACCTAGGTGACTCGACTGTATTTACGGCTATGTAGCTGCGCTTTAAATTATTTAGCTCCCTTTGTTATTTAAAGGGAATTTATTGCTCGATCACTTCTCTAATCGCATTCGTCACTTTACTGAGCTGCTCAGGTAAAATGATATAAGGCGGCATCACATAAATTAATCGTCCAAAAGGCCTGACCCATACACCTTTGGCGACAAATTTTTTCTGTAATTGCGCTGTGTTTACGGGCTCTTTCATCTCAACGACACCAATAGCACCCAGTACACGGACTTGCTGCACATTTGCATGATCCTCAAGAGGAGTGAGTTCTCGGATCAGTTGTTGCTCGATATGAGCGACGGTTTGCTGCCATGGGCTTTCGCGCAATAATTGCAGGCTTGCATTGGCAACAGCACAAGCTAGTGGATTACCCATAAAGGTTGGACCATGCATAAAACAGCCAGCTTCACCATTGCTAATAGTTTCTGCAACATGTCGGGTGGTTAACGTCGCTGAAAGCGTCATATATCCCCCAGTCAGGGCTTTTCCTAAGCACATAATATCAGGAGAAATATTGGCATGATCACAGGCAAACAATTTTCCTGTTCGCCCAAAACCTGTCGCTATCTCATCGGCAATCAATAATATGCCATAACGATCACAAAGCTCACGCACCCCTTTTAAGTATTGAGGGTGATAGATGCGCATTCCACCTGCTCCTTGAACGATAGGTTCAAGGATGATCGCCGCAATTTCTTGATGATTAGCTTCAAGTTGTTGTGTGATCGGCTGTAAATCGAGAGGATCCCACTCGTCATAAAAACCATATTGAGGAGCATCAACAAAAATATGTGGGGGGAGATAGCCTTTGTACAGCCCATGCATTGAATTATCAGGATCACACACAGCCATTGCACCGAAAGTATCACCATGATAACCATGGCGTAGCGTCAAAATACGTTGGCGTTTTTCGCCTTTTGCTTGCCAATATTGCAATGCCATTTTCAAAGACACTTCAACGGCAACCGAGCCTGAATCAGCGAGAAAAACACATTCAAGAGGCTTGGGGGTAATTTCAATAAGTTGACGGCATAAATTCACCGCAGAGGGATGAGTGATCCCGCCAAACATCACATGTGACATTTTTTGTAGTTGCTCAATCGCTGCTTGGTTGAGCACTGGGTGATTATAGCCATGAATTGCAGCCCACCATGAAGACATACCGTCAATGAGTCGCTCACCATTCGCCATTATCAGCTCTGTGCCTTCTGCCGCGACGATGGGATACGCAGGTATCGGGTGGCTCATCGAAGTGTAGGGATGCCAAATATGTTTAGCATCGAAAGCAATATCTGAACTGTCCATTTGTTTTACCGTCAACTTATTTTATTAAATTTGGTTGACATGATAACCACAATATTTAAACTGGCAACGACTTTTTACGATGGAGACCTGCCGTGAGCGAATTAAAAAAGTGGACAACTAAACAGGCTAATGAATTGTTTTCAATGCCTTTCTTTGAACTGCTATTCCAAGCTCAGCAAATTCACCGACAGCATTTTGACCCACAGCAAGTACAAGTCAGTACTTTGTTATCGATCAAAACAGGGGCTTGCCCTGAAGACTGTAAATACTGTGCGCAGAGCGCTCGTTACAAAACAGGGTTAGAAACTGAACGACTCATGGAAGTTCAGCAAGTATTAGAATCTGCGAAAAAGGCAAAGCAGGCAGGCTCAACGCGTTTCTGCATGGGAGCTGCGTGGCGTAATCCACGTGAGCGGGATATGCCTTACCTTGAAATGATGGTGAAAGAAGTCAAATCCCTTGGCATGGAAACCTGTATGACACTGGGTATGATCGATGATAATCAGGCGCAGCGTCTTGCAGAGGCAGGGCTTGATTACTACAACCATAATCTTGATACCTCACCTGAGTACTACGGCAATATTATTACTACTCGAACTTATCAAGACCGTCTCGATACGTTAGATAATGTGCGTAACGCGGGGATCAAAGTGTGTTCAGGAGGCATTTTAGGTTTAGGCGAAAAAGTGAGTGATCGTGCTGCATTATTGGTCCAACTCGCTAATTTACCCAAGCCACCTGAAAGTGTGCCAATCAACATGTTGATGAAGGTTGAGGGAACGCCAATGGCAGATAATGAAGACGTTGATGCATTTGATTTTATTCGTACTATCGCGGTTGCACGGATCATGATGCCAACCTCTTATGTACGTTTATCGGCGGGGCGCGAATATATGAATGAGCAAACCCAAGCGCTGTGTTTTATGGCGGGTGCTAACTCTGTATTTTATGGCTGTAAACTGCTGACAACACCAAACCCAGATGAAAACAAAGATCTGGCATTATTCAAAAAACTCAATATAAATCCTGAACGTATTGAGGTGAGTGATGGTGATAACCAGCAAGCAGCCCATTTAGCTGAAAAAATACTGACTGCCGATAATCAACAGTTCTATAACGCGGCTATCTAATGAGCTGGCAATCTTTTATTCAGGCGCAACTAGCACAGCGGCGACAAAATTCTGTTTGGCGCCAGCGGATCTGTGTTGAACATAACTCAGGACGTAAATTACAGGTTGATGGGCAACATTATCTAAACTTTTCAGGCAATGATTATCTAGGGTTAAGTCGTCATCCAAAGGTGATTGAAGCTTGGCAGCAAGGTGCAGCACAATATGGTACAGGTAGTGGGGGATCTGGGCATGTAACCGGTTTTTCGCTTGCTCATCAACAGCTAGAAAATACCCTGTCGGAGTGGTTAGGTTACCCTAGAGCGCTACTGTTTATTTCGGGTTTTGCGGCAAATCAAGCGGTGATCACTGCCTTGATGAGTCAAGGGGATCGTATTTTAGCCGACAAGCTCAGTCATGCTTCGATCCTCGAAGCATCAATGTTATCGAATGCTAACTTGCGACGCTTCACCCACAATAGCCCATCATCATTAGAAAAGTTGCTAGCTCATCCAATAGAAGGAAAAACGCTGATTATTACTGAAGGCGTTTTTAGTATGGATGGCGATTGCGCTCCACTGACTGAATTACAGCAACTTGCTGGACAACATAATGCATGGTTGATGGTTGATGATGCTCACGGCATTGGTGTACGAGGGCGAGAAGGGCGTGGTAGCTGTGATGTACATGGTATCAAACCTGAATTATTGATTGTGACCTTTGGTAAAGCATTTGGTTTGAGTGGCGCAGCTGTTTTGTGTGATGAAGCAACCGCTGATTATTTTATTCAAGCCGCTCGTCACCTTATTTATAGCACTTCAATGCCACCAGCTCAGGCAGTTGCGTTGTCTGCGGCATTACAACAAATTCGCACAGCGGATGAGTCGAGGGAACAGCTCAAGCAATATATCGAGTATTTTAGAAAAAATAGTCAATTTCGTGGTATGCAATTAGCGGACTCACAGATGGCAATTCAGCCTGTCATCGTGGGAGATAATGAGATCAGTTTACAACTTTCTGATTATCTAAGAAAAAAAGAGCTATGGGTACAAGCGATACGGCCACCGACTGTTCCACCCGGAAGTGCACGACTACGCATCACCTTGAGTGCCGCTCATTACCAACAAGATATTGATCAACTGTTGGAGGCGTTAAATGGTTTTACCAGTAAGTGATGAAAAACAAAAAATCGCTTCGGCCTTTGGTAAAGCAGCAAAACGCTATGATTCAATAGCGTATTATCAACAAAATAGCGGTCATCAACTGCTGGATTTATTAGCCTCAGCACAGGTGAATTTAGCGGCTAAAAAAGTGATTGATGTTGGCTGTGGTACTGGTTTTTTCAGCCAAATAATCAAAGCACAAGGGGCTGAAGTGACCGCATTAGATTTATCGTCCGGCATGTTGGATGTTGCACGTCAAAAAAATGCGGCGAAGCAGTATATCTGTGCGGATATGGAAGCACTGCCTTTTGCCGACCAAACTTTTAATGTGGTTTTTTCTAATTTAGCGATCCAATGGTGCTCTGACTTATCACTGGCGCTGACTGAATTGCATCGAGTGACTAAAAGTGGTGGTGTGATTGTGTTTACCACGCTTGCTGAAGGCTCTCTATCGGAGCTATCGCAAGCTTGGGCTAGGTTAGATGGCTATTCGCATGTAAATGCGTTTTTAAGTTTTGAACAGATCACCGCGAGTTGCCAACCATGGCAGCATCAATTGTTGCTTCAGACCGATAAACTGCATTTTCCGGATTTAGCTCGATTATTGAATTCATTGAAAGGTATTGGCGCGACCCATCTCACCGCAGGGCGGCGTGGTGGATTGATGACAAGGCAGCGATTACATCGACTTGAGAGCGCTTATCCCATGTCTGAAAAGGGTCTTGAGCTTACTTATCAAACTGTATTTGGAATAATTTATCGTGACTAAAACTTATTTTGTGACCGGCACTGATACTGAGGTCGGTAAAACCGTGGTTAGTTGTGCATTATTGCAAGCGGCTAAACAATTGGGTTATCGAACTGCGGGTTATAAACCTGTTGCATCAGGCAGTGAACAAACAGGGCAGGGACTACGCAATAGTGACGCACTATTTTTACAAGCGAACAGCACATTGCCATTAACTTACCAAGAAGTGAACCCGATTGTATTTGAAGCTCCGACATCGCCACATATTATTAGCGAAAAAGTTGGCCAGCCGATTGATTTTTCGGTTATGACCGATGGATTAATACATTTGCAGTCAAAGGCTCAGTGGGTGTTGGTTGAGGGAGCTGGTGGTTGGTACACGCCATTATCTGCGCAAGAAAGTTATGCAGATTGGGTGGTTGAGCAACAATTACCAGTAATTATGGTGGTTGGCATCAAACTGGGTTGTATTAATCATGCATTATTAACCGCACAAGCAATTAAACAATCAGGGCTAAAATTGGTGGGGTGGGTGGCGAATGAAGTCGAGCCAGCAGGAGCCTATCAGGCCGAATATTTAGCGACATTACACCGTTCACTCAATGCACCTTGTCTTGGTATTATTCCTCATAAAAATATCGAATTGTTAGCAAATGTTGGGTCGTATATTGATGTGAGGTGTTTGCTAACAGTCTAGTGATGAAATTAAAGTGAAGGCCAAATAAAAAATAGGATATAAGAATCGACTGCCAAAAGTTTGTGATGGTATTGATTTTTATTGATTTTTTTTTGCATAGGCCTTACTGTATTTTTACATTTCAGGGCGAACTTCATTTTTACTTTATCAGGTATTTTACAATCTAATGTAGTGTTGTGATAACTATTATCATTATTTTTAACAATAATATGGTTATTTTAGGGGACTAAATAGGTTTGATTAATATTATCACCTCTTTCATATTAGAATATGTATTTTATCAATGACAAATTATACTCACCAAGGAGTATTATGATGAGTCATTTCTATTTATCAAATATACATATTTTATAATGAAATAAATCTAGCGAAAGATACTGAAATTTTCAATTTACGACTTCTATTTAAATGATAAAACAGTATTAATGAAGCAATTGAATATCATTAATGAATAGTGCTCAGCTGCTTTCAGATATATAAAATATAGCTTATATTTATTTTTCAGGAGGTTGTTATGAGTAAATTAATATTGCCGTTAATATTGTTTAGTTTATTAAGCACTGTACTTTGCTCCATATCATTCCGATCAAGTGCTCATGGTTATGTTATTACTCCACCAAGTCGTTCATATATGTGCTTTGTTCGTGATTACAATGTAAATCAGAAAACACCAGACAATTTGAATTGTGGAGATGGGCCTACTTACTATCCACAAGGTCTGGAAGCGTTGAAAAACTTCCCTGAATCAGGCCCTGTTGATGGAAATATTGCCAGTGTAGGTAATATGATATTCGCCCCTCTTGACGAGCAAACCCCTGATCGTTGGAAGAAAACTGAGTTAAAAACAGGATCAAATAAGTTTACATGGTTTTTAACCGCGGCACATAAAACGACTAACTGGAGATACTTTATAACTAAAACAGGATGGGATCAGTCAAGCCCTTTAACTAGAGCATCTTTTGATTTAACACCATTCTGTCAACGTGATGACAATGGAGCGGCGCCTCCATTGGCAACTCCGATTGATTTCCAATGTACTATACCTGCTGATCGTACAGGCTATCATGTTATTTTAGCTGTATGGGATGTATATGATACTACAAATGCTTTTTATCAGGTTATCGATGTAAATCTCACTAAGTAAATATCAAGATAGTTATACAATTATTCAATGAGTGGGCTTTATTTAAATGCTAAACTTTATTATTAAAATAATAATTTATTATGATAATGTTGTAGTTTCTTTATATATTGAGAATTGAAGTACTCCCCAATAATTAATTGACTAATTATCGGGGGAATTAATCCTGTTTATATACTCGTTATACCTAAGTTGCAGGCTTGCTGATAGCACTCTGCTTGCAGAGTTATCGAATTTATTTATGCTTCTTAAACTATTTTGAATATGAATGATTTAGAGGGTGATAATAAAATTTCTAATTCTATTTGAAACTTCTTTTATGCTTTTAATTGGCCTTTTTGTTAATAATAAATGATTGTAACTCTTCTGTTTTTATGTTCAATTTTATTTATTGGTTAATTATTTAATTAAATAATTAACGTTTTAAGTCTAAAAAACAATTAAGTTTGTATTCAGATATAGCAGCGCTTAAGAAGTCGCTAGGTAACAAGCAAAAGTGTCATTACAGATAGACTGACTAGGATGAGCGCCCACTCAAAAATGCTTTAATGTTAGGTTTTGCTATTGAAGTAGGATAAGTGTAGCTATCTAGTGGATCTTATTGGTTAATTTGTTATGTTCATGTTTATTCTGTGTAAAAGGCAATTTTGGATCGTTATCCCGTCATTCTTGTCAACTCGGATCGATTAAAACAGAGTAAATATTGTTTTTGGCATAAATGCTACGTAAAAATATTTTCATTAAAACATCATTTTTATGTCATATAGTCGCTAATTGTCACTTTTGTAATGGAGCGGGAACGCTCTAGGCTAAAGGGATTGCAGAGTTATCCACTATTTCTGTGGATAACCTTGTGAATTAGATCTAAAAAAGTAACCGTATCCAAGGTGACAAGCGGCTTCGCCTTTATTTGCTGTGATTTCAGGCTTATAAATAATAATCATCAAATACAATTAGTTATATAAAAGCAATACAGAAATCGAGATTTGAGATAGGATCAAAAATGGCCTCAGCATAAAATATATAAATCAATTCAGGTCAAGTAAAATTTTGGGGATAACCTCACTTTGTCGTGAGATAAATATATTAGGAGAGAATATTTAAAATAGGGGCTTGAAGCTGGTTTTTTATCCAGTATTATAGGAAGGGTAATCGGCTAAGAGGCATTATTGATGAGTAAAGAATTCAAGTTGTATTCTGATTTCCAACCCGGAGGGGATCAACCCGAAGCTATTCGTCGGCTTTCTGAAGGGTTGGAAGATGGCCTCGCACATCAAACCTTACTTGGTGTAACGGGTTCAGGTAAAACCTTTACTATTGCTAATGTAATTGCTAAAGAAAATCGACCAACGATGTTAATGGCACATAACAAAACGTTGGCTGCGCAGCTGTATAGTGAAATGAAAGCTTTTTTCCCTGATAATGCAGTGGAGTATTTTGTTTCCTACTATGATTATTATCAGCCTGAAGCATACGTGCCTAGTTCTGATACCTTTATCGAAAAAGATGCGTCTGTCAACGAACATATCGAGCAGATGCGTTTGTCAGCAACAAAAGCCTTACTGGAACGCCGTGACGTGATTGTGGTCGCTTCAGTTTCTGCTATTTATGGTCTTGGTGATCCTGACAGCTATTTAAAAATGATGCTGCACTTAACTGATGGGATGATTATCGATCAGCGCTCCATTTTACGCCGTTTAGCTGATTTACAATACACGCGTAATGACCAAGCGTTCACGCGTGGTACTTTTCGTGTCCGTGGTGAAGTGATTGATATTTTCCCCGCAGAGTCTGATGAATATGCACTTCGTGTCGAGTTATTTGATGAAGAAGTGGAGCGCCTGTCGCTGTTTGATCCGCTAACAGGGCAAATTCAGCATCGTGTACCACGCTTTACGGTTTACCCGAAAACACACTATGTGACACCAAGAGAGCGGATCCTTGAGGCGATGGAGCAGATCAAAGTTGAGCTGGCTGATAGGCGCAAAGTGTTGCTAGAGAATCATAAGCTACTTGAAGAACAGCGGATAACGCAACGGACTCAGTTCGATCTGGAAATGATGAATGAGTTAGGTTATTGCTCTGGTATTGAAAACTATTCACGTTATCTATCTGGCCGTGCGCCGGGCGAGCCGCCACCAACATTATTTGATTACCTACCTGCTGATGGTTTATTGGTTGTGGATGAATCTCACGTTACCATCCCACAAATTGGTGCTATGTATAAAGGCGACCGCTCACGTAAAGAAACTCTAGTTGAGTATGGGTTCCGCCTGCCTTCTGCTCTGGATAACCGCCCAATGCGTTTTGAAGAGTTTGAAGCCCTTGCGCCACAAACGATTTATGTATCGGCAACGCCGGGTAACTATGAAATTGAGAAATCAGGTTCTGAAGTTATAGAGCAAGTGGTAAGGCCGACAGGTCTATTAGATCCGGTTATTGAGGTTCGCCCTGTTACGACTCAAGTTGATGACTTGCTGTCAGAAATCCGTATTCGAGCGCAAAAAAATGAACGGGTATTGGTCACAACACTGACAAAACGCATGGCAGAAGATTTAACAGAATACCTTGAAGAGCATGGTGAGCGTGTGCGTTATCTCCATTCTGATATTGATACGGTTGAGAGGGTCGAAATCATTCGTGATTTGCGCTTGGGAGAGTTTGATGTGCTGGTGGGTATCAACCTACTCAGAGAAGGGCTTGATATGCCAGAAGTATCACTAGTAGCGATTTTGGACGCTGATAAAGAAGGTTTCTTGCGCTCAGAACGTTCACTCATCCAGACAATCGGTCGTGCTGCACGTAACTTGAATGGTAAAGCGATTTTGTATGGAGACAAAATCACGAATTCAATGGATAAAGCGATTAAAGAAACTGAGCGTCGCCGTGCAAAGCAAATGGCCTTTAATGAGGAACATGGCATTGTTCCACAAGGTTTGAATAAGAAAATTGGGGATATCTTACAGATTGGCCATAAAGTAGGTGGCAAATCCAAAGGCCGTGGTAAAGAAAGTGTCAAAACAGATAAACGTGATGATATTCAATTACTATCCACCAAAGAGCTGGAGCAACGCATTTCACAACTTGAAGCACAAATGTATAAACATGCACAAGATTTGGAGTTTGAGGCCGCAGCGAATGTTAGGGATCAGTTGCAGGAACTAAGAGAACGCTTTATTGCAAATTCATGATCAACCTGTTTTGCCGTAAAGTTATAACGATGTTAGAGGCTAATTGGGCGGCTTGTAGCAATTAGCCTTTTTACTAATGAGTTAAAACAAGCGTACAGTTTCTTCTATAGCCTGCAAAAGTAATTTACGATCATGGCGATAAGGAATATCATCGGCTTCAAGTACTCGTTGAGTTACTAATCGATCATGGCGAATAGGTTCAATATTCGTTCTTGGACCCACGATCACCGCATTAATTTTTTTGCAGCCAATATGTTGTTCCATCATTACCAATTTTTCTTTTAAGGTTAGGCTGGCGGCTGATGTACTGAGTTCTTTACCAAGGTTGCCGATATAAATCATTGGGGCTTTACATTCACGTAATGCATTGGTGATCTCATCAAGTAACAGTAATGGCATCAGACTAGTAAAGAAGCTTCCAGGACCAATTAAAATTAAATCAGATTGATGGATTGCCTCAATCGCTTCTGCGGTGGCTTTGACTCTAGGGTATAAACGCAGTTCTTGAGGTAATTCAACGAGAGCATCGACATTCACTTCGCCATAGACTTCATTACCCATATCATCAATAGCCATTAAATCAACAGGGGATTCTGACATTGGGATCAGTTTTGCTTCCACTTTTAGCATATTGCGGATCAAATTAATGGCTTCAAGAGGTCGTACACTTAGGTGATCTAATGATTTTAACATTAGGTTACCTAAGTTGTGGCCTGAGAGCTCACCATTACCACTAAAACGGTATTCAAACATTGCTGAGGCGATAGACGGTTCCGTTATCAATTGATTTAGACAATTGCGCATATCTCCCCACGCAATTCCCCCCTCTGCTCGGCGGATACGACCCGTTGAGCCGCCATTATCTGTAGTGGTTACAATACCTGTTAATCGAGAACCTAAAGAGGAGAGAGAAGACATTACACGACCAAGCCCATGTCCGCCCCCAAGAGCGACAACATGCCTAAAATCCGTCAGACTGCTATTTGGCATAGTGTTCCTATATTCGTTATTTTTCCAAAGCCACGGTCATTATACCGTGTTATTACATTATTCGGTCTAATCTAAGCGAAAATTCGTGCTATTAACCACGTTAACGATAAAGTCGCGCTAATCTATCATAAAATATTTCATTAAACGTATATACTCGTCATACTTCAAGCTGCCGAGGTGTTGACCACGCCATACCCCTTATCTATCTTCACTTGTTACCCACTTACAACTCACATTATTTGGAGTATTCATCGTCATAATTAGCGATAAAATTGAAAATTATTACTTAGAATAAATTAATTATCTGTGCTTTCTTTTTTTGACTATTTAAAGGCGATCAAAAATTAATGTAAATATCCGCTAAGATTATTCTTAATTAGTTACATCATTTTATTTGGCGAAACTTACTATACTATTTTCATTCTATTGATTCATCGCAAAGCTAATATATATGGCACATGTATAATATCGAATACATTGAATTTATGTTGGATTAACAAAGGGGTAACTTGTTGGTAAGTCGTTGTATAATATATTATATATCGATATTCAAATTCGCTTTTTCCTTTTTTTTACGCTAAAATCCCTACATAAAATAAGTATAACTCCTAGCCTTTGTGTCTAAGTTCGTTATGGCGAATATGATCCTCTGGCCGTGGCCTTTGAGCCACCAGGGTGCAAGATAGAAATGTCCGCATCTCCCGTATTTGGAAAGGTGTCATTATGCAGCAGCTTGTCGATCAATTTGCTCGGAAATTTTACTATCTCCGTCTATCTATCACTGACGTATGCAACTTTCGTTGCACATATTGTCTCCCTAATGGCTATAAACCGAGTGGCCGCCACGAATTTTTATCGCTGAGTGAAATTCAGCGTGTTAGCCGTGCTTTTGCCGAATTAGGTACCGAAAAAGTGCGCATTACCGGTGGTGAACCCACCATGCGTAAAGATTTTACCGATATCATTGCTGCAATAAACGAAAACCAATCAATCAATAAAATTGCCGTTACCACTAATGGTTACCGTATGGCACGTGATGTACAGCAATGGAAAGATGCGGGACTTGGTGCGATTAATGTGAGTGTTGATAGTTTAGATCCACGTCAATTCGCCGCAATCACAGGTCAAGACAAGTTCTATCAAGTCATGAAAGGGATCGATGCCGCCTTTGAAGCAGGATTTGATAAAGTTAAAGTCAATGCCGTGCTGATGAAAAATGTTAATGATATTGCGCTTAAATCTTTTTTAAATTGGATTAAACATCGTCCTATTCAATTACGTTTTATCGAGTTAATGGAAACAGGGGAAGGAAGCGAGCTCTTTAACCGCTACCATGTATCGGGTGAAACCATCCGTGAGCGCCTTGTTCAAGAAGGCTGGTACAGTGTGCCTCGCGCTCGCAGTGATGGCCCCGCACAAGTGTTTAGTCACCCTGACTATCAAGGGGAAATTGGCTTGATCATGCCTTATGAGAAAGATTTTTGCCAAAGCTGCAACCGCCTACGTGTTTCCTCCCTTGGAAATCTTCATTTATGCCTATTTGGTGAAAATGGCATCCCGTTACGCGATTTACTTGGTGACGATAACCAAAACGAAGCCTTAAAAGCGCGTATTCAAGGTGGATTGAAATTTAAACGTGAAACCCATTTCTTACACATGGGTGACAGCGGTATTACCCCGAATTTATCCGTTATCGGCGGCTAACTGATTTTGATTTTTCAGGAGAAACTATGTCACAGCTGACTCACATCAATGCGTCGGGTGAAGCGCATATGGTGGATGTGTCTTCAAAAGCAGAAACCGTCCGCGAAGCAAGAGCTGAAGCCTTTATCACCATGAACCAAGAAACCTTAGCGATGATCGTTGAAGGGAGCCATCATAAAGGTGATGTGTTTGCAACTGCCCGTATCGCGGGGATCCAAGCGGCGAAAAAAACATGGGAGCTGATCCCGCTTTGCCATCCATTATTGCTGACAAAGGTCGAAGTAACCTTACAAGCACTGCCAGAACAAAATCAGGTACGTATTGAATCTTGCTGCCGTTTAACCGGTAAAACAGGTGTGGAAATGGAAGCGTTGACTGCCGCATCCGTGGCCGCACTGACAATTTATGATATGTGTAAAGCTGTTCAAAAAGATATGGTGATTGGACCGGTTCGTTTACTTGAAAAGACGGGCGGTAAATCAGGTCATTTTAAGGTGGATGCATGATCACAGTTCTGTTTTTTGCGCAAGTGCGTGAGTTGGTGGGGACCGAGCGTTTAGACGTCTCAGAGCACTATCCAACAGTGGAAACATTACGTCAAGCTCTGGCTGCTAAAGGGGAACGTTGGGCACTGGCCTTAGAGGATGGCAAGTTATTAGCCGCAGTGAACCAATCTTTCGTCGCTACAGATCATCCATTATCTGATGGTGATGAAGTGGCTTTTTTCCCTCCTGTTACAGGAGGCTAGTGATGGAAAATACCCATATTGCGGTTCAAACAGAAAATTTTAGTGTAGGTGAGCAATACCATTGGTTAGCACAATGTGATAGTGACGGCGCGGTAGTGACATTTACAGGTAAAGTGAGAAATCACAATTTGGGGGATAATGTTGCCGCATTAACTCTTGAACATTATCCAGGAATGACTGAAAAAGCGTTATCTAATATTGTGACAGAAGCGCGTCAACGCTGGGCATTACAGCGAGTCAGTGTGATCCATAGAATCGGTACCTTGCAACCCGGCGAAGAAATTGTTTTTGTTGGGGTAACCAGTGCTCACCGCGGCGCTGCGTTTCAAGCAGCTGAATTCATAATGGATTATTTAAAGACTAAAGCTCCTTTTTGGAAGAAAGAAACGCTACCTGATAATGAACGTTGGGTTGAAGCAAAAGACAGTGATGAGGCTTCCGCAGAGCGTTGGTAATCCTCTGAATTCTCCATTTAGTTTTGATTTTGTTGCATGTTAATGTCAATAAATTGTGATAAACTTTATAGGATATTGTCTGGCTACGGCACATTTACATTGCTGTGGTCGTTTCCTATTAATGTATGAAGGGTAACCATCATGGATCGATTCGATCAACGTAATGATTCTCTTGTTCAGCGCAGCAGTGCCGGCATTCAGACATTTATGTCGCAGGTTTATGGTTGGATGACCGTTGGTCTGTTGCTGACTGCTTTTGTTGCGTGGTATTCGCTGGAAAGTAGCTTATTTTATACCATAGCAACTAATAACATTTTATTCTTTGGCTTAATTATTGTTGAGCTTGGACTGGTTATGGGGTTGTCATTTTTGCTGCCAAAAATGAGTGGCATGATGGCAACAGGAATGTTTATGCTCTATTCAGTACTGACTGGGCTAACCATTTCTGTGGTTTTAGCAGCTTATACAATGGTGTCGGTAGCAAGTACATTTTTTATTACCGCGGCAATGTTTGGTGCTCTAAGTGTTTACGGTTACACCACAAAACGTAGCTTAAGTGGTATGGGTAACTTCTTGTTTATGGCACTTATTGGCTTAATTATCGCCTCTATTGTCAATATTTTCATGAAAAGCTCCGCACTATATTGGGTGATCACTTATGCAGGCGTTCTGATTTTTGCAGGTCTAACTGCATACGACACTCAGAAACTAAAAGAAATAGGTGCTAATGTTGATGAAAATGATAAAGAAACTATGCGTAAAACGTCTATTTTAGGCGCATTAACCTTATATCTGGACTTTATCAACCTGTTCCTGATGTTGCTGCGTATTTTTGGCGATCGTCGCTAATAAATAGTCAATATCAGTAAAACGAATACAGACCCTTGCTAGTGATTAGCAAGGGTTTTTTTATGCGGTTTTTTTGCGAAATAGATAATAAGCAAATGAACTCGTTATGATGGCGATGACTAACAGTGGCCATAAACTATGCCACACAACATCAAAATGAGCATCTTTCAAGTAAATCTGTTTAGTTATTTCAGTAAAGTGGCGGATAGGGTTTATCCATGTTATGTCTTGCAACCAAACTGGCATATTTTCAACGGGTGAAATATAACCAGATAATAAAACGGCTGGCATCATAAAGACAAATACACCAATAAAAGCTTGTTGCTGAGTAGAGCACAAGGCTGAAATTAATAAACCAAATCCAACCAGTGATAAGCCATAAAAAAGCATAGTGGCATAAAATAGTAACAAGGAGCCCGCAAAAGGAATTTGATAACAGAAGATGCCTATCACAAGCACTAAGGTTGCTTGAGCCGTTGCAATGATCAAAGCAGGAACCGCTTTACCAATAAAAATTTGCCAAGTGGTTAATGGTGATACCAGTAATTGGTCTAAAGTGCCTTGCTCAGCCTCACGAGCAATGGAAAGAGAGGTTACAATCAACACACCAATAGTAGTAATCAACGCGACCAGTGATGGCACGATAAACCATTTATAATCGAGGTTTGGGTTGTACCAATTGCGTACCACCAATTCGCTATTATTTGCCAATGGTTTACCTGCGGTAAGCTCGCTTTGATATTGTAAAACGATCTGCTCAATATAATTAGCTGCAATTTGCGCACTATTAGAATTACGTCCATCCAATAGCAACATCATGTTAGCGGTGTGCTGACTATCAATATTGGCGCTAAAATTTTGTCCAAATCTTACCACCAGTAAGCTTTTTCGGTTATCCAGCGTCTCACGAATTTCATGTTCATTGTTAAGCAATAAGACGGTAGAGAAGGCTTCTGCTTTAGCAAGTCGTTGCGTTAATTCAATCGAGTGCTGCCCGCCATCTTGATCAAAAATCGCGATAGTGGTATTTGTCACTTCAAGTGTTGCAGCTAGAGGAAATAAGATCATTTGGAAAATAACAGGCATGATTAAAATGATCCGCGTTTGCTTCTCTTGCAGTAAGGACTGCAACTCTTTCATGATCAAGGTGTATAAGCGATAAAACATATCGAGTCCTTATCAATCGAGCCGACGACGGGTTTTCCATGCCGTTAAACCAATAAACAGTATGGCTGATGCAATGAGTAACAATAGGTCGGTCAGTAGAACAACATAGATATCACCAGCTAGAAAGAGCGTTTGCAAGCTGCTAACAAAATAGCGTGCTGGAATAAAATAAGTCACTATTTGAATAAAAATGGGCATGCTAGATATTTCAAAAATAAATCCTGAAAGCATGATAGCAGGTAAGAATGCCGCATTCAGTGCCACCATCGCCGCATTAAATTGGTTACGTGTAATAGTTGAAATTAATAATCCCATTCCAAGAGCGGTTGCTAAATAGAGGCTGGTGATCAAAAAAAGTACTAATAGTGAACCTCTGTAAGGCACACCTAGCACACCAGTGGTAACCGCCATACATAAGATCATCACAAAAGTCCCCAGTATTTGATAGGGCAGTAGTTTAGATAGTAATAATTCAGTTCTGGTAATTTGTGTAGAGAGTAGCGCTTCCATTGTGCCACGCTCCCATTCGCGGGCAACCACCAGCGATGTCAAAATGGCACCAACAACCGTCATAATGATACTTATTGCACCTGGAATAATAAAATGCTGACTAATTGCAGCCTCATTGAACCAATAGCGCATGTTCAATTCAATTAAAGGAGCGGTTGGATAACCTTTATTTTCCCCTTGTTGTATCAGCCAAGTATGCCAAACACCTTTGGTATAGGCCTGTACGAAATTAGCGGTATTTGGTTCGCTGCCATCAGTGATCACTTGTATAGCTGCATGACCTTCGGGGCGCAACAGTTGTTCTGAAAAATTAACAGGGATGACGACAATACCTCGCAGCTCACCAGCCTGCATTTTATCAATCAATTCTTGACGGTTATCACTAACGGTTGCATCAATAAATGGAGAGCCTGTAAAAGTATCGACTAGTTCTCTGGCCTCATGGCTTTGTTGATCCATAAGTATGCCAACGCGCAATTGACTGGAGTCTAGATTGATCCCGTAACCAAAAATAAATAACAGCATTAATGGGATCACTACCGCAATGAGGGCACTACTTGGATCACGTACAATTTGTTTACTCTCTTTAATACACAGGGCTTTCAACCTACGCCAAGAAAAGTGAGATGCGGTAGAGGTGCTCATTGTTCCTCCTGCTGCTTATCGTAGTTAAGGATCAACTCGATGAAAGCATCTTCCATTGATGGGTTAGGGTTATGTTCAGTCGCGATTTGCTGTTTGAGATCATCCGGTGTGCCAGCAGCAATGATCTTACCGTGATACACCAGCCCGATCCTATCGCAATACTCGGCTTCATCCATAAAATGGGTGGTGACCATAACGGTTACCCCTCTATCCACCATTCCATTTATATGCAACCAAAACTCACGACGAGTTAAGGGATCAACGCCGGATGTGGGTTCATCTAGAAATAAAATATCAGGTTCGTGCATCAATGAGCAGGCGAGAGCAAGACGCTGTTTGAAACCCAGTGGCAGCGATTCTGTTTCTTGATGAATGATTGGCGTAAAATTAAAGGCTTCTACCATTTCAGCAATTTTTTGGTTTTGATGTTTACCGTGAAGACCATAGACGCCGGAGAAGAACTTGAGATTTTGCCCAACTTTCAAATTACTATATAGCGAAAACTTTTGCGCCATATAACCAAGGTGTTGTCGAGCCTTGTCTGAGCTAGTTTTTAAATCCATTCCTAGTACTAAGGCTTGTCCTTCTGTAGGTTTCATTAAACCACACATCATTTTAAAGGTGGTGGATTTACCCGCGCCATTTGGCCCAAGTAAACCAAAAATTTCACCGCGTTTTACTTGGAAATTGACGGTATCAGTTGCTGCAAAATCCCCAAATTTTTTGGTTAGGTTACGTGCTTCAATAACTGTTTCGCTGGGATTGGCAGGGATCTGCGGCATAATGGCCGCGAGCTCAGAGCGATGCGAAGGCCCTCCACCGAGTAGGTCGATGAAAGCATCTTCAAAACGAGGCTCTGCCTCTATCAGTTTTCCATCTGGCATATTTAAGCCACGTAATAGTGAATCTTGGGATGCATTAGGCTTTAAAATAAGCCGTACATAGCGGCCCTGTATGACACCGTCTGTTGTTTCAGGTAGTACCAAGGCATTTTGTAGTGTAGTGCGTTTATGGGCAGCAGGAACTTCCAATAAAAATGAGCGTCCTACCATTTTTTTTGTGAGATCTTGTGGCTGTCCTGAGTAGAGCAGTTTTCCTTGATTGAGTAATAATACCTCTTTGCATTGCTGAGCTTCATCCAGATAAGAAGTACTCCAAAGGATCAGCATGCCTTCATCAGCCAAAGTATGCACCATTTGCCACAATTCACGACGCGCAATAGGGTCAACACCCACTCCGGGTTCATCTAAAAGTAAGACTTTGGGTTTTCCAAGCAGGGTACAGGCCAACCCTAATTTTTGTTTCATACCACCTGATAATTTACCCGCCAACCGTTGTGTGAAATGTGTTAGATCGGTAAATGTGAGCAGTTGTTGGTAGGTTTTTTTTCTGTCTTCACCCACAACGCCGCGCAAATCAGCATACAGGTCGAGGTTTTCTTGAACGGTCAAATCTTCATATAAACCAAATTTTTGCGGCATATAGCCTAAATTAGCATGCACCTGAACACTGTCTTTGATCGGGTCTAACCCCATTAAACTGATTGTGCCCGAATTGGGTTTTAATAGACCTGCCAACATACGCATTAACGTGGTTTTACCGGCGCCATCGGGTCCAACTAGGCCTGTCACAGAGCCACCGCAGATCTCTGTGGTTAAGCTTTCGACGGCAGGGGTGTCTAAGCCGCTAAATGTTTTTTCAACACCTTGTAGGTGAATACGATAATCAAATGCATCCATGATGAACTCTATTACTCAGTATGAGTAAAGCGGACAGTGACTGGCATACCTTGACGCAATGCATCATCTGGGTCGTTAACGATAATGCGTAATCGATAAACTAAATCGGTACGGAGTTCAGGTGTTTGGACACTTTTAGGCGTAAATTCAGCGGTTGGTGAGACAAAACCAATTGTCCCGTGATAAGGCGTATTTGGGCGGCTATCGGTATACAGTAAAACCTCTTTACCGGGTACCGCTAAGCCTAAATTAGGTTCATTGACATAAGCCCGCACCCAGACTGGATCCGTTAATGTGACACTGAATACGGTATTCCCTGCGCCAATAATGGTACCTGGTTCGATTGCTCGTGTGAGGATTGTGCCATCAGAAGGGGCGATTAACTGTGTATCAGCTAAATCTAATTCAGCTTGTGCAACAGCGGCTTCCGCTTGCAGCCATTCGCCTCGTGCTGCCGCTATTTCTTCTTGGCGAAACCCGCTTTGATACTGATTGAGTTTGTCTTGTGCTGCTTTTAAGGCAGCAAGCGCTTGGTTACGATTTGTTTTGGCATTATCTAATTCATTTGCTGAAATCACGCGTGAAGCCGCTAACCCTTGTTGACGTTTATAAAAGCTTTCTGCGTATTGCCATGCAGCTTGTTTTTGTGCAACTTCGGATTCTACTTGAGCAACTTCTTGAGTTCGATAGCCTTTTTCTTTCATCGTTAGTTGGGCTTTAGCGCTATCTCTAACTCCTTTGGCTTTATTTAAGGCATTAATATATGGTGTATCATCAAGTTGCCCTAATGATTGCCCTTGGCTAATTTTAGCACCTTCATCAACGGCTAAAGCCGTAAGTTTCCCTCCAACTCGAAAGCCAAGGTTTACTGTTCGAACATCAACATTGCCATATAAGGTTAATGTTTTATCTTGTTGTGATTGATACCAATAATAACCACCTATAATGAGACCGATGACTATGACAATAAAAATGATAAAAATAGAACGACGTTTATTGTTCATAATTAGCCTTATACGAGTCAGTGATACCTACTTCAGTCGCAATATTGATAGTGACATTTGTCTGCTATCAATACTGCGACCATAATCTATAATCATTTTTTATAGATTAATCATATCACTTTTCAGCTTCTTTGCGATGACGCAATCCTTCTAATAAAATATTGGTGTGCTCGATAAGTACTTGATTAATGATTTTGTATTCATCCTCATTAATGTGTTTCCAACCAGTTTGTCGTAGAAGGGTTTCTCTCGCAATGCGAAAAGATAGGGTTTCCCCCAAAATAGCATGAGTTTGTATTAATGTGGTTAAGTTATTAGGATCAGACCCTATATAAATAGCGATAAGCCTATTGAGTTTTGTATAAATAGGGCCAAGGGCTTGTTCATGAATAATGGTATAAGCTTCAGTAGGATTGAGTTGTTCCCTTGAAAGGATCCGTGTGAAACTCAGATTTTTTTTCTCCAGTTGAAAATAGTTATATCCGACTAGGGTTTTTTGTAGCAGCTTGATTGCTTCATCGGGATCAGGGGAGGTCAGTTCAAGATAGGCATCAATCTCCGTTAATGTTTGGCAAAAATTCTCTTTTACCGTGTCAGCAATTAATTGGGCTACCGCTAAATACAGCCCTTCTTTTGACCCAAAGTAATAGGAAATGGCAGCGATGTTTTGACCCGATACTTGAGCAATTTTTCTGGTGGTTGCTCCGTCTAAACCTAATTCACCATAGACATCAGCAGCTGCGTATAACAACTGCTCTCTGGCGTGTTCTCCTCGATTTGTTGATGGTGTGTTTATGATCATGCAGGTTCCTTAACAGTCAAAATTAAATGTCACCTTAACTAGCTCTACACGGCTTTTAACGTAAATCGGTGACAGAAAACGATAGCTTCTAGCGTCTAATAGTTATATATACTATATTGAGGTGATTTTATATTAATTTATTTTCTAAACTAAATTAATATACTTATTAGGCTTAAATAATGTTAGAATTTTTAGCAATAGCACGGCAGTTTGCACTTTTTCTTCTCTGATATGATCCTTCCCCTCGAACTGCCTCTGATTATTCAGAGGGGTGAAGTCTGGAGCAATTTAATTTGACTACTTTTTCTGACCTCGCGTTAAACGAGGAAATCCTGCTTGCAATAAACGAGCTAGGTTATGAAGCCCCTACGCCAATTCAGCAGCAGGCAATCCCTGCCGTGCTTGCAGGTAATGACCTTTTAGCGAGTGCACAAACAGGAACGGGTAAAACAGCGGGTTTTACTTTACCTATTTTACAAAAATTAATTTCTACTCCACGAGTAGGGAAAGACAGAAAACCCATTCGCGCATTAATTTTAACACCAACCCGTGAACTTGCTGCACAGGTTGCTGAAAATGTTAAAGAATATAGCCGCCACTTAAGAGTACGTTCATTTGTGGTATTTGGTGGTGTGAGTATTAACCCGCAAATGATGAAACTACGCGGTGGCGTAGATATCTTGATCGCAACACCGGGCCGTTTACTCGATTTAGAACATCAAAATGCGGTGAATTTATCGCAAGTTGAAGTGTTTGTCCTTGATGAAGCAGACCGTATGTTGGATATGGGTTTTATTCATGATATTCGTCGAGTGATTAATAAATTACCAAAAAAACGTCAAAATTTACTGTTTTCTGCCACTTTTTCAGATGATATTAAACAGTTGGCTAACAAATTATTGAATAACCCAGTAACGATTGAAGTTGCTCCACGTAATTCAGCCTCTGAGCAAGTGACTCAATATGTACATCATGTTGATAAAAAACGTAAAGCTGAATTATTGTCGCATATGATTGGTCGTGAAAACTGGCAGCAAGTGCTCGTCTTTACCAGAACCAAACATGGCGCGAATCGCCTTGCAGAACACTTAAATAAAGATGGCGTCAAAGCAGCAGCTATTCATGGTAATAAAAGCCAAGGTGCGCGAACTCGTGCATTAGCTGATTTCAAATCAGGTGATATTCGTGTGTTAGTTGCAACGGATATTGCCGCTCGCGGTCTGGATATTGAACAATTACCTTATGTCGTCAATTTTGAGCTACCCAATGTGGCAGAAGATTATGTTCATCGTATCGGCCGTACCGGGCGAGCAGAGGCGACAGGTAAAGCGATTTCTCTGGTTTGTGTGGATGAACTTAAGCTGTTAAAAGATATTGAAAAGTTATTGAAGAAATCAATTTCCGTTATGGCAATTGATGGTTATGAACCTGACCCATCAATTAAGCCTGAGCCAATTCAAAAAGGGCCTCAACGAAATAATGATCGACGTGGTAGTGGGGAGAAACGTAGTTCCCGCTCAAATCAAGAAAAAGGTACAGGAAAGCCACGCCGTGAACGAGCTAATGCAGCAAAAGGCAAACCAGCCGCGGCGTCTCCATGGAAAAGCGCACAAAAGAAAGTGCGTCAGAGTCACGGTGAAGGTTAATGCGTGTTTTGCTTGCCCCCATGGAAGGGGTTCTTGATTCATTAGTTCGAACTCTACTCAGTGAGGTCAATAACTATGACCTCTGTATTACGGAGTTTGTACGGGTTGTTGATACGTTACTACCAACTAAAACGTTCTATCGACTTTGCCCTGAATTGCGCCATGGTAGCAGGACGCCATCAGGTACTTTAGTACGGGTACAGCTGCTAGGGCAGCATCCGCAATGGTTGGCTGAAAATGCCAACCGTGCGGTTGAGTTAGGCTCTTGGGGCGTTGATCTCAATTGTGGGTGCCCTTCTAAAACAGTGAATGGCCATGGTGGTGGTGCGACCCTCTTAAAGCAGCCCGACCTTATCTATCGAGCAGCAAAAGCTATGCGAGAAGCTGTCCCAAAAGAGTTACCGGTTTCGGTGAAAATTAGGTTAGGTTGGGATGATAGCCAATTTTGCCATGAGATTGCCGATGCCGTACAGCAAGCAGGCGCTAGCGAGTTGACGGTACATGGGCGAACTAAAGAAGATGGTTATCGAGCAGAAAGAATTAACTGGCAGGCGATTGGTGATATTCGTCGCCGCCTTTCAATCCCTGTGATCGCTAATGGTGAAATTTGGGATCACGAAAGTGCACAACGTTGTCTAGATATCACTGGCTGTGATGCAATTATGATCGGACGTGGCGCTCTCAATACACCAAACCTTAGCTATGTCGTAAAAGAAAATCAGCCTAAAATGGCTTGGGAGCAAGTTGGTCAGTTGCTTTTAAAATATACAGAGCTTGAAAAACTAGGTGATACAGGGCACTACCATGCTGCACGTATTAAGCAGTGGTTAGGTTATTTACGTAAAGAATATAGACAGGCTGATGAGCTATTTTCGCATATTCGCGCTTTAAAGCGTGCCAGTGAGATAGCTGAGATCATCGAAAAAGAAGTAAATAATTAAGTAAGATGATTGTTTTTTAGGCAAACAATGGATTTTTAGTTGCCAAAATAGCGTATTAGATCTTTACTTAAACTGTTAATTTACTTTTAAGTGATTAAAATTGGGTTTAAGTCGAATGTCATCGTATGGCAATTTAATTGAGTTAAGCTCTATTTTACCTGATTCAATTACGTATGGAGGTCTATGATGGGGGTTATTTCTTGGATTATATTTGGTCTTATTGCAGGTATATTGGCTAAATGGATCATGCCCGGAACCTACCAGATCGGTTTTGTGATGACAACTGTCCTTGGGATTGTCGGTGCTGTTGTAGGTGGTTACATCAGTACATTCTTTGGTAAAGGTAGGGTAGATGGCTTCAACTTTGGTAGTTTTGTTGTTGCAGTAATCGGTGCCATTGTAGTGTTATTTTTAGCTGGTATTTTTGCTAAATAATAGAGTTGTCATTGTCAGACAAAATAAATTCTCTTATAAACCACAGTTATGCTGTGGTTTATTTTTAGGAGAATTTAATATGTTCTTATATACAAGGCTGTAATATTGTTCAAAGTGAATGATGTTGTATTAATGACGGTATCTTTTGTATCTCTATCTATTAAGTCGGTTTTAATAATATTAAAAAACATTGCCGCAGTGCTTATGCAAATTAAATAGCGATATCATTAGTTTTTATTTCAAATCGAAACTGAATCTGAAATAACTTGCTCTATTAATATCATCCCTTTTGTTGAACCTGTTATACACGTTATATTTGAAGATGCAGGGTTATTGACTACGCTTAGCGAACTACAGAGTTTATCTATGCTCCTCGTCTAGCCTCGCTTGTCGCTTAGCTGCATCCTGAATATATAAAGGGATGATTAATTATTTTGCTTACGCTTCGATAGGCAACCCGTTATCTTGACCCCATTCAGCCCATGAACCGTCATATAACCTAACATGTGTATTACCAAGTAATGTTAATGCCATAAGAACGACCGCCGCTGTCATTCCAGAACCACATGTTGTGACTGAAGGGGCATGAATATCAATACCTTGTTCAGTAAATAGGGCTTTCAGTTGCTCAGGGGATTTAAATTCGCCATTTTCAACTAAGAGATCCCAAGGCATGTTTTTACTGTTTGGGATATGTCCCATTCGTAAGCCTGGACGTGGTTCAGGTGCTTGTGCCAAGAAACGTGCGGCAGCGCGTGCATCAATAATTTGCACTTGTCCTTGTTTAATTAACTCAAGTACTTGGGTTTGATTCAATACATTTGCATCGTGGCGGTTAGCTGTATAATTTTGTGCTGGTGGAGGTGTAACTTCCCCTGATTCAGTGGCAAAACCAGCAGCCTTCCATGCCTCAATACCACCTGCAAGAATTTTCACATTTTTATGACCCATAGTGGTAAATGTCCACCATGCTCGCGGTGCAGAAAATAAATTGTTTTGAGCATAGATGATGACTTGGCTATCGTTGCCAATGCCCATATTGCTGACAGCATGGTTAAAGGTGTCTGCATCAGGCAGCATATGCGGTAAATCAATACTTGTGTCAGCGACTTCGTCTTGATTGAAGAACTGGGCTGTTGGAATGTGCTCTTCTCGCCAATGCTGCCGGCAATCATATGGTGCAGTGGGTGGAGGAGATGAAGCATCTAGTACGATAAGGTTAGGATCTGATAAATGGTCATGTAACCATTTAGGGGTAACGAAGTGAGCGTCATACATAAATAGTCTTCATCCTGATTTAATATTATTGAGCCTGTCCCACTGACGGCAAAATTGAGGGTTGCTGTGACTGGTTTTGCTCAATAGGTGTGGTTGAGCGTGTATAAATATTCATACCCGCTAAGACAATTCCGCCAACAGAACCGAATGCACAGAGCGCAAAAAGTGCGATAACAACCATTTTCATTTTTCTAGCCTATCTATAGCTTAAGTAAAAAACAGAGTTAAAGTATAACCTGATGTTTGTTGCAGACAAGTTAAATACTCTTTTTTGTGCACAACAGTTGCTAATTTGCCAACCTGTTCCCAATTTTGTGGCATAATGGTTTTTTAAACAGTAGTTTTTGCGAAACGCTTTGCAATGACATCATTGTAAATTGCTACCTATTGGCCTACTTGGCTTATGCTATATGTGAAAACCATTTGAAAAGTAAATCATTAAAACGCTGAATGACGCGTACACGTGAGTGGTATCAGTTGTTTTTCCACATCGAGTCGTAGCTTGATAGATAGCATGCCTGCATTTTTTATTTAAATAACAGCGAGTCCTATGTCCCTGTCAAACAAAATCAAAGAACACATAACTCAATGGTACAAAGGGTTATCATTACAAATTGACGGGTTCGTTTCCCGCGCTCCTCAGCGCCAGATGATAGCAGAAGTTGCAAAAAACTTAGCGGATGAAGAGGGGCGCCATCTAGTTATTGAAGCGCCTACTGGCGTAGGAAAAACGTTGTCTTATTTGATCCCAGGGATTGCCGTTGCCCGTGAAGAAGGCAAAACATTAGTTGTGAGTACAGCTAACGTTGCGTTACAAGATCAAATTTTTAGTAAGGATTTGCCACTACTCAGTAAAATTATTCCGGATCTTAAATTTACAGGGGCATTTGGCCGTGCACGCTATGTGTGCCCTAGAAATCTTGAAGCTATTTGTGCAGCTGAAGGTGAACAAATAGACTTAATGCTATTGGTTGAAGATAAAGCTGAGATTGCGAATAGTGAGGAAAGGGCACAATGCCAACAGCTGCGTAATGATTTTCATAGCTTTGCGTGGGATGGTTTACGAGATCACCATAAACGTTCTTTCAGTGATAGTTTATGGCGCAAAGTAAGCACAGATAAAATGAATTGCTTAGGGCGCAATTGCCAATTTTATCAGCGTTGTCCATTTTTTATTGCCCGCCGTGAAATTGAAGATGCTGATGTGGTTGTCGCTAACCATGCTTTAGTGATGGCGGCAATGGAAAGTGAGTCGGTATTGCCTGAACCCAAAAAACTGCTTTTAGTGCTTGATGAAGGTCATCATGTCCCTGAAGTTGCGAGGGATGCGTTAGAGGTGGAGGGGGAAATTACTTTAGTTCAACTCACTGCACAAGTGGATAACTTTATCCATCATGTTGGGCAATATGTTGCTCAGTTTAGGCCAGCTAAGCCGCCAAAATTGGCAAATCCAGAACGACTACAACAACATGCAGAAAAATTAAGAGCCGCATTTCGTGACTTCTCATTACTTACCCAAGCATTGTTGCCAGAAACATCGAAAGAAAGTGAGTACTTATTTCCGATGGGGCAATTACCTGAAGCCATGCAGCTATGTTGTCAGGATCTGTTTAAATTAACTGATGCACTCAAGGGACTCGCTGAGTCTATTTTAAATGATTTAACAGAACAGACAGCGAAACAGGATATTGTGCGTTTACATCGTTCTATTTTGTTGACCAGCAGGGCAATGGGGTATTTTGAAAATATGGCTAAGCTGTGGCGTTTAGCAGCTCTAGATCAAACATCAGGAGCGCCTGTTTCTAAATGGCTTAGCCGCCGTTATGAAAAAAATCAGTCGCGCTTATTTATGCATTGCGCAGGGATCCGGGTTAGTGAGCAGTTACAGCAGCTTTTATGGCGTAATGTACCGCATATCGTGATCACTTCGGCGACATTGCGTTCGCTCAATAGTTATTCACGTTTCCAAGAATTGAGTGGCTTGTCAGAGAAAAGTGATGACAGGTTTGTCACTTTATCCTCCCCTTTTAATCACATTGAGCAAGGGAAGCTGATTATTCCACAAATGGTCAATGAGCCGACAATGGCCAATGAAGCGGAACATTTAGCTGAAATGGCAACTTATTTTCGCAATGAATTGGAAAAAGAGACTCATCGTGGAATGTTGGTGTTATTCAGCAGTCAGAGAGCGATGGAAGGCTTTTTAGAACATGTGAAAGATTTGCGTTTGCAACTATTAGTGCAAGGCGATCAACCACGGTATCGTTTGGTAGAAACCCATTGTGAGCGGATTAATAAAGGCTTAGTCAGCGCATTAATCGGTTTGCAGTCTTTTGCTGAAGGGCTTGATTTAAAAGGTGAATATCTAACTCAGGTACATATTCATAAAATTGCTTTTCCACCTGTGACCAATCCTGTGATTATTACGGAGGGGGAGTGGTTGAAGTCACTAAAACGTTATCCATTTGAGGTGCAAAGCTTACCTAGTGCATCTTTTAACCTTATTCAGCAAGCAGGGCGTTTGATCCGCAGCCATGAGTGTTATGGCGAAATTATTATTTATGACAAACGCTTAATCACTAAAAATTATGGTAAGCGATTACTTAACTCATTACCTGTTTTTCCTATTGAAAGGCCTGTAATGCCAAATAGTAGTAATAAAAAATAAGGGCTCCTTTTTGTGGAGCCCTCAGACTGCTGACAAACGTATTCTGTTTGGCGGCAGTCGTTAAGGTTTTTGAAATCAACGAGGAAAATCAATTTATTGATTTTCAGCTAATAACACGAAGCGGGGAAAAACCACGCTTTTGCCCCGCTTCGTCAACAACCTAGGGCTCCTTTTTATGGAGCCCTAAAAGGTCAATCAAGGTTGACTATTTTTAACGACATTACTCAATATTTGCTTCTAAGAACCATAAGAACTTATCGAGATCACGAGATGCGGCAGTAAACATATCTGCACTGTCTTCATCTTCCACTTCATCAATTGCCTTACGAATATCATTCGCAACAACGGCATAGCGATCAGCTAACGCTTTGAGGTGATCCTGAACATCATGTATATCAATTGGGTAAGCTTCCAGTGAAGTAAACTTATTGACTTGCTGAGTAGTACCAATTGCAACGCCGCCTAGTTGAACTGCGCGTTCAGCAAATTCATCAAGATGCTCTACTAAGCTGCTACGAAAGCCATCAAGCATTTCATGAACAGCGATAAAGTTACGGCCGCGCATGTTCCAGTGAGCTTGTTTGGTCATCAACGATAGGTCGGTAAAATGCACGACCATCACGTTTAACATATCAATAGTTTCTAATTTAACGCTATCTTCAACGTCATTACGTGTATATAAAAGGTTTGTTTGAGGTGCGGTAACTAGTTTAGCTGTACTCATAATTTATCCTCTTATAATTAAATTATTTAGTTAATCTCTGTTTCTGTTAACTAATATAACGAAATGAATTTAAATTGTCATAATGGAATATTCTATTACTTTAATAGGCATATTCGATATTAAGAAAAAATTAATTAAATGTTATTTAAATATAGGATAGTTTTAATAAGCTAATATTTCAACAATATGAAATAAACTTTACAAGAAATTAAGGTTAATGAAAATATTAACCTTAATTCTATATTTTTTTATTTTGCTGATTTAAGAAACTTTTTCTATTTTTGTTTTAGGTCGTGCTGTAGATGTTGAACCAATTGAAGCACAAACAATACATAATAATGCTAACCATTGAGTTGCAGTTAAATGTTCTTGAAGGAAAATAATTCCCATAAATGCTCCCATACAAGGTTCAAGGCTCATTAATGTACCGAATGTTTTTGCTGGAAGGCGTGTTAAGGCGATCATTTCCAGTGTATAGGGGAATGCAGTAGAAAGAATAGCAACTGCGAGCGCTAAAGGGAGTATGGCAGGGTCAAACATGGCTTCAACACCGGTTTGCATTAA
The DNA here is from genome assembly GCF_033550225.1 of Providencia sp. 2023EL-00965. NCBI lineage: Bacteria > Pseudomonadati > Pseudomonadota > Gammaproteobacteria > Enterobacterales > Morganellaceae > Providencia > Providencia sp. 2023EL-00965. The sequence goes on along the minus strand of NZ_JAWUEH010000004.1, from coordinate 284,298 downwards.
CCCTATAGGGAAAAATATCATGGCCGAAATAAAAGAGCCTATTGCCACGGTTGCGGCACCATAGCCGGCGCCAGCACGTTGGCCGAAAATAATATAAATTCCCCAACACACACCCGCGCCGAGAGCATAGAGTGCACCGACAAGATCTAATTCACCGATATCACCTCTAATAGGTAATAAAAATAATAATCCAACAATAACTAAAGCGATCCACAGAAAGTCAATTGGTCTGCGTGATGAAAACATCGCGACGGCTAAGGGGCCAGTAAATTCCAACGCTACGGCTATTCCTAGAGGGATCCGTTCAAGTGACAAATAGAACAGATAATTCATGGTGCCTAATGAGATACCATAAGTTAATAGAGGAACAAGGGAGCTACGTCTAAATTTTAAACGCCAAGGCTTAAAAATAATAAACAAAATAATGGTAGCAAGTAATAGGCGCAGTCCAGTTACACCGGGAGCTCCGATAACGGGAAAAAGTGTTTTTGCCAGAGAGGCACCACCCTGAATTGACGTCATTGCGAGTAACAGCAACCCTACAGGTAATAAGGGAAAAGCGCTCTTTTTGGTGTCGGCAGACATGATATAATTAAACCCCAGAAATACGTAATATACTTGTCACATATCAAATGCAGTAGTCGAATTATTTAGAGTATAGACCAGTAAAAAGACTCGTCACTTTTGAATAAATAATCTACTAAGAAATAAAATGCATAATATTTGGTGAATACCGAAAGTTGGCACGGCATTACTATGATTATCGCATAAATTAGCTCTAGTTAATATGTGTTTACAAAATATAGAGCACAATAAAACATGATTTTTTTCTGAGACTCATATTGAATGTTATTGACTAGAAAGGAGGCTATATGGAATGGCCTCAATTTCGAATGTTGAGCTTATCAGGATGTGACGTATAATTATTTTCCGTTAAAAAAAACACTATAACAACGAGGAAAAAATGAGAAAAATTAATAGTATTGCAGTGTATTGTGGTTCAAGCATGGGAGCGAGTGAAATATATAAGCAGCAGGCCATCCAATTTGCTGAAGAAATGGTCAGACGTGATATCACATTAGTTTATGGTGGTGCGAGTGTTGGCATTATGGGGACAGTTGCAGACACAATTTTATCACTTGGAGGCAAAGCTATTGGGGTGATCCCATCGCTTTTGGAAGAACGTGAAATTTCCCATAAAAATTTAACTGAACTGTATAAAGTAGAAACAATGCATCAACGCAAAAGCAAAATGATTGAATTAGCTGATGGTTTTGTTGCTTTACCTGGTGGCTATGGCACGCTTGAAGAGTTCAGTGAGGTGTTTACATGGAGCCAAATTGGTCTACATACCAAACCTTGCGGGCTATTTAATATTAATGATTATTGGCAGCCCCTGATCGATATGACGAATAAAATGGCTGATGAAGCTTTTTTACAGGAAAAATATCGTCATATGGCGATTGTTGAAACTTCACCAGCAGCATTGATAGATCGTTTTGAATCTTATGTTGCACCATCAGTAAAAACTTATGATAAATGAGGTTTGCATGATCCGATGTGCAGTTAAACAAGATCTAGAAGCCGTGCTTTCTTTGTATGAATTGTTATTTTCAGAAATGGCAGCACTTGATCCGGAAAGATTGCAGCCAGCTAAGCAAGCGACTGAATTCGTAGAAAATGCGATTACAGATGACAAGTTTAATTTGTTAGTTGCTGAATATAAGGGAGAAGTTAAAGGCTTTTGTTTTGCACAAAGACAATCGGCAGATCCATATAATTGTATGGTTGCTCGTGATTTTGCTTATATTTTTGATCTCGTCGTTTCACCTGAATTAAGAGGACAAAAAATAGGGCACCAATTTATTGAGCAAATGAAGATTTGGGCTAAAGATAATAATTTGAGCCATTTAGAACTTTCTGTGCTAGCGCAAAACCATCAAGCCATAAAATTTTATGAAAGAGAAGGTCTTACAGAAATTACGCGCACAATGGGTATTAAATTAGATTAACAAATCGGAGTGTGGCTTAATATCGATTAAGCCACCATTGTAAAAATATTCATCATTTCAATCTCCATACAATAGCCATTTACATGGCATCTATACTCTAAATAATGCATGGTGTAGGTAGACGACAAATGTAGATAGGCGGAGCAGCAGAGATAAACTGTATGGCCTGCCAACCTCCTACAATTTGAAGCATGACGAGTATATACCGCAAAGTGCCGAGGTTATTACTAGGGGCTGCATAAACAGCACAAGATCTCATCGTCTGATTGTGGCATAATGCGCCGCTATTTGGTGGGGTATCTCGACATCGTAAACTTAAAGGCATAGAAGTGTTACAGACAAACAATATCACTATGCAGTTTGGCAGTAAGCCACTGTTTGAAAATATTTCAGTTAAATTCGGGACAGGGAACCGTTACGGATTGATCGGTGCAAATGGCGCCGGTAAATCAACATTTATGAAGATTTTAGGCGGAGATCTCACGCCAACTTCAGGTAATGTCAATACTACTGATCCTAATGAACGCCTTGGTAAGTTGCGTCAGGATCAGTTTGCTTTCGAAGAATACACCGTATTGGATACTGTGATCATGGGGCATACCGAGCTATGGAATGTGAAGCAAGAGCGCGACCGCATTTACGCACTTCCTGAAATGAGTGAAGAAGATGGTTACCGTGTCGCCGATCTTGAAGTCGCTTATGGTGAAATGGATGGCTACAGTGCCGAAGCTCGTGCCGGTGAATTACTATTAGGTGTTGGGATCCCTGTTGAGCAACATTATGGCCCGATGAGCGAAGTCGCTCCGGGTTGGAAATTACGTGTTCTATTGGCGCAAGCACTGTTCTCTGATCCAGATATTTTGTTGCTTGATGAGCCAACGAACAACCTTGATATTGATACGATCCGTTGGTTAGAGCAAGTTCTCAATGAACGTAACTGCACCATGATCATTATTTCCCATGATAGGCACTTCCTCAATACCGTGTGTACGCACATGGCCGATTTAGATTACGGTGAATTGCGCCTGTTCCCGGGTAATTATGATGAGTATATGATTGCGGCGACGCAAGCAAGAGAGCGTCTGCTCGCAGATAACGCGAAGAAGAAAGCGCAAATTGCTGAATTACAGTCATTTGTTAGCCGTTTCAGTGCAAACGCATCAAAATCAAAACAAGCGACTTCTCGTGCGCGTCAAATTGATAAAATTCAGCTTGATGAAGTGAAAGCTTCAAGCCGTCAAAACCCATTTATTCGTTTTGAACAAGAGAAAAAACTGTTCCGTAATGCATTGGAACTAGAGGGCGTTACGAATGGTTATGATCAAGCGCCGCTGTTTAAAGATCTTAACCTACTGCTAGAAGTTGGCGAAAAAATGGCGGTGATCGGTGCTAACGGTATCGGTAAAACGACATTTTTGAAAACGCTGGTGGGTGAATTACCACCAAAAAGCGGCACAGTGAAATGGTCTGAAAACAGCACTATTGGGTATTATGCGCAAGATCATGCAGAAGATTTTGAAACCGATCTGAATGTTTTCGACTGGATGAGCCAGTGGAAAAATGAAGGTGATGATGAGCAAGCCGTTCGTAGTATTTTAGGGCGTTTGTTATTCTCTCAAGATGATATTAAGAAAAAAGTTTCTGTACTGTCTGGTGGTGAGCAAGGGCGCATGTTATTTGGCAAGCTGATGATGCAGCAACCAAATATTTTGATTATGGATGAACCTACTAACCACTTGGATATGGAATCGATTGAGTCTCTTAACTTAGCGCTTGAGCTATATAAAGGGACTTTGATTTTCGTTTCACATGACCGTGAATTTGTCAGCTCATTAGCAAGTCGTATCTTAGAAATCAAAGAAGACAAAGTGATTGATTTTAAAGGTACTTATGATGAGTACCTGAAGAGTCAAGGTGTTGTAGAATAATACGTTAGTCAACAGTCTAAGACCTAGCCATCGGCTAGGTCTTTTTGTTTTAACGGGTTGTTAATTAGTTCTTTTTAACAAACTCAGATTTCAGTTTCATTTGGCCGAAACCATCAATTTTACAATCGATATTGTGATCGCCTTCGACCAAGCGAATGCCTTTCACTCGAGTACCAATCTTCAACATTGATGAACTGCCTTTTACTTTGAGATCTTTGATGACAGTGACAGTATCGCCATCTACCAGCAAGTTGCCATTGGCATCTTTAACGATCAATTCATCACTTTCTACAACGGGTTCGGCATCATTCCATTCATGCGCACACTCAGGGCAAATATACATATCGTTATCAGTATAGGTGTATTCAGACTGACATTTTGGGCAAGGAGGGAATTGCATATTAAATACTCTCAGTTACTTATCTAAAAAGGGTGACTGAAGGTTGTTGAGCCACCACGAAAGGGGATAGTATAAGGTTAAAGCAAAAACAATCCAGTTTTTAGGATTATTCTTAACTTTGGTCAGCGAGCACACACTTCGCAATCGACATCTTTCATCAGTTTGAATTGGCGAAATTCCATCGTCATGGCATCAAAGAATAGCACTTTACCTACATTCACTTTGCCATACTGAGTTAATAATTTTATGGTTTCCATCGCCTCTAAGGTACCAATGGTACCAACCAGTGGTGCCATTACCCCTGCTTCTACACAAGTTAAGCTATTTTCGCCGAACAAGCGGCTTAAACAGTGGTAGCAAGGCTCATCATCGCGATAGGTAAAAACGGATAATTGCCCTTCCATACGGATGGCCGCGCCTGAAACTAATGGAATTTTACGTCTAAAACACAAGCGATTAAGTTGTTCACGTATTGCGACATTATCAGTACAATCTAAAATTACCTGATGATTTTTAATCAGTTCATCAAGCTGCTGATCATCGAGTTGGGCATAAATCGTGGTAATATTAATATGAGGATTGATCGCAGCAAGCTGTGTTTTAGCCGAATCGACTTTAGGTTGTCCAATCGTTGCATCTCGATGCAACGTTTGTCGCTGTAAATTAGATAAAGAGACCGTATCAAAGTCTACGAGGGTCAGCTGACCCACCCCCGCAGCGGCAAGATATTGAGTTGCTGCACAGCCTAAGCCACCCAAACCAATCACCAGCACTTTACTGTCTTTGAGTTTTTCTTGCCCGTCAAAATCAAATCCACGCAAAATAATTTGGCGGTTATAGCGCAGCATTTCTGTATCAGTTAACTCTTGCACAATAGCTATTCACTTTTCAGTAAGTAATTGAACATTTCTACATCAACGGTCTCACCGGCAGCGACTCGACCTCGCTCTCTTTCCAACACAATAAAGCAGTTGGCTTGACTAAATGAGCTAAAAACATGAGAGCCTTGGTGGCCAGTTGTTGCGACTTGTAGCTGACCATGATTATCAACACTAAGCACGCCGCGTTGGAAATCAAGACGGCCAGGGCTTTTCTTTAAAGGTGTTGTGACAGGAACTTTAAATCGCGCAGGGGCTTTCCACTGACTATGTCCTGCTAGGCGAGCAATCAATGGTTGCACTAATTGGTAGAAAGTTAATGCGGCAGAGACAGGGTTTCCCGGTAGCCCGCAGAACCACGCTGAACTCAGTTTACCAAATGCGAATGGTTTTCCCGGTTTAATCGCTAACTTCCAGAAACCAATTTGGCCGAGTTCATCTAAGATTTGTTTTGTGTAATCGGCTTCGCCAACAGAGACGCCACCACTGCTGATCACCAAATCGGCTTGCTTATCAGCTTCAATAAACGTTTGCTTCAGTTTTTCAGGAGAGTCAGGGATCACACCAAGATCGATAATTTCACAGTTCAGTTTTTCAAGCATCAAGCGAACCGTAAAACGGTTGGTATCATAGATTTGACCTTCAGCTAGTGGCAAACCAACAGCTTGCAGCTCATCGCCCGTTGAAAATACGGCAACTTTTAAGCGGCGATAAACATTCACAGTGGACACCCCTAATGAGGCAATCAGCGGTAATTGTGCGGTAGAAAGTAAGGTTCCTGCTGGGATCACACTGCTACCTTTAGCAATATCTTCGCCCGCACGGCGTATGTTGCTGCCTTTTTTTACGGTCCCTGTAAACAGGATCCCTTGTGCTGTTTCTTCGGCCTCTTCTTGCATGATCACGGTATCAACTCCATGAGGAATGGGGGCACCGGTCATGATACGAACACAACTACCTTGAGGAAGTTCACCTTGCATAGGTTGCCCAGCGAAGGATTTACCTGCTATTGGCATAGGCGTTTTGCCATCCCATTCACTAAAACGCAGTCCATAGCCATCCATTGCAGAGTTATCAAATGGCGGAACATTGATTGGAGAGATAATATCGGTTGCAGTTATGCGCTGTGTCGCGTCAGTGAGTGGAATAGTTTCTGAGCAGGTGATGGTTTGTGTTTGTGAAAAAAGTTTTTCTAATGCCTGCTCCAGTGAAATTAGCCCTGCGGTATGACACATATCCATTATTATATTACCCCTATAATTTTACTTTGCCATTGAGGCTTAAATCGTGTTGTGCTGCTTATTATGTCAGAGATAACGCATTGGGTGAATGAGTAGATATTGACGAATAATAACGTTTAGTCGAATTGTGCGATTTTGAACTATTGCTGCACTGAATAAACGAGATGACTGCAATTATGTTATTAATTATAGTTAAATAATGATATATCCATAGTGATAGCAAAAATGGTTGTGAAGAAATGAACATTTTTGCATGCAAATATTTCATATGATCGACAGATGTAACGCTGGATTATCTAGACTTGCTGTTTTAGAGTACGCGCACACCTGCAATTTTATATTTATAAAAATCGTTATGCTTTAAATAATTCAAGTTACAGTTAGGCGACCAGTGAGTCGCTAGGAGCCCATAGCAGTGGGTGGCTAGTGCGAGTGAATGAAGTCAACAACACTGTAACTTGAAGTATGACGAGTATATACCGTTTGTGGAGAATCGAATGTCATCTCTGAGTAAAGAAGCCGAGCTGGTTCATGCTGCGTTGGAAGCTAGAGGGTTAGAAACCCCATTACGCATTCAGCCTAAATCAGGCGCAGAGCGTAAGCAACTGATTGAAGGGCACATGACAGAGATCATGAAGTTACTGAATTTAGATTTAACGGACGACAGTTTAGCGGATACACCAAAACGTATTGCTAAAATGTATGTTGATGAAATTTTTTCAGGTTTAGATTACGCCAACTTCCCTAAAATTACCGTCATTGAAAATAAAATGAAGGTTGATGAAATGGTCACAGTGCGTGATATTACCCTGACTAGCACTTGTGAGCATCATTTTGTCACTATTGATGGTAAAGCGACAGTTGCATATATTCCAAAAGATAAAGTGATCGGCCTGTCAAAGATTAATCGTATCGTGCAGTTTTTCTCACAGCGCCCACAGGTACAAGAGCGTCTGACGCAGCAAATTTTAGTCGCATTACAAACCTTATTGGATACCAATAATGTCGCGGTATGTATTGATGCGGTGCATTATTGTGTGAAAGCGCGTGGTATTCGTGATGCAACCAGTGCAACAACCACGACTTCCTTAGGTGGATTATTTAAATCGAGCCAAAATACCCGCCAAGAGTTTTTGCGTGCGGTACGTCATCAATAACTTATGATGGCAGCAACAGTATCGCCTGAGTCTCAAGGACGTATTTATTGTCTTGATGCAGTTCGCGGCATAGCAATTCTTGGTATTCTATTAATGAATATTTTTGGATTTGCGTTGCCGCAAATGGCATATATGAATCCCGTTTACACCTCATCTGTAGAGACACCGGATATCACTATTTGGGTGATTTTCAACCTGTTGGTTCAAGGTAAATTCCTAGCTATTTTCTCAATTTTATTTGGTGCCACATTAGCGTTATTGCATCGGCGAGGGCAACGATGGAATGCCTGTCGTCTCGTGATATTAGCTATTTTCGGTATTATTCATGGTGTTGGATTTTGGGAAGGTGATATTTTGCTGGCCTATGCATTAACAGGGCTGGTTGCAGTATTATTGTTTTATCAAAAAAGTGAATACAACTTACTTAAGATTGCCTGTGCTATTTATGTCATTGGCCTGATGATTTTGTTTGTATTGGGTAGCTTAATCGATGCCAATGATTTTTGGATTGTTTCTGATGAACAAGCCCTCTTTGAGTTATTACAAAAAACAACGGGGGGGATGGTAGGGCTAACCTATAGAGCGCAATCTGTTTGGAATATGATTGAAATGTTATTCATTCAGTATGGTTGGCAATTATTGGGGCTGATGATCGTAGGATTTCTACTATTGCGTAATGGTTGGCTACAAGGGCGATTTAGTACTCAGCATTATCGACGCATGGCATTAATATTCATTTTTCCCGCCTTATTGGTACAGCTAGTGTCTCTGTATTTGCAGAGTCGATTTGGATGGAGTTATTTTTCAACATCAATCGTGGGCTATATCATTAATGAATTGATGATACCGTTACAATCCCTCGGTTATATCGCCTTAGTTTATGGTTTTTGGCAGACGATTGAAGGTCGTTTATTGGCAAAAATCTTACAATCTATTGGTCGCATGGCTCTCACGAATTACTTATTGCAAACACTGATTTGTACTACCATTTTTTATCACTTAGGCTATTTTAATTCTTTTTCACGGAGTGAATTACTGGGGTTTATTGTGCCGATTTGGTTGGTTAACATGCTATTTTCTTATTGTTGGTTACGATTTTTTAACCAAGGGCCGATAGAATGGCTATGGCGTAAGTTAACCGATCGCTTATATGTTGTTTTGCGTTAAAGTTAATCAGGTAACCAAATGATACTGGTTACCTTGAAACAAATTAAAAGTTTTTGCTTATTTCATCTGGTGAGACCGCTGGGTAGCCTTTAATCCCCTCGGGCATTTTTATCGGGGCGGGGATCGACTCTTGTTCCCCTAAAAATTTAGGTTCTCGATTTAAAATATAGAGATCTGCTAACGCACCTAAACGAGCAAATACCTCGCGCACTCTCACTTTAAACATCGCTTTTGGTGTTGGAACCGCAAGACATTGAGCATCGATCCCTTTATGTTTTGCAATAAACAATGCCCGTTCACAATGGAAACGCTGAGTGATAATAGTAAAGTTATCAGTATCAAAGACTTTTTTGGTACGTACCACTGAATCGAGTGTTCTAAACCCAGCGAAATCAAGCACAATTTTTGATGCAGGAACACCTGCGTTAATTAGGTCTTTACGCATATTGATGGGTTCATTGTAGCTATGAGCGCCATTGTCACCACTAAGTAGCAAATATTTCACTTTGCCACTGTGGTAGGCATCAGCAGCACCTTGGATCCGATAGCTGTAATATAAGTTTTTTGCGCCAGATGCATAATATTTAGAGGTACCTAATACCATCCCAACATCACGCGCGGGAAGCTCTTCGACATTTTCATAAATATACGGAGCGGTGTCCCAAGCTATCCAACGGTCAAGTAAAATAATCGTTGCTAACGCTATCCCTAAAATGATGATCAGACCATAAAGCAGACGTTTCCGCATTGTCCTAGCCTAAATTTTTAATAGTCGTAATAGTAAGGCTACTTGACTTAAATTGGTGACGCAAGTCGAGCAACGTAAAATCCTGTCAATGGATTAACAATATTCGAGATGACTGAGGGCTTGTGCTGATTTTTGCATCACGGGCACGAATTCTAGTAGTGATTCGAGCGGTGTGCGAATTGCCGGAGCATGGGTATAAATACAAGCAATTAATCGATTTTTTTCATCTTTAACGGGAACTGCACAAGCCACCATGCCATCAATAAACTCTTCATTATCTGTACTGATTTCCATGTGTGCAATCTTATCAATTTGCGCATTCAGTTCAAACATATCAACTAATGTATTGCGGGTCATTTGATGAATAGGAAGTGCTTTTAGTAAGCTTTGCCGTTTAGATTCGCTGAGGCTAGCAAGATACAATTTGCCGCTGGCGGTGCACCATAAAGGTGTACGGCTGCCCTCAGGTAGATTAATTTGTAAAGGCCAATTGGCTTGAATTCTTTCGTAATACAGCATTTCTAACCCATTGGGTACGGATATCCCACAGGTTTCATTGATTTCATTGGCAAGTGTTCTGAGAATGACTTGGCGTGCGGATTTAAAGCGAACACTATTCCAAACGCCTTGTGATATTTGAAAAAAGCGGTTACCAGGTTCCCAGAGCCCACGCAAATTCATTTGTAAATAGCCATCTTGTTTCAATTGAGCAAGTAGGCGGTGAACAGTTGGTTTGGGGATCGCCAAATCATGGGCAATGTCAGCAGGTGAAAGAGGATTATCTGATTTGGCAATATGTTCAAGGATCGCCAAAACTCGTGTTACGGCTGAACTTTTATCATGCTGCGTATTCAATATGCGGTTTCTCTTAACATAAATTTTTGGTTATGTTGGCATTATCGCAGGCGCGAATCAAGAAATCTATTGGGGAAATGAGCGCGCTTCCCTTGATCAGAGAGAAGCGCAGGTAAGTTACTTCATGGTTGGCATGGAGAATTCAGCGCCTTCACGCAGGTTGGCTGATGGCCAACGTTGTGTGATCGTTTTGCGGCGAGTATAGAAACGTACACCATCAGGGCCATAGGCATGTAAATCACCAAATAGCGAATTTTTCCATCCACCAAAACTGTGGTAAGACACCGGAACGGGGAGTGGAATATTGATCCCGACCATTCCTACCTGAATGTAATCAGCAAAGTAGTTTGCCGCTTCACCATCGCGTGTATAAATACAAGTACCGTTGCCGTATTCGTGTTCATCAATCATATCCATCGCTTCTTGCATGGATTTAGCACGGATCACTTGTAGCACAGGGCCAAAAATCTCAGCCTGATAGCTATCCATTTGTGTCGTCACATTATCGATGAGTGTTGCGCCAACAAAGAAGCCGTTTTCATAACCACTGACTTGTGTTTTACGGCCATCGACAACGATAGTCGCACCTTGTTGCTCTGCGCTTGTGATATGTCCAAATACTTTTTGTTGATGTTCACGGGTGATCACAGGGCCAAAATCGTTATTTTTATCACTGTAAACGCCCATTTTTAGTGATGACATTCTATCTTTCAGTTGGCTAACCAACTCATCAGCAATGTCATCACCGATAGCGACAGCCACCGATAGCGCCATACAACGTTCACCAGAAGAGCCAAAAGCGGCACCTAACAGTGAATTAACCACGTTTTCCATATCCGCATCTGGCATAACAATCGCGTGGTTTTTAGCTCCACCAAGCGCTTGGCAGCGTTTGCCATTAGCGGTTGCAGTTGCATAAATGTATTGAGCAACAGGTGTAGAGCCAACAAAACTCACTGCTTTAACACGTTTATCCGTTAATAAGGTATCTACGGCTTCTTTATCACCATTAACAATATTAAATACGCCGTCAGGTAGCCCTGCTTCTTTTAATAGCTGACCGATATATAGGGTTGCACTAGGGTCGCGCTCTGAGGGTTTAAGCACAAATGTGTTACCACAAACTAAGGCGAGTGGATACATCCAAAGCGGTACCATGGCAGGAAAGTTAAAAGGTGTGATCCCCGCAACTACGCCTAGAGGTTGGAAATCACTCCATGAATTAATGCCAGGGCCGACGTTTTTACTGAATTCGCCTTTTAAGATCTCAGGTGCACCACAGGCATATTCAACGTTTTCAATACCACGTTGCAATTCACCGGCTGCATCATGAACGATTTTGCCGTGCTCTTGGCCGATTAAACGGCAAATTTCATCGGCTCTTTCTTCCAGCAATTGCTTATAACGAAACATAATGCGTGCACGTTTCATCGGAGGCGTATCACGCCATTGAGGAAATGCGGCATGGGCTGCACTGATAGCGTCTTCTACGGTTGTTTTGGGGGCAATGGCAACTTGACGACTGACTTCACCCGTCGCTGGGTTATAAATATCTTGCAAGCGTGAATGGGTTTCATTGCTTGCGCCATTAATAAAGTGTCCAACGATACTCATAGTATTTCTCCTGCTTAATTCCAAAGTTGGGTATAGATAGCAACCATCTCTTCAATAGTCGGGATCCGAGGGTTATTGTTAGGAGAGCCAGACGCTTCCGCTTGTTTTGCCATGGTCTCGACCACCGAGAAAAATTGCTGTTTATCAATGCCGAACTCGGCTGGTGTTGGCACGGAGAGTTCGCGATTGAGTTCGACAAGGGTGTTGATCAGTTTTTCACAAGCCACATCATCACTGTCTGTTTCTTGTGCAAATGTTAAGGTACGTGCGCAGACGGCATAACGTTGCTTGGCTGACTCTAATGAAAAACGGGTTACAGCAGGGAGCAACATGGCATTCGATAAACCATGTGGAACATGGAAAAATGCGCCAATAGGGCGGCTCATGCCATGAACTAATGCAACCGAAGCGTTAGAAAATGCAATGCCAGCGAGCGTAGAGCCTAGCATCATCGCCTCTCGTGCCACTTTGTCATTACCATCATGGTAGACTTTTCGTAGATTTGGCCCGATCAGTTTCATGGCACATAGCGCTTGGCTATCTGAATAGAGATTGGCTTTACGACTGACATAGGCTTCGATAGCGTGTGTCATTGCATCAATACCAGTGTCTGCGGTGGTTCTTGCTGGTACGCTGAGGGTTAAGTTGTAATCAACGATTGCGGCAGTAGGCATAAAACCAGTGCCCATACACATTAATTTTTCATCCGTTTTTTCATCAGTAATAATAGTCACTCGAGTACATTCAGAGCCTGTTCCTGCTGTGGTTGGAATGGCAATAATCGGTAACCCTTGTTCTTCAACTTGACGTGGAAAACGGTATTCATTGATGACACCGCCGAGTTTGCCAATAACGGCAATTGCTTTGGCACTGTCAATTGGGCTACCACCCCCTAATGCGATGACTGAATCAAAATCAGCACTTCTGACTTTTTCTATACCTGCTTGGATAGACGCCGCAGTTGGTTCAGGAACCGTATCTGAATAAACGTCACTTTCAATACCAGCTTGAGACAAAATAGTTTGTAAATTATTGAGATAACCTAGTTTTACCATCATATTGTCGGTGACAATTAAGGGTTTTTTACTCTTTAGGCCTTGTAAAACATTTGGTAAACGTTTGATTGAGTCATGACCAATTTCCAGTGTTCGGGGTAGCACAATCGTAGACATAATGATTTCCTTTTAGAATGAGCCAAATAGTGATCCGAGGCTGATGACGACAATGAGCCCCAGCACACTGCCAACAACGGTCACCATAAAAATATCGAAATAAGATCGTTTGTGGGTCAGGCCACAAATCGCCAATAATGAAATAACAGCACCATTGTGCGGTAGGGTATCTAAACCACCTGATGCCATTGCAGCGACGCGATGTAATAATTCAGGTGAGATACCCGCAGCATCAGCCATTTGTAAGAAATGTTCGCCCATCATGCTCAGTGCGATACTTAAACCGCCAGAAGCCGATCCTGTTGTACCCACTAGCATGCTGATCACAATGGATTCTGAAATCAGTACGTTACCTGCGGAAATGCTCAATAAGTAATTACTGATCACGGCAAAGGCAGCAAGAGAAGCGATAACGGCGCCATAACCCACTTCCGATGCGGTATTAAAGATAGGCAGTAAAGAACCCATAACCCCTTTGTTCATGGTTTCTTTGAGATTTTTCCAACGTGACCAATTTAAAATAATGATGGTGACGCAGGACAGAACTAATGCACCAATGATCGCCCATAATCCTAAAACGCTGTTGAGAGCCGTGTTACCGTATTTGTCTTCTGAAAGATATGCGGTATCCATTAAAGGGATCACTTTACTAAGCAAGTAGTTACAAGAAACGACTAATATGATGGGTAATAGAGCCTTCCAAAGCGCAGGTAAATGGCGATGTTCATCATCGGTAGGCTTTTCAGGAGCATGATAGGTATCACCATAGCCCTCTGCGGCATGTTTCGCCTTACGCACTCGATAGCTTAGCCAACCATAACCCGCGGCAAACATGACCGCTGAGCCAATCAACCCTAAACCGGGGGCGGCGAAGGCATCAGTTCCAAAGAAAGGCATTGGGATGGTATTTTGAATGGCTGGTGTGCCCGGTAATGCTGTCATGGTAAAACTGAGTGAGCCGAGGGCAATAGCGCCGGGGATCAAGCGTTTGGGTATAGCAGCAGCATGGAAAATAGCGGCAGCAATAGGGAAAATGGCAAAACCAACGACAAATAGTGAGACGCCACCGTAAGTTAAAATACTACAGGTGATCACAACCGCTAGCAGGGCGCGATGTCCCCCTAACTTTCTCACCAGCGAATAAGCGATGGATTGCGCTGAACCTGAGTCATCCATCAATTTTCCGAATACGGCACCCAATAAAAATAATGGAAAATATTTTACGACGTAGCCGCCTAGTCCTGTCATAAAGACTTGTGTGTAGACCCCAAATAGCTGAGAAACTTCACCGCTCATCATGACGGCAAACAGAGCCAGTATTGGCGCTAAAATCAATACACTCACGCCCCGATATGCAAAATACATCAACATCAGTAGGGAAAGAACAATGCCTAGGATACTCAACATAACTGTTTCTCCAGTGTTATTAATCTCAGCCTGATTGTCTAAATTTAATTTTTTAGGCTGCGAAATAATCTTGTTATTAATTTGTATCGTTAGTTGATATGAATTGTATTAATAGATGAGATCATTTGGTTAAGCAAATCCGTTGTGACAAAAAAGAAAAGAAAAAGCGCTTAGATCACAAAAAAATTAACAATTCATTAATAACTCGTGACTGAGATCTCAAACATTCTTAAATAAAAATTTCGGATAAGTAATAAAAGGAAGGGAGGGACAGCGTGCTTTTTCACAGCCTAATGGTTTTTCCAATATCAGATAATGATGTGAAATTGATCACGTAAACCAATACAAGTGATAACGTTGCTATGATTTCAATTGAAATAAAAATTCATTAGTAGTAATTTTTTGTGAAATTTAATTTCAATTGAGGTGATGTCATGTCAGTAACCGAAAATACACTCAGTGATTGCTTGCAAAATGAGCTCAATCAAGACACGTTGCAGTTTTCGCGTTTAGACACCTTATCCATGCTAACAGAGATTAATCAAGCTGATAGCACGGTCGCTACCTCTCTACAGGAAGTGTTACCTGAAATTGCCAATGTGGTTGATGTGATTGCAGAGCGCTTAAAGCAAGGAGGGAGGATATTTTATGTCGGCGCTGGAACTAGCGGGCGGCTTGCTGTCCTCGATAGCGCTGAATGCCCTCCAACATTTGGTACATCGCCTGAATTAGTGCAATCGATTATTGCGGGTGGACAGGCCGCGATGTTAAAAGCAGTTGAAAATATTGAGGATTCTGTTGAAGCCTCCGTTGAGGAGCTTAAACAGCGTGGCGCAAGCGAAAAAGATGTGATTATTGGTATTGCAGCGAGTGGACGAACGCCTTTTACCTTATCAGCGATTGAGTATGGCAATCAATTAGGTGCACTGACGGTGGCTATCACCACACGTGGTCATAGTGTGCTAAGTGAGCTTGCACAATATGCGATTGCTCCTGATGTGGGAGCTGAAGTGCTTTCTGGCTCGACTCGAATGAAAAGTGGTACGGCGCAAAAAATGATTTTGGGTATGCTCAGCACTTGTGTGATGGCACGTTTAGGGCGAATTCACACTAATTTAATGATTGATGTGGTGGCAAATAATATCAAACTGCTGCGCCGTGCCGAAAGAATTGTTGGGGAAGTGTGCCAGATCGATATGCAAACAGCCGCAGAGTTGTTAAAGCAAGTGGATTATCATCCACGACGCGCAATTTTAATGTATGAACTTAATATTAATGCACAGCAAGCGACGGATATTGTTCAGAAAAATCCAAATACCAGTTTGGATCTGATGCTGAATAGCTACCGCGAGTAACGTCAATACTGGGGAAATTATATGGCTAACAAGATAGAACATCTGGAAGTACTCGCCAAAGAAATAGAAAAACAGGCGGGTGGATTCGAAAACGTGGCGACGTTGACTCATTGTATGACACGTATTCGTTTAGTTTTAAAAGACAATAGCAAATTCAATGCAGAGGCTCTGAAACAAGTCGAAGGTGTGAAAGGCGTTGTCTTTAATGGTGAACAGCAACAAGTCATTGTGGGGATGGGAACCGCGGCTAAAGTTTTTTCGGTAATGAATAAAAGAATGCAGGGTAGTGGCCTGACGAATGAAAGTAGCATTGCTGCTAGTTCCGAGAAAAAACCTTTTTCAATTCGTCGCATGTTAAACACGCTTGCCGCTATTTTTGTACCAACCATTCCTGCGTTGATTGGTTGCGGTCTCATTATGGGGCTGATTAATATTGTGCGTCTAGTCGCACCGGGTGTGGTGGAGCAGTTCCCTGAACTGTTTAAATTATTGAAATTGATCGGTAGCGCCGTTTTTACCTATCTCTCTATCATGATTGGTGTGAATACCGCGAAAGAATTAGGGGCATCAACCTCAATTGGTGCGGTTATGGCAGGGCTGCTAGCGATGCCTGGCTTGGCCGATATCACATTATTTGGTGAGAAATTACAGCCAAACAGTGGCGGGATCTTTGCTGTACTGATGGTGGTGGTATTCTCTTCTAAATTTGAAGTGTGGTTTAGAAGTATCATTAAAGAGAGCCTCGATCTTATCGTAACGCCATTTGTGACCATTTTAGTGTCAGCTATGGTGGCTTTGATTGTGTTCCAACCTGCGGGGCATTATCTCAACCAAATCTTGTCTCAAGGCGTTTCTGTCGCATTGCTAAACAGTGGAGGTGGCGCAGTGGCGACAGGGGGCATTTTAGGTGGCAGCTTCCTATTTTTATTACTTACAGGTTTGCATCAAGGCTTGATCCCCATTCATGCTGAAATTTTGCAAACTTTTGGCTTAAATTACCTATTCCCAATCTTAGCGATGGGAGGAATGGGGCAAGTCGGTTCTTGTTTCTGGGTATTCCTGAAAACTAAAAATCAACGCCTGAAAAAAACCTTAGTTGGTGCTTTACCTGTGGGGATCTTTGGGGTTGGCGAACCATTATTGTTCGGTGTGTCATTACCGCTGGGTAAACCTTTTATTGCTGGCTGTATTGGTGGTGCCGCTGGTGGGGCATTAATGGCCTTCTTCCATGTGGGGATTATTATTCCGTTTGGAACGGCTGGCTTATCATTAATACCGTTAGTTGGAGATGGGCAAATTCTTGATTTTCTGATTGCGGTAGCTGGCGCATGGATTGTCGGTTTCATTGCCAGTATGATAATAGGCTTCAACGATCCAGAAAAATAATAATAAGGAATAGCCATGTCAACACTGACGGTAAAATTGGAAAGTTTATTGACCCGAGGCAAAGGTACCGAGCAACGTATCGCCCATTTTTTGCTCGAAAGTCGTGATAGCATTGTTTCGATGAATGCAGCTGAACTTGCTCAAGCTGCTGGGGTAAGCAGTGCTTCAGTTATCCGTTTTGCGCGCCAAATGGGTTACCGTGGCTATCCTGAATTTAAAGTTGACTACTTATCCGATGAAAAGCAGCACAAAGCCGAGAGTTTGTATGGCAATCTGAGCCGTAATGATGATACGGCTCAGATTATCGCTAAATCAGGGCAAATGTTTATTACGGCAATTGAAAAATCAGTGGGATTACTAGAGCCGCTGACGGTGGATGCAATCGCACAAAAAATTGTTGAAGCAAAACGGGTTGTAGTATTTGGGATCGGATCTTCAGCGATTGTGGCTAATGATATTTTTCTTAAATTGATCCGTGTGAATAAACATGCGTTGTTTAGTCCTGACCTGCATGTTCAACTCGGTTATTCGGCAAACTTGAATGCAAGTGATTTAGCAATCGCTGTCACTGCAAGGGGCAATACCCCTGATATCAATTATATGCTGAAATCAGCTCATGAAAGTGGTTGTACGACTGTCGCATTAACCCGTTTTGGGCAAGATGAAGCAGCGCGCCTTGCTGATTATACTTTGCCTTATTTCTATGATGAACAGCACTCCCAGCTTGGTGTGATCACGCCACAAGTATTGCAAATGGTCATATTTGATACACTATTTTTTAAGTATTTAACCCTCGCCAATAAAGATGCAGATATTGCATTACACAAAGCACGGCAAGCCGTAACCCGGGCAGGATAAAACCTAATGATTTTAACTGAGTTAGCCATCGGAGCATTGATTGGCTTGATTATTAGCACCACAGGTGTCGGTGGTGGTGTGATTGTTTTACCGATACTGACCTATTTTTTTGGACTCAATGCATTAGCCGCGGTGGCAACAGCAAACTTCTTATCCATGTTGATGAAAGTCTCTTCGTCATATATGCATTTTCGATTAGGCAATATTCCATTAAAAGGCGCGTTGATTGTATTGGCAATTATGTTGCCAAGTACATTTTTATCGAGTTTATTGGTGACTTGGTTGGGAAGCATTCCGCAATATGAAAAACAGGTTGAATGGGGGATTAATTTGTTGGTTGCGGTGGCAATTATTTTTTCTCTGTACTTATTTATTCATCGTATGTTTTTTGCCAATCCAATTAAAAAAATAGCCATTAAAGAGAGCCAATTACGTGCAATGGCAGTGCCTGCGGTTATTGCGGGTATTGTATTAGGTGCGACAGGTGTGGGTGGCGGTGTTGTGGTATTGCCGATGCTGTTACGTTATATGCAGTTAAATATTAAGCAAGCTATTGGTACGTCAATTGTTGTTACCACGGTTTTATCAGGATCTTCTGCGTTAGCTTATGCGCAGGACGGTCACACTGATTTAAAATTGGCACTCATTTTATGTGCAGGGGCATTACTCGTAATGCCATTGGCGAAATATTTGCTGGTGACATTATCTGAACGCACTTTCCAATATATTACACTGTTACTTATTGTATGCAGTGCCATCATGATGACGCTAAAAGTGTTTATGCTTTAAATAATTCGAGTGAAATGCTGTAATCTGAATGATAATGAAGAAATGCCATTAATGCTCCCCTTGGTTATACCAAGGGGATATTCATTACTGATTTGCACCAGTCACTTCTTTTTGGATTTCTTGATAAATAAATTCACGTTCAAACAATAAATCTTCATCGGTTGAGAAAGAGATACTGTAGATAGCAAATATCAGCAAAACAGCAGCTATTGCGGTAATCAACAGGTCAATAAGGTAGGATTTCTTTGCTGAAATCACATAGCCTAAGCTAACCAATGCACCAATCACGGCCCCCCCCACATGCGCTGCATTATCCACCCCAGACTGCATACCATTAACTAAAGTTAACGCAATCATGGCAATAATATTGTATAGCTGGCGTTTTAGTTTGGCATTTTCGATATCAGGGACATCTGGTGAGTTAATCGTTTTGAGCAAATAGATCACTGATGCGGCCGCTAGCCCCATAATGGCGCCTGATGCACCTACACCGATAGTAATATACACCGTATTATTTATTGGCATATATAAACTAAATGAATCAACTGCCTTGAGTGATTCTTGGTATTGCCAGTAGGCACTAAATAAGGCTGCACCGATGCCAGAAATAATATAAATAGATAATAATTTAAATTTGCCATAAACCCGTTCGCATTCAATACCAATGACTAATAAGGCAAGACTATTAAAACCAATATGCATCGCATCTGAATGCAAAATCATGCTGATGGGATAACGCCACCAATCACCTGTTAGTGAGAGTTGGTAGATATTTG
Organism: Providencia sp. 2023EL-00965; assembly: GCF_033550225.1. Lineage (NCBI taxonomy): Bacteria > Pseudomonadati > Pseudomonadota > Gammaproteobacteria > Enterobacterales > Morganellaceae > Providencia > Providencia sp. 2023EL-00965. The sequence goes on along the minus strand of NZ_JAWUEH010000004.1, from coordinate 264,555 downwards.
CACCAAATAACAATAAGTTGCTTTCTCGCGATTCGAGCGGTGATGCAAAGGCGATTTGATAGAAATAAACAGCGATATTGAATAGCACAAGGATCAGCGTTAATGCCATGGCTTTCAATGAAATACGCGGTTTGGATGCAGGTGGTGTGTAGTTTGGTTGTTCAGACATATTAAGTCCTTATAATAATATTTATACTTGCCATACTTTAAGCTACAAGAGTTTTGACTCAATTCATTAGTTAGTGGTGCTGGATCTTTAGAGTATAAAATGTGCCAAAATTTTAGTTTATATCCAATATCTGAAAAATGAGGTCAAAAACTAAAAAGGGCGCTAAATAGCGCCCTGAGGTTGCTGACGAAGCGAGATAAAAGCGTGGTTTTCCCGCTCCGTGCTATCAGCTGAAAATCAATAAATTGATTTTCCTCGTTTATTTCAGAACCCTAACGACTACCGCCAAACATGATAGGTTTGTCAACAGTCTAAGAGCGCTAAATAGCGCCTTTAACCTATTCGGAAATTAGAATGATGTCCGTTTATAAGTACGATATTCAGGTTTCCAGAAATTGCGTTCAATCGCCTCTTCCAATGCACTGTCTGAGGTCACGGTAGCGACACCCTGTACCTGCGCTTCTTTTGCAACTTGTTTCGCAATAAAACGCGAAACTTGTTGGATATCAGACAATGGTGGCAATAGTGAACCATCACCTGCTTTAGCGAGTGGAGAGCACTCAGCTAACGCACGGCTGGCTGCCATTAGCATATTTTCAGTGACGCGTTTAGCGCCTGAAGCAATCACTCCTAAGCCGATACCTGGGAAGATATAAGAGTTATTACACTGAGCGATAGGGTAGACCTTATCTTTATAGGATACTGGTGCAAATGGGCTACCTGTTGCGACTAATGCTTTGCCATCAGTCCAGTTAATAATATCTTCTGGACGAGCTTCAACACGTGAGGTTGGGTTAGACAGTGGCATGACGATTGGGCGCTCACAGTGTTTGTGCATCTCTTTGATGATTTCTTCGGTGAACAAACCTGCTTGACCTGAAACACCAATCAAGATAGTTGGCTTAGCATTGCGGACCACATCTAATAACGAAATTGAATCGCTGTTCACATCCCAGTCAGCTAAATTGCCACTATTTTGAGTCAATTTACTTTGGAAATCTAGCAAGTTAGGGAGTTTATCGGTTAACAAGCCAAAACGGTCAACCATATAAATGCGTGAGCGTGCTTGCTCATCGCTCAAACCTTCAGATTTCATTTGCGCAACAATTTGTTCAGCAATACCACAACCTGCGGAGCCTGCGCCTAAGAAAGTCACTCGTTGGTCGCTCAGTTTACTGCCAGCAGCATGGCTAGCTGCGATCAAGCTACCTAAGGTTACCGATGCGGTACCTTGAATATCATCGTTAAAGCAGCAAAGCTCATCGCGATAACGGTTTAACAATGGCATTGCATTCTTTTGCGCAAAGTCTTCAAATTGCAACAGCACATTTGGCCAACGGCGTTTTACGGCTTGAATAAATTCGTCAATAAATTGGTCATATTCTTCGCCAGTAATACGTGGATGACGCCATCCCATATACAGCGGATCATTTAGACGCTGTGGGTTATTGGTTCCCACGTCAATCACGATCGGCAAAGTATAAGCTGGGCTGATGCCACCGCAAGCGGTATACAAAGAAAGCTTACCGATAGGAATACCCATGCCGCCGATGCCTTGGTCACCGAGACCTAAGATACGCTCACCATCAGTGACTACAATCACTTTCACGTTTTGTTTAGTGGCATTTTGCAGCATATCATCGATGTATTCACGGTTTGGATAAGAAATGAATAAACCACGAGCACGACGATAGATATCAGAGAAGTGTTCACACGCTTCACCAACCGTCGGGGTATAAATAATTGGCATCACCTCAGTGAGGTGCGCATCAATCAGACGGTAGAATAGGGTTTCGTTGGTGTCTTGAATATTTCTTAAATAAATGTGTTTATCGATATCTGTTTTGAAGTCGATTAACTGGCGATAAGCGCGCTCTACTTGTTCTTCGATAGTTTCAACTTGCTCAGGCAGTAAACCATACAGGTTAAAATTTGCACGTTCTTCTTCGCTAAAGGCACTGCCTTTATTCAATAAAGGAAATTCTAGCAGGATAGGGCCTGCATAAGGTATGTACAGAGGGCGTTTTGTTTCGTATTCATGTTCCATGAAATATCACTCTTTGGACGATTAAAAAACAACAGTCGGGATAGATCCTAAGGCAAACAAAAAATATGTACAGTGATTATTGATACAAAGAGTTAAAATAAATGTTAAATAATATTATTTGTATAATAAACAGCATAATAGCTAATTTAAATCAACAGAGAAACTGTACTACCTAAGAGATTGTTATCGTGAGGAAGACTATCTTCAGTATGCTGAGTCTAAGGGATATGTTGTGGATACTTGCCATAATCCCGATTATCAGATTGATATAATTTAAAAAATAACCTAACGAATTTATTATTTAATTCCATACCTTATTATATATTGACCAGCGTTTTTATTTTTAATATTTTTATAGTATTGTTTTTTATATGTTGATAGTTGCTGATTTAATGTGTTTAATATTCCAATCGCAATTCGAAACTATTTGAAAGTTGATGAAGACAACTTTTTTTTGCTTTATCATTAATACGAATATTCTATCCTAATAATGCCTATGAGGGCGGAGAATGAGCTTCTTTCTTTATGATAAAAAAGTTATGAGGTTAATACTTATTTTTATAATAAATATATTGTTCAGTTTTATTTGTTTGGCAAAATCACGGGGTGAATTTAAAAAAACAATAAGTATTGTTGATGATTATCTCTATACACAAGAGCTAAAAAAAGAAAAGGAGGCACAATTAAATTATATGTCACCTTTTAGTATTATAATGATTGATTATTTTAAACAAGTAATGAAGGAACATAGTTTACCGGTTAGTGATAATTTAATTAATTCGATTATTTGTGCACATAAATTTGAATATATAGATTTGACTAATAAAAAAGTAGATGATGATAAAGGCCTTGAGTATCATATTGATGATATCAACTATAAAAAAGCCAATGTAATATATAATAAAATAATAAATGATTATAATTTGCCTAACGACGTATGGATCTTAACTGTTCCTTTTGATTTATTAAATGATCACCAAAAAGAAGCTTATTGGAAAATCATGTTAAGTGCAAAAACAGAAAGTAAAAAATACATATTTATCGCGAATATTATTCGTATGGTTGAAGAAAAAGTAAAGTATGCATCTAAAGAAGAAAAATCCAGAATATGTAAATGGTTAAAAAGGATAAAAAGAACAACGGTATACTCAGAACATATCCTTCCTAAGAAATATTAAAATAGCAATATACTCGTCATACTTCAAGTTGTAGTGTTGTTGACTAGGCTCACCCGCACTCGTCACCTACTTATGTAGGCTCCTAGCGACTCATTCACTTGTCGCCTAACTGCAACTCGAATTATTTAGAGTATATTCTCCTTGCCTATCTTCACTTGTCGCACTTTTCGTTAGGGGATAGTGACTGCGCTACGTTTACTGAATTATAGCGTTTGTATATGCTCTCCATCTATCTTTGTTTATCGCTGACCTGCAATTCGAATTATTTAAAGTATAGGTTATGAAATAGTTAGTATTTTTATCATATATTGCTACAAGATTTTATTTTATGTCATTCTATAAAAGACGTGTGTTCATTTTCGATAAATAATCATTGTATGGTTATTTTCAATAAAAGGAATTTTAATGAGACGACTTACTGGAATAGCCGATTTTTTTCATTTTAAAAAACTATCATTATCCGCTGTTTTGTTTCTTATATCGTTATCAGTATCTGCGAATACAATTAATAGCAATAATTACCTCAATAATCAAAATACATCAAAATATCATTTAATTAATCACCGTGAATTAGATAACCAACAGCTAACAGGATACACGGGACGTTATCCTATATTAGCCAAAAGTATGTTAGCAGAAGACAGTATCTTTTCAATGGTTGCAATGCAGTACTTTCGTGCGGTTCTTTTTGAGCATCAGATAATATTCACAGCAAAGCAACTTAAACAGATGCAGATGGATATGGCAGAAGGTTATCTTGAATTCCTTGAAGGAAAATTTAAACAAGGAAATAGTACTATTGATGGTGATATTAATTTTAAAGAAATTAGTCAGTTACATAAAAAGGTATATGCAAAATATAAAATCCCGATTGAAGCATGGATATTAAAACCTATTTTTGATGAATTATCAGAAAATGAAAAAGAAGAGTATTGGATAAAAATTTTGGACTCAACAGGTTATATGCATAAAGAGTTTACTTTTTCTCATCTTATTATGACTAAGATGATTGAAAAACTAAAGCATGTATCAGCTTCAAAGCAAGAAAATCTTTATAAGGTTTTAAGAAGAATTAGTCATACAACAGTATTTTCAAAATTTTCTATCGTGGCAAGAGAATTTATTATAGCAAGCATGGTACATATGGAAAACAAACGCAAATAAGGTAGCTATATGTGTCTTAATTATTTAACTTCTAAAGTTAATTTAATAAGGTTAGCAATATTTTTTTTAATTATATTTATTGTGAGTCCACTAGCAGCCCACGCTGGTAATCGAAAGGGATTTGTTTGTGGGAAATTTCATCAAAATGTAATGGAAGTTCCAATTGAGTATATTTATATGTTTGCAGAATACGAAGGCGCAAGTTATTGGGATCCTGATTTTATTAATAATAAAAAAGGATGCGATGCTAATTTTCGTGTATTGCCATTATTAGTCTCTTGGCCTGATATGCAAGCGAGTGAATACTGGGAAAGAGATGATGGGCTGATGATTGCGATTACACCAATAGAAGTGAATGAGCCTTATATGACGAGAATTCATAATAATTTTATGAATTCAATTCATCATGGCGCTCAAGGTGAATTGTTATATGATGATGAATCTGATCTCTATTTTACTGAATTCATTAGTATGCTAAATAATGGAGCAGTAAAATTATTAAAACATAAAAATGATCCTCATTATGATGATGAAAGAAGAGTTGGGGTGTATTGGGATAATATAGAGGGCGAGGTCACTACAGTATCTAGATGTCAATGGACACCTATAACAAGAAAATATTATGCCTGCTATATGCATTTTCTTATGCCGGAAATTGGGGCTCGTGTAAAAGTACGTTTTTCTTATGGTAAACTCCCATTATGGGAGAAAATTAGACGTAAAACGGAGTTATTTTTATTAGATCATATTAAAAATTAAGGAAGATAGATATGCAAAATACATTAAATAATTGCCACCAAATAAATGGCGGCAATTAAATGTTTAACAAATTAATCTAAATAAGTCACTTCTTTTTGCTGGCAACCGAGTGCTTGCAAAGTGTTCTCCGTAATACACCATTGCTTAACAATTGCATCTTGCTTTTCAACTAATACCGCTTGCTCGATAGAATGCATATCTTTGCCCGCTAAATTAATCATAATTAATGCGGCTTGGAGTGGTGGCAAGCTTGGATTAAAGGCGGCGTTTTCAGCGTAGCGACCAGTGAATAATGAACCATCTTTTAACTGTAGTGCAATACCTGAATGCGATTGGCTATAAGGTGCATGTGACTGGTTTGCTGCCTCAATAGCCGCACATAACAAGCGATTACGACTCGGTGTGCTGTAACCATGATCGACAGTATCCATCAGCAGAGTTGTGATCTCTAAATCGGATGGGCCAAATGAATCAGGTAAGTAATCATGTAATGTTGCTGGCTGACGCTCAGGGAGGTGTACTTCAATTTTACCACCACCACGCAATTCATTCATAAACTGTCGGCAGTGACCGCATGGCGTATAGTTGACCGTGATCGAAGCCAACTGTTTTTCACCTTTTAACCATGCATGGGTCACGGCACATTGCTCTGCGTGGATAGTTTGCGCGATAGCGACGCCACTGAATTCCATATTAGCGCCGAAGTAGATGTTACCACTTACACCACGGGCAATAGCCCCGACATTAAAGTGCGAAATTGGGGTAACAGCATAGGCCGCCGCGAAAGGTAATAATAAAAATGCCAGCTCGCTGTCACTATAACCGCAATCAGCCTTAATCTGATTAACTTGTTCGGCACTCAGCATCGCTTGAAAATCAGGTGTATCAATAATGGGTCTGAGCGCAACTTGTAACTTTTCTGGGAGTTGAGACCAAGCGGACTTAAATCTTGAATGCATGAGTAGTTCTCCTAGTGACTTACTTACATTTTTTATACTCAATTGCAGCGTTTTGCATTGGGGGATACTTTCTACGCTCTTCGTGAGTTATGGGGTTCCCGTTCAGCTGCATCTCAAGTGTTTAGAGTATATGTAATAAATTATCACTTAATATGTGATTAACATCCCTTTTTCTATGAAATTAATGAAACAAATTGTGTAATTGAGAGATGTATCTCAAGTTTTTGGCGGTAAGCCTCTGACTGACTGCTGACAAACGTATTTTGTTTGGCGGTAGTCGTTGAGGTTATTTGACCTAAATTAGGAAAATCAAATTATTGATTTTCGGCTGATAACACGAAGCGGAAAAAACTGATTTCATTCCTCTTCGTCAATAAGTTGAGAGAGGCGATAAGCCTCTCTCATATTGTATTGAGTTTAGCCGAAAAGATGGAGTATGACTGGGAAGATAAACGGAGCGAGTAAAGAGGTAATGATCCCACAAGTCATTAATGCTAATGAGCTATAAGCGCCTTCAATATAGTTGATTTCTGCACAACGGGCAGTACCTAATGCGTGAGACGCAGTCCCCATTGCTAACCCTCTTGAAGCATGTGTACGAATACGTAGGGCATCAAATAAGGAATGGCCAAACATCGCTCCCAACATACCCACAAAAATCACGCAAGCAGCACTAATTGCTGGAACACCGCCAATTGAATCAGCGACAGCCATGGCGATTGGGGTCGTAACGGATTTTGGTAAGATAGAGGCGGCAATGTCGGGTGTTGCACCTAACCATAAGGCAATCGATGTACCAGTAAACATAGCCACTAAGCTGCCGGCTAAGCAGATACTAAACAGTGATTTCCATTGGGCGCGAATTTGATGCATTTGCTCATAAAGAGGAAAGGCGAGTGCGACAACCGCCGGTTGTAGCAGGTCATTAAGGATTTTACTGCCTGCAAAGTAGTGTTCATAAGGGGTATTGGTAAAAATGAGTAACGGAACAATAATCGCTATCGCCACTAATAATGGGTTTAATAGTGGTAGTTTTAATTTAATCGATAAAATCCGTGCCAGATAAAAAACGGCAATAGTTAACGGTAGTGACCACCAAATATGTTCTAACATTTTCCATCCCCCTTATCTTGCTGATTATCCGGTGATATATGAGTTGGCTCTTCAGGGGGAAGAGGAACCTCGTCTGGTTTTACACCAACAATTTGACGTTCTTTATGGATATAGTTAGAGCTGAAAGCAACCACAACCATCACCACTAACGTACTAATAAAGCAGGCAACAAGGATTGGAACCAGTTGTTCGCTTAATTGGCTATAATAATTCATGATGCCGATACCAATAGGTACAAACAATAACGTCATATTCTTTAGCAATATTGAACAACCAGGTTGCGCCCAGTGCGCAGGCACAATTTGAAGAGCGAGTAGCACAAACAGTATTAGCATACCGATGATACTACCGGGAACAGAAAATGGCAGAAGTGTTGATAACAGGTTCCCAATGATCAGGCAGAGATAAAGAATCGCAAAAGCGCGTAAATACTGCCATCCGGTTATCAGCACATGTTTTAATGACATGAGACTCGTCCTATTACGCTAAGTGCATTCATCATACAATTAACTTTATTATTGTGCTAGGGATCACAGTTAAAAGATGAAAAAAAAGCAAAGGATCAAGGATCCTCTGCTTCTCATTTAATTATTCGCTCTTTCCTAGGTAGGATCCGCTATTTTATTTCACTTGCATACCTGGTTGAGCACCGCTGTCAGGACTCAGTAGGAAAATATCTTTTCCGCCGGGGCCAGCAGCCATTACCATACCTTCTGACAGTCCAAAACGCATTTTACGCGGAGCTAAGTTTGCGACCATGATAGTCAAACGGCCTTCAAGTGCTTTTGGATCAGGGTAAGCACTACGAATACCAGAGAAAACTTGGCGAGTTTCACCACCAATATCCAGTTGCAGTTTTAGTAACTTATCAGAGCCTTCAACAAAATCAGCTTGTTTGATCAACGCGATACGCAGATCAACCTTAGCAAAATCATCAAAGCTGATGGTTTCTTGAAGAGGATCATCTGCAAGTGGGCCAGTCAGAACTTTAGCGGGTTTGATGCTTTCTTTAGACGCTTCAACCATTGCTTCAACTTTTGCCATTTCAATACGTGAGAACAGAGCTTTAAATGGCGCGACTTCATGATGAGTTAATGGCGTAGCGATTGAGTCCCATGTTAGTTCGACATTCAAGAATGCTTCGGTACGTTTTGCAAGGCCTGGCAAAATAGGTTTCAAGTAAGTCATTAACACACGGAACAAATTGATACCCATTGAGCAGATATCTTGCAGTTCTTGGTCTTTGCCTTCTTGTTTTGCAACAACCCATGGCGCCTTTTCGTCCACATAACGGTTAGCAATATCGGCGAGTGCCATAATTTCACGCACAGCTTTACCGTATTCACGGCTAGTATAGGCTTCACCAATTGACTGTGCTGCATCAATAAATTGCTGATACAGCTCAGGATCAGCTAATGTTGCTGATAATTTACCGCCAAAACGTTTAGCGATAAAACCGGCGTTACGGGATGCTAAGTTAACCACTTTATTGACGATGTCACTGTTTACGCGTTGCACAAAGTCTTCTAAGTTCAGGTCGATATCATCGATACGCGATGAAAGCTTAGCGGCATAATAATAACGCAAGCAATCTGCATCAAGGTGATCTAAATAGGCGCGAGCAGTAATAAAAGTCCCGCGTGATTTAGACATTTTTGCACCATTAACGGTGACATAACCATGAACAAATAGATTGGTTGGTTTGCGGTATTCACTGCCTTCAAGCATTGCTGGCCAGAACAAGCTATGGAAATAAACGATGTCTTTACCGATAAAATGATACAGATCGGTTTTTGAATCTTTATTCCAAAACTCATCAAAATTGAGGTCGCCACGCTTATCACAGAGGTTTTTAAATGACCCCATGTAACCAATTGGTGCGTCTAGCCAAACATAGAAGTATTTACCCGGTGCATCAGGGATCTCGAAACCGAAATACGGCGCATCGCGGGTAATATCCCATTGTTGTAAACCTGATTCGAACCACTCTTGCATCTTATTGGCGACTTGTTCTTGCAGCGCACCTGAGCGAGTCCAAGCTTGTAGCATGTCGCTAAATGCAGGTAGGTCAAAGAAAAAGTGTTCTGTTTCACGCATTACTGGCGTAGCGCCAGATACCACTGAACGCGGGTTAATCAGTTCTGTTGGGCTGTAAGTTGCGCCACACACTTCACAGTTATCGCCATACTGATCTTCTGCTTTACAGGTAGGGCAAGTACCTTTTACGAAGCGATCTGGTAGGAACATGCCTTTTTCAGGATCGTACAGTTGTGAAATAGTACGGTTTTTAATAAAACCGTTATTTTTTAATTTGCTGTAGATAAGTTCTGATAGCTGCTTGTTTTCTTCACTGTGGGTCGAGTGATAGTTATCATAACTGATAGCAAAACCAGCAAAATCTTCCTGATGCTCTTGGTTCATTGCTGCAATCATTTCTTCCGGTGAAATTCCCAGCTGTTGGGCTTTCAACATGATTGGCGTGCCGTGTGCGTCATCTGCACAGATAAAATGAACCTCTTTGTCGCGCATTCGCTGATAACGGACCCAAATATCAGCCTGAATGTGCTCCAGAATATGACCGAGATGGATTGAACCGTTAGCATACGGTAACGCACAGGTTACCAATAGTTTATTTGCGACTTGAGACATAGTAATGATCTTACTTCCATTAATAAAAAGGGACTTTGATGTTACCCGATCACAACTTTCGCTGCTAGGGTAATAGGATATTAATTGCCAAATCAGACAAAAAAGGGTTTTTTTGCTGTTGAGTGTCTTTTAGTTGGTAAGGCGCTCACTATTTTGATGGTTTCTGGTATGATGAATAGTAGTCAAAGTATCATAGTGTTAAAAATATAAAATAAAGGAGCCGGGATGAACGATAAATCCCCCGAGCAGAACAATCCAGAACTGCTGACTGAAAAAGTCTCCACTGTTTTGGCTTCATTTACACACCCAACACTGAAACGTAATCTGATATCTATCAAAGCATTACATCATTGTGCACTGTTGGATAATGTGTTGCATGTCGAATTAGTGATGCCGTTTGTGTGGAAAGGGCCATTTCAGGCTCTGATCAGCGAAAAAACGGCAGAATTGAAAAAAGTAACCGGTGCTCATGCGGTTGAGTGGAAACTGCGTCATGATATCACGACACTAAAACGTGCTAATGATTTAGCGGGTATTAATGGTGTTCGTAATATTTTGGCGGTGAGCTCAGGTAAAGGTGGGGTGGGTAAATCCAGTACCTCTGTCAACTTAGCACTGGCTTTGGCACAAGAAGGAGCGAAAGTCGGTATTCTTGATGCTGATATTTATGGCCCATCGATTCCAAACATGTTAGGAACCACCATGGAGCGACCAACCTCTCCAGATGGTCAACACATGGCGCCTATTATGGCATACGGTCTGGCCACCAACTCTATCGGTTATTTAGTTACTGATGACAATGCGATGGTATGGCGTGGTCCTATGGCAAGTAAAGCACTGATGCAGATGTTGCAAGATACTTTATGGCCTGACTTAGATTATCTGGTTATCGATATGCCGCCGGGAACGGGGGATATTCAGTTAACACTTTCACAAAATATCCCAGTAACAGGTGCTGTTGTAGTAACAACGCCACAAGATATTGCATTGGTTGATGCAATGAAAGGGATCGTTATGTTTAAGAAAGTTAACGTTCCTGTACTTGGTGTGGTTGAAAATATGAGTGCGCACATTTGTAGCAACTGTGGTCATGTTGAACCTATTTTTGGTACCGGTGGTGCTGAAAAACTGGCTGAAAAATATAATACCCAGCTGTTAGGACAAATCCCTCTACATATTTCATTGCGTGAAGACTTAGACCGTGGCCAGCCTACAGTGATGCGTGATCCTGAAGGCGAGTTTGCTGATATTTATCGCGAAATTGCTTCTAATATCTCTTCATTGATGTATTGGGAAGGTGATAAAATCCCAACAGAGATTTCATTCCGCGCAGTATAAAATCCAGTAAGCTTAAAGGATCTACTCTTTAATTATGTAGATCCTTTAATATTTATTCCTTCCAAATTGTTTTTCCCTCAACTTATTCTTATTTATCGTTTACTTGTTTCGCTATTTTATTGTGATAGCGTAGAATAGTTTAATTATACTTGTCATACTTCAAGTTGCAGCGCTTTTCGTTAAGCTGCCAGTGACTGTGTTTACTGACGACAGTCACATACTGATGTATGCTCCTAGCGACTTATTTAATTGTCGCCTAGCCGCATCTCGAATTATATAGAGTATATTTGTGTTGCGTATTCGATTTTATTTATGGCGGAAGCCTAAAAGGTGACTATGAAATTTTTAATTTTGATTGTCGTATTAGTACTGATTGTTATTTACTTTTATAACCGTATTGTCGCAATGCGTGAGGCTGTTATTTCAAGCGAAACGGAGATTTCAGTGCAATTAGACCGCCGCGGAAAAGTATTTGATAGTTTGTTGGCAACGGTCAAAAAGTATTTAAGCCATGAATCTGAAGTTTTTAGTAAGATAACTGAGCTAAGAACGCAGGCACAGAATGCGACAGGAGCACAAGCACGTGAAGCGGAAGATGCGTTGTCAAAAATGGTGAGTAGCGGAGCAATTAATGTTGCTGTAGAAGCATATCCTGAGTTGAAATCGGATGCGATTATGGCGAATTTGCAAGAAGAGATCGTTTCAACAGAAAACAAACTTTCATTTGCAAAACGTGGCTACAATCGCGCATTAGAAGCATATAAAGCCTATATTGCATCAATGCCTGCGGTATTTATTGTTGGTATTATTCCTAGCCTAAAAATCGATAAAGACTATTGGCGTCTTGATGAAGAAACAATTAAAAGCGAAGAGTCTCGCCGTATTAATTTTGATTAAAAATGGCTGTTATTGAGCTATTTGCTCAGAGCGTAATGCTTTGAGCAAACTAGCCATATAGGGAATGCTATGGATTTTAGAGACATCATACGTAAAAATAATATTCGTACCCGTTTAGTGGTGATTAGTTATATTTTTATCATGCTGATTGTGGGACTATTAGCAGACACTGCCACCCATCCTGATGAACGAATTGGTTTTTTTGAAAATTTACTGGCGTTTGTCACTTTTCAACAGTTACCAGTGGCAACTTTAATTATTTTAGGACTCACTTTTTTAGGGCTGATTTATATTCATTATCGCGGTCATAAAATGATGTTGGCGGGGATGGATGCAAAAGAAATTACGGCTGAAAATGCCAGTACACCCGAAGAAAGGCAGTTGTGTAATATATTAGAAGAGTTAAGTTTAAGTGCGACTCTGCGTTATGTTCCCCGTTTATATATTTTAGAAAGTGATGAACCAAATGCTTTTGCTGCTGGTTGGACATCAAAAAATGCCCTAGTAGGGGTGACTCGAGGCTTATTAGAGACGCTAAATAGGCAAGAAGTACAAGCTGTGATGGCTCATGAGGTCGGTCATATTATTCATGGTGACTCTAAATTAACCTTATATGTTGGTATTTTAGCGAATGTGATTCTCACTATTACCAATATCTTTAGTCAGTTATTTATTCGTACAGCGGGTCGTAGCCGTAATAGTGCTTCGAACAAAGCGCAAATTATTTTATTAGTACTCAATTTTGTCTTGCCTTGGATCACGCAAATTCTTTATTTTTATCTTTCACGAACCCGCGAATATATGGCTGATGCCGCAGCCGTTGATTTAACAACAGATAATCAAGCGATGATCAGCGCATTGAGAAAAATTTCAGGGAAACATGAAAAAACAGAGTATGATCATTCGAGTACTGGTGATGCCTACCGCAGTGCCGCTTATATCTTTAATAAAGGTGATTCGGCATTTTCAACGCATCCTTCGATTGAAAATCGTATAGCGGCGTTAGAAGGGCGTAAAAAATTTTAAATATATCCATATGCTTCAAGTTGTAGCGTTGTGACTTGGTGCCGCGCTACACTCTAAACGCTTTAAAATATACACTTCTTATGATGGTTTTTATTGATATTTGGCGTTTTTTTAGCTTGTTTGCTTTGCGGTGCTGGAACCTCACGTCATTAGCCTCTATAATTTCGCCAACCATAATTTTTACTTGTCATACTTCAAGTTGCAGCGCCTTGCGTTGAGGCATGGTGATTGCGCTCATTGGTCGCTTAGTTGCACTTCGAATTATTTCGGGTATATGAAGTTATGCATTTCATTTCAGATTTATTTAACCAGGTTACCATTTTATGACTGACATAGCGCATCACTGTACCATTGTAGGTATATCGGGAGCTTCTGCATCCGGAAAAAGCCTTATCGCGAGTACTCTCTATCGGGAACTCAGGGAAAAGGTCGGTGATCATAATATCGGTGTTATACCAGAAGATTGTTATTATAAAGACCAAGCTGATATCCCTATGGAAGAGCGGTTAAAAGTGAATTATGACCACCCAAATTCTATGGATCACAGTCTGCTCTACCAACATCTCAAAGCTCTAAAAAACGGCCAATCCGTTGAAATTCCTCAATATGACTATGTTGCTCATACCCGCAAAGACACCACTATCCATTTCAGACCTAAAAAAGTCATCATTATTGAAGGGATCTTGTTGCTAACGGATAAACGTTTACGGGAAGAGATGGATTTTTCAATTTTTGTGGATACTCCTCTTGATATTTGCTTGATGCGTCGGATAAAACGTGATGTAAATGAGAGAGGTAGAACACTGGACTCGGTTATTGAACAATATAATAAAACTGTTCGTCCTATGTTCTTACAATTTATTGAGCCGTCGAAGCAGTACGCCGATATTATTGTTCCTCGTGGTGGTAAGAACCGCGTAGCCATTGATATCTTGAAAGCGAAAATCGGCGAATTTTGCCAAGACTAGCCCAAGGGGCTTTAAGGCGACAAAATGATGAAGGGGGATTCTGTCATGCGTCTTTGTGACCGCGATATTATTCAATGGTTGGATGAAGGAAAGTTAGTTATTAACCCTCGTCCACCAATTGAGAGGATCAATGGAGCTACTGCTGATGTCCGTTTAGGAAATCAGTTTCGTGTTTTCCGAGGCCATACCGCCGCTTTTATTGACCTAAGTGGCCCGAAAGATGAAGTTAACGCGGCACTCGATCGCGTGATGAGTGATGAAATCATTCTTAAAGATGATGAGCCTTTTTTCCTTCACCCAGGCGAATTGGCACTTGCAGTCACACTTGAGTCTGTTACCCTGCCTGATAACGTTGTTGGGTGGCTGGATGGACGTTCATCATTAGCACGATTAGGGCTAATGGTGCATGTGACAGCGCATCGAATTGATCCCGGTTGGTGTGGGCAAATTGTGTTAGAGTTTTATAATTCAGGCAAATTGCCACTAGCCCTGCGTCCGGGAATGGTAATTGGTGCATTAAGTTTTGAACCATTATCAGGTAGTGCTGATCGCCCTTATAATAGTCGGCAAGATGCGAAATATAAAAATCAGCAAGGGGCGGTAGGTAGTCGCATTAGCGAAGACTGAGAAGTATAACGGAATTACTATTATGTAACTTTAAGTCATTCAAGATGCAGATAGGCGGCAAGTGAAGCTAGCCGATGAACATGGGTAAATAAAGTGATTCGAGTCGCTGGTACCTTAGTGAAAAATCTGCAACTTGAAGTATGATGAGTATAGGGTAATTCCGTAAATTGCAGGGATAGGTGTAGTGTGAGCCTTTTGTGTGGCGTAGCAGACATAATTTAAGTGAGGGAAGAATGAAACGGTTTCTGACGACACTGGTCATTTTGTTGGTTGTGGTTGTTGTAGGGTTAACCGCATTAGTGATGCTCGTTAATCCAAATGACTTCAGGCAATATTTGGTCGAAAAAGTGGAGAAAAAGAGCGGCTATCAGCTCGATTTCAAAGGTGATATGCGTTGGCATGTTTGGCCGACATTAAGCATTATTACAGGTCCTGTCTCGGTAACCGCTCCAAATGCTAGCCAGCCCGTTTTGAGCGCAGAAAATATGCGTCTCGATGTGGAATTATGGCCCTTGCTTTCTCACCGCCTATCTGTAGAGCAAATTGTTTTAGATGGCGCAGTTATTCGTCAAACGCCTGAAAGCGAACCACAAATTAGTACCAATTCACCTATCGCACCTGAAGGTCATCAGCGCACTCCAAGCTCTACAGAAAAAAGCCAATGGTTGCTCGATATTAATCAAGTTGAAGTATCGAATAGTTTGGTGATCTGGAAAACCAAAAACGATGAATACAATTTACGCAATATTGATCTTTCACTGAAAAAAAGTGATGAGCGTAAAATCAAAGCTAAATTTAGCGGTAATTTAAATAAAAATCAGCAAGAGCTCCGCTTTGATGCACAAGCTGAGTTAGATCTTTCTCAATTATCGCATCAAATTAGTGGGCAATTAAGCCAATTTGACTATACCTTTACTGGCGTTGACTTGCCTGAAGGGGGTGTCACGGGGCAATTTACTGCTGATTTTGCTTATCTTAAAGATGATATTGCAACAGCAAACTTAACTAATATTATTATTAAAGCCAATGATAGCGAATTAACGGGTAAGGTTAATGCCAAGTTAGGGAATATCCCTGATGTGAATGTACAGCTTTCTTCAACTATGCTGAACCTTGATAAGCTATTAGGTACGCCGAATTCCAATGAAAATACCCGTAATAATAGCGCCAATGAAACAGAGAATTCAGTTAGGGTTGGTGTGAAACCAGTTATATCTGGTAAGCAAACGCAAAAATATGATTTGTCGAATTTAAAATCCTTTACTGCCAATATTAATTTGAATATTGATAATTTGGTGTATCGTGGTATGGCAGTCAATGCCGTCAAATTTGTAGCGCAAAATCAAGCGCCTCAATTGGTGATTTCGCAGTTTGAAGGTAAGGCATTTAGCGGGCAGTTTTCACTGCCAGTCACTATTGATTATAGCAATGTGCCAGCACAACTCACCGCAAAACCTAATATTCAAAATATCGATCTTACGCCATTATTAAAAGCCTTTAATATGCCTGAGAAGCTCAGCGGTATTGTTACCATTAACGCAGATTTGTCTGGGCCCGGTTATGATGATTATGCCGTGAAAAATTTATGGCAAGGACCGATTAATTTTAGTCTACGCAATGCGCGATTGGCTGGGCTTAATATTCCGTTACTGATCCAGCAGTCTATTTCACGAGTGACCAATAAAATTAATGCGCCAGTGAATACCGGTAATTATACAGAAGTTGAATTGTTCACGGTTAATGGCCGTTTAAATAAAGGCATTATTAATATTGCTTCGATGCAAGCCACCTCACCGTTGATTTCAATTACAGGGCAAGGTTGGGCTAATGTGCCGGCTGAAAGTCTAGATGTTAATTTAGGTGTACAGATTACTCAAGGATGGGGTGGTGATTCACGCTTTATCCAACAGTTACAGGCGATGACTATTCCGTTACGTATTTACGGCGGGTGGAATAATCTGCAATATCAACTCAATGTTGAAAAGCTACTGCGTAATGAGTTAAGAAGCCAAGCTAAAGAGGCGATTGGTAACTTTTTGAAGAAAGAAGAAAAGCAAGGGCTAAGTGATTTGTTGAATGCTTTGTAATTTAAATAACGGCTATACACTGAAATGAAACAGTGTATAGCTTTTACAATTATGTTTTAAGCATGACCTTCATTTTTATAATCAATGATTTTTCGTTGTCTATTTTGAATATTTTCTTCAAAGGTACTTTTAGATGAAAAATTGTTGTTGTCCCTATTATTTCTATTCTTTTGTTTTTCAGCGACTATATCTCTTTGGTTATCAATAGAGTTTTGTAATTTATTTAAATTCGCCATTTTACTTGAATTGTGGTTGTAAGTTGAGGTGGTAATTTTATCTTGGTATTCTTTAACTTTGCCTTTGAGATCTGATAGTTCGGTTGAAATTTTGCTAAGTGCAGATTGATCTAAACCAAAAATACCACCTTTGTCTTTTTGTAATTGACTTGTAATTCTATTAACATCTTTCATTATGCCTTGTTTGAGTTGTTCAACTTCTTTTTTGTGAACAGTTTTTACTGTTGTGATGATTTTAGGTTGTGAATTTGATGTATTACTAACATTCGATATAGAGTTTGCCGTAGTAGGGCAATGTGTTTTTTTTGAAATATTAGTTTGATTTTGATTCTGTTGGATATGTTGGGTATTTTGATTATGTACCTTCATTATTAACCTCGAGTAATATTATTAAGTTGCTCAAATTATTGAACATCTAAATAGTAAACTCTTGCAAAAAACGCCTTAAGATTATCAATGTTAGCTGAGTATTTTATCGACAAATATTGATTGACGAAAAAACAACAAAAAAATACCGGCCAATCGGCCGGTATTGTGTTTGTCATGAACATACTATCAACAATGATTACTCTTCATCATCGGCATGTCTTTTCGGTGGAATAATCAGTACTTTACTAATACGGTGACTATTAACTTCCAACGCTTGGAAAATGCAGCCATTGATTTCAATTTTTTCACCTTCTTCAGGGATACGCTGAAGGTGTTCCATCAATAGGCCCGCAATCGTTTCATATTCACGTTTATCTTCTAAGTGAATTGGCACAAACAAAATAAGGTCTTCTAACGGCATAAAGCCATTGGCAACCCAATTGCCATCTTCCAATTTTTGAATATCGTGGCGTGAGTCATTGTCTTCCGCCCCTTCAGGCAGGTTACCTGCGATGGTTTCCATTACGTCGGTTAGCGTTACCACGCCTTCAACGGTACCAAACTCATCAACCACAAATGCGAAGTGAGTTTGTGCCTTACGGAACTGTTCAAGCGCTTTTAACAGTGATAACCCTTCAGGGAAGATAAGCGGCTGAGAAATCAGCGCACGTAAATTCAATGGCTGTCCGCTTAACTGTTGTTTCACTAAATCAAGAACATGAACAACACCTACTGGCTCATCATTAATGGTTTCATCAATGACCACAAAGCGCGAATGCGGATTTTTTTCCATCAACTGTAATAAATCACTGGCAGATTTATTGATGTCTAAATACTCCACATCGTGACGAGAAGTCATGATGCTTTCCACGTTACGTTGTGCCATCCCCAAAACACGTGCAATCATTTGGCGTTCTTGTGGGTCAAATACAGATTGATTATCAGCAATTAAGTCTGATGTGCGCGCATCTAACTCAGCGGTTTCATGTTTACCACTTAAAATACGTAATACAGCTTCAGCAGTGCGTTCACGTAGCGGACGACTGCCTTTTAAGAATTTACGGCGATTGAACTGAGCAAATTGGTTCAAAACCTCAATCATGATAGAGAAACCAATCGCTGCGTACAGGTAGCCTTTCGGTATAGCGTAACCAAAGCCTTCTGCCACTAAACTAAAGCCTATCATCAGTAAGAAGCTAAGGCACAAAATAACGATAGTTGGGTGATTATTAACAAAGCTTGTTAATGGTTTACTTGCCCATATCATCAATGCCATTGCAATGGTGACGGCTGCTACCATGACGCCAATATGGTCAACCATACCGACGGCAGTAATCACTGAATCCAGTGAGAATACCGCATCTAGGACGATAATTTGTGCAACCACAGCCCAGAAATTCGATGTTTTTCGTTGGCTATTGGTGTGTTCATCAGCCCCCTCTAGCCGCTCATTTAGCTCCATTGTGGCTTTAAACAGCAAAAATAACCCCCCGATTAGCATGATGAGATCTCGGGCGCTAAATGGGTGATCAAAGAGTGTAATTAATGGCTTGGTGAGTGTAATGAGCCAAGACAAGCTAAAGAGTAAAACAACGCGCATAACCAGTGCGAGCATTAGACCCGTTACGCGGGCGCGGTCACGCAGCTTTTGCGGTAGCTTATCGGCCAAAATGGCGATAAAAACGAGGTTATCAATACCAAGAACGATTTCTAGAACGATTAGGGTGGCAAGCCCCGCCCAAATCGAAGGATCTGCGATCCATTCCATACAGTTTGTTTTACCTTCTAATATGACGGCTTATGCCGACTGATGAATAATGCGGTTTGTTGTCGCAAATATCAATAAGAATTCACGCTTATGAGACGATAATCTATAAATTATGTTCCGTTTGCGCCAACGATTGCATCAATAACTACCCAGCGGAACAAACCTGAGTTAACATGTGATCCTGTTAACAGAATTGTCAGCAATCAGATTGCTGGCGTAGGTCTTAATCAGACAGGAGTTTTTCATGTCAAAGCAACAGATTGGCGTTGTCGGTATGGCTGTCATGGGGCGTAACCTAGCGCTTAATATTGAAAGCCGTGGTTATTCAGTCTCTATTTTCAACCGTTCAAAAGATAAAACGGATGAAGTTATTGCCGAAAATCCAGGGAAAAAATTAGTTCCCAGCTACACGATTGAAGAGTTTGTCGACTCTCTGGAAAAACCACGCCGTATCCTGCTGATGGTGAAAGCGGGTGAAGCAACGGATAAGACGATTGCTGCATTAACTCCGCATCTCGATAAAGGTGATATCCTGATTGATGGCGGTAACACCCTGTATAAAGACACTATCCGTCGTAACCGTGAATTGTCTGAGCAAGGCTTCAACTTTATCGGTACAGGTGTTTCAGGTGGTGAAGAAGGCGCACTAAAAGGCCCATCTATTATGCCAGGTGGTCAAAAAGAAGCTTACGAATTAGTTGCGCCAATTTTGAAAGAAATTGCTGCTAAAGCCGAAGGCGAACCTTGCGTAACGTATATCGGTCCAGATGGAGCTGGTCATTATGTGAAAATGGTTCACAATGGTATCGAATACGGTGACATGCAGTTGATCGCTGAAGCGTATTCATTACTGAAAGGCTCATTAAATCTAAGTAATGAAGAATTAGCAGAGATTTTTGCTGATTGGAACCAAGGTGAACTTAGCAGCTACCTGATCGAAATCACCGCTGATATCTTCAAGAAAAAAGATGAAGATGGAAAATATTTGGTTGATGTGATTTTAGATGAAGCAGCGAACAAAGGTACCGGTAAGTGGACCAGCCAAAGTTCATTGGATCTAGGTATTCCTGTTACGTTAATCACTGAATCTGTATTTGCACGTTATATCTCTTTCCTGAAAGACCAACGTGTTGCAGCATCTAAAGTTCTAACGGGTCCAGTCCTAAAACCAGTTGAAGGTGATAAAAAACAATTTATTGAGAAGGTTCGTCGTGCTCTGTATTTAGGTAAAATTGTTTCTTACGCACAAGGCTTCCAACAGTTGAAAGCGGCTTCAGATGAATACAATTGGGATCTGAACTACGGTGAGATTGCTAAAATCTTCCGTGCGGGTTGTATAATTCGTGCGCAGTTCCTGCAAAAAATCACTGATGCATACAACGATAACGCGCAAATTGCTAACCTATTGTTAGCGCCATACTTTAAGCAAATCGCTGATGAATATCAGCAAGCTCTGCGTGATGTTGTGTGTTATGGGGTGCAAAACGGCATTCCTACACCAACCTTCTCTGCGGCGATTTCTTATTATGATAGTTATCGTGCGGCGGTATTGCCTGCTAACTTGATCCAAGCGCAGCGTGACTATTTTGGTGCTCACACTTATAAGCGTACTGATAAAGAAGGCGTATTCCATACCGAATGGATGGAATAATCGCAAGTGTTCGTGATTAATTAAAGAGTGAAAAGAGCCTTAGTTTTCTAAGGCTCTTTTTGATTGAGAATATTCAGCTGTGTTCATTAAATTAAAATATTATTTACTCAAATTAACATCAATCACTTGATAAAATGCATTTTGTGTATCTGCGACATCCCATGTTGCTAAGATGACATGATAACCTTCACGATCTGTTGGTATATTGCAATTAAATTTAATATCTACGCTAGTGCTCGGCATGGCTCCATTATCATCTCGTTTGCAGAATGGTGTGAGGTCAAATGCGGAGCGAGTTAATGCAGCGGATTGATCCCAACCATTTTTTGTAATAAAGAATCGCCAATCTTTTGTTGAATGCGCCATAGTGAGAAACCAAATAAAGGTATTAGCGCCTGTTTTCATATCGACTTTGTTCCAACGGGTAGGGCTTTGTTCATCGAGATCACTAAATCTTTCTATACCACCACTCGCAATCTTGCCATCAGGAGGGCCTGATTCAGGGAAGCCTTTTTGGGTTTCAATACTTTGAGGTTCGTATAAACCACCATCTTTGCAATTGGGATTGGTGGGCGTTTTGGCGGTTCCATCATAGCTATCAACGCTACATTGGTATGAACGGCTTTCTGGTAATCTCACATAGCCATGAGCGTTAACTTGAAATGATGATGCGATGAATAGAGTTCCCAATATACTTATGTATATTGGCGATATAGTTAGATATCTCATAATAACCTCCACTCTAATAAAAAGATAAAAAAGACACTGCTGACTGACGATTAAGAAAAGTGATGCTGTATCTGCGATTTATAACGTCAGCAATAATATTTTTATCATTTTGAGTAATAGAGATATTGAATAGAACAGTGCAATATTGATTAAATTTTTAATCAATAATATTTGGGCATAATTGATATCTCTCAATAGAGGAAATAGTTGTCTTCTGGTAGCTTTGATTGATAATCTTGATAGAATTACCAATCGGCTTTTTATTGCAGTCATGGCATTAGGCGTACTGCTTCCTAACTTATTCTTTGATGTGTATTAATCTAACACTTTATTTTTATGCGGAAATTTCTTGTTCTTTTACTTTTGTTGGTACTCCTTAGCCCATTAGCGATCGATTTGTACTTACCGACGATCCCTGAGATTGCGATTGCGTTAGGCTCTCCTGAGTCACTGATACAATCAACTATTGCGTTGTTTATTTTAATTTTTGGGCTAGGGCAGTTAATTTCAGGGCCATTGATTGATCGCTATGGCCGTAAGCCTATCGCCATTATTGGCATTTTAATTTATATCATTGGCTCCTCTATTGCTGCTTTATCCACGACAGCGGAAATTTTTATCGCAGCAAGAATACTGCAAGGCGTTGCTGTTTGTTGTACTGGGGTTGTCGCTTTTAGTAGTGTACGTGATCGTTTTAATGGTACTGAAGCTGCCCGTGCATTTGGTTTTTTAAACGGCACATTGAATATTGTTCCTGCATTAGCACCGCTTTTGGGGGGATTTCTTGCTGAATATTGGGGATGGCGAGCCCCTTTTTGGTTTTTAGCTTTGTATGCATTACTGATTTTAGTACTGGTGGTGGCGTTTTTACCTGAAACGCGTCCCGAGAGCTTAAAAGAGGTTAAGAAGCTTCAACTGAATCACTATCTGCATATTTTACGCCACAAAAACTTTATGGTATTTGCATTGGTCAATGCGAGTAGTATGGGAATGGTATTGACATATGTTTCTTTTTCTCCGGTTGTGTTAATGGGGGATTCAGGCCTTACACCGTTACAGTTTTCTTTAGCATTTGGCGCAAATGGTTTTTGGATTATGTTCGCAAGTTATGTCGCAAATTATTACATTCCTAAAATTGGTCGCCCGAATTGTTTAAAAGTCGGTAGTCTCTTTATGGGAGTGGGATGTTTAGGGCTATTATTGGGCTTAACCTTATTGCCTGCCTCATTACAAAATCACTGGCTAGCTTACATGTTGCCTGTTGCTTGTGCTTGCACAGGCCTTGCATTTATGATGGGGACGTCGACGAGTTATGCTTTAGAGCCTTTTGAGAAAGAAGCTGGAACGGCTTCTGCATTAGTTGGTTTTATCCAAATGGCGCTTGGTGCTGGATTAAGCTTGCTAGCGATTTATTCGATGCTACCTGCGAAATGGGCATTAGCGGCGTTGATGCTATTAGGTTGTGTCATTGCCTTGAAAGCACGAAATACCAGTTTAAAATTAGCAGTTACTACTCATCAGTAATATCGTTTGAGTTGGGGAATGGTACATATCGTTCCCCACGTATAGCAAGTTACTCAGCGAGCAATTTATGTTGTGTTGATTTAGGGGGAACAGTGATAAACCCGTTATTAAAGCAGCCTCGAGTGGCTAAAGGTGATGTGTTGTTGAGCGCGAATACATCACCATAGACAGCGTTCTATGGTAATAACTTATCTAATCAGGATTGTTACCATGAATCAAAAACATTGGTCAAAATACCAATTACTTCATGAAGTTGTACAGAACCCAAATATCCATATTAAAGGGCAGCATAGCTATTACAGCGACTGTTGGGATAATGGATTTGAGCAGTCGGTTGTGCGTTATTTGGTTGGAGATGAAGGCAGCCGCGATTGGCAGTTAGCTTGGGATGTCGATCAACTGTATATTGGCGATTATGTGTGCATTGCAGGTGAAACCGTGATTTTGATGGGGGGAAACCACACTCATCGAATAGATTGGTTTTGTTTATATCCTTTTCTTGAACATATTGAAGACGCTTATATCGGTAAAGGCGATACAGTGATTAGCGATGGCGTTTGGATTGGTATGCGAGCGATGATCATGCCAGGTATCCATATTGGTGAGGGAGCCGTGATCGCGGCCAATAGTGTGGTGGTTAAAGATGTAGAGCCATATACTATTGTAGGCGGTAATCCTGCAAAACCAATTGGTCAACGTTTCTCGACGGGTATTATTGCTGATCTGCTTGAGATGAAAATCTATGATTGGCCAGAAGAGCAGTTCACTGCCTTAAAACCTTATTTGTGTGGTTCAGATATCGCAGCATTAAAAGCGGCACTCATTAAATATCAAACTCAATAATACGATGACTCATAGGGAATGATTATGCATCATTCCCTTTTGCGTATTTAAAATTATTTTTTACCGACTAAGTAGCCAAACACAAAACCTATACCTGCGGCAACGGTAGCAGCAGCGAGGGGGTTATTTTTTACTGTATCTACTGCACTATTTAATGTGTCACAGCCGTGAGCTGCACATTGGCGTATTGAACCTTTAATTTGATGTTCTGTGGAGCCTGTTGCTTCACCGTAGGTTTGTTCTGCTGCACCTGCGGCTTCTCTTGCTTTATTTTCTGCTTTATCGAATAAGCTCATTATATTCTCCTTAATAGTCAATAGTCGCTATTATTAAGTGTAGCAGCCTCATAATATCTTGTGTGCTTTTTACTTAAACTGAGTCAGCTTTACATTCACTCTTCAATACGGATAAATTCAACTAGCGTTGGATTTGCGACTTTTTGATAATCTTCAGTATTTAGAATAATTGAACGTTCAAGTGTTCCCGCATTAAAAGCGAGTTCATCGAAACGTACAAACAATAGAGGATCAGCAATCAATTTAAGTGATGGATGAAAGCTAAAAGGGGGGATGGCACCGAAAACGCATTGGGTCAGTTCATCGACTTCTTTTGGGCTAGCAAGTGATGCACGTGTCCCACCAATTGCATGGGCTATTTTACTTAAATCTGCTTGTTTATCAGCGGGTAAAATGGCGAGTACATGTTGGCGAATACCATTGCCTTTGACGTGGCACACGAGACCTTTTGCCCCTTGGCCCAATTGGGTTCCGCGAATTTTAGCGACTTCTTCTGATTTTCCTGCCGTTGAATGCTCCATAACACGGTATCTCGCATTATGTTGATCAAGCAATTGTGTTAATTGATTAAAAATAATGTTTTCTGACATGATGCCTCTTTTCTTTTAAATCAGACTGATAGAATGATAGCAAGTCAGAGGTTATATACAACTTGGTTTGATGAGCAGCCCGTAAAAACGAGCTGCCTTGGCGTTTATTGGTGGCGTTCTTTCAAACGGTTAATAATAGTGGATAAATCAAGCTCTTGATCTTGTAGTAGTACCAGCAAGTGATACATCAAATCTGCGGCTTCATTGGTCAGTTCGGCGCGATCGTTGACCGTTGCAGCCAGTGCTGTTTCAACGCCTTCTTCGCCGACTTTCTGAGCAATGCGTTTGGTTCCACTTGCATATAAACGGGCGGTGTACGAACTTTCAGGATCCGCTGTTTTACGTGATTTTAATAATGTTTCTAGCTCAAATAAGAAACCCCAATCTGTTTGCGCAGGTGCAAAACAGCTTTCGGTACCATTATGGCAAGTAGGGCCAATTGGCTGCACTAAAGCTAATAGAGTATCACTGTCACAATCAGGGTAAATATCCACTAAATTGAGGAAGTTCCCCGAGGTTTCGCCTTTCGTCCATAAGCGTTGTTTGGTTCTTGAGTAAAAGGTGACTTTGCCACTGTCTAGGGTTGTTTGCAACGCTTCAGGGGTCATGTAACCTAGCATCAGTACATCACCTGATGTTGCATGCTGTACCACGACAGGCATTAGCCCATCGACTTTTTGCCAAGCGAGTTGGTCACATTGTTGTTTAGTTAACATACTCTAATTTGAACTCCATTTTCTGCAAGGTACTGCTTTAATTCACCAATATTAATAATTTGCTTATGAAACACTGATGCAGCGAGTGCGCCATCAACGCCAGCGTCGGCAAAGGCATCAAGGAAGTGCACCATTTCTCCAGCACCGCCGGAAGCAATTAATGGAACTTGGCAAACTTCACGAACTTTTTTCAGTTGTACCAAGTCGTAACCTTGACGTACACCGTCTTGGTTCATCATGTTTAAAACGATTTCACCTGCACCACGTTGTTGCACTTCAGTGACCCAATCTAACGTTTTCCAACGCGTTTGGGTGGTACGTTTTTCATCGCCAGTAAATTGATAGACTAAATAATCATTGGTTTCTTGATCGAACCAAGTGTCGATACCGACAACAATGCATTGTACTCCAAAGCGATCGGCTAGGCGGCTAATGAGTGTTGGATCGGACAGCGCAGGGGAGTTAATGGAGATTTTGTCGGCCCCAAAAGATAATATTTGAGCTGCATCTTCAACACTTTTTATGCCACCTGCAACACAAAATGGAATATCAATCACTTCAGCGACTTTTGATACCCAGCTTTTATCAACCACTCGACCATCAGATGACGCGGTGATATCGTAAAAAACCAGTTCATCTGCACCTTCTTGGGCGTAGCGCTGAGCTAGAGGGACGATATCTCCAATAATTTCATGGTTACGGAATTGTACACCTTTTACGACCTGCCCATCACGAACGTCCAAACAAGGAATTATGCGTTTTGCCAACATTCGATTGCCTCCGCAACGGTAAATTTGCCTTCAAGTAGTGCGCGACCGACGATCACCCCAGCAGCCCCTGATGAAGGGATCTTCGCGATATCAGCTAAACAGCCAATACCACCGGAGGCTTGTAAAGCAATATCAGGGTATTGTTGGCTGATTTCTTGATATAGGTTGACATTAGAGCCAGTCAAAGTGCCATCTTTAGAAATATCGGTACATAACACATGTTTTAAGCCATAGGGCTGATACATTTCAATCGCTTGCTCTAGAGATAAATTGGAGTTTTCTTGCCAACCACTGATCGCAATCTCTTTCACACCTTGCTGATTGATACGGACATCCAGTGCCAATACAATCGCTTCGCCGCCATAATGCTCGAACCATGTTTTCACAAGCTCAGGTTGTGTGACAGCGGTTGAGCCGATCACCACACGAGTTGCACCGGCTTCCAATAGGGCTTTGACGTCTTCTTCACTGCGAATACCACCCCCCACTTGTACTGGGACAGAAACCCCTGCGAGTAATTTTTTTAATAGCGTTATTTGGCGCTTTTGTGGATCTTTAGCACCTGTTAGGTCAACAAGGTGTAGTAACTTAGCGCCTTGCTGTTCATATTGTTGTAAACGTGGGAGTGGGTCGTTGCCATAATCGGTTTGCTTGGCATAATCACCTTGATGTAAGCGAACAACGTTGCCATCAATTAAGTCTAAAGCTGGAATGATCATCTCAATTACATCTCCAAAAAGTTTTGGATCAGGCGTGAGCCTGCGACTCCAGAGCGTTCTGGGTGAAATTGAACGCCATAAAAATTATCTTGATTTACCGCACTACTAAATGGGTTACCGTATTGGGTTTGTGCGATAGTTTGGTTAGAAATTGGCATTGAATAGCTGTGCACAAAGTAAAAATAAGCATTATCGTTGATGCCTTTAAAGAGTGGATGGCCAGCTAGCGGTTTCACTTGGTTCCAGCCACTGTGTGGGACAGGTAAACCGTTTGCATCCATTTTTTGCACAGGGCTATCAATCAAGCCTAATAATGGGATCGGCTCTTTGCCTTCTTCACTGACACTGCCCATTAATTGCATGCCTAAACAGATACCTAAAACAGGTTGAGTCAGTGCTTTAATTAAAGGCACCAGCTCGCGTTGATGGAGTTGGTCCATCGCTGCACTTGCTGTGCCAACTCCAGGAAGAAAGACTTTATCTGCCTGTAAGATAGTATTGGTATCACGGCTAATTTGTGGGTTGTAACCTAAACGTTTTACCGCATAAGCCACTGATGATAAGTTGGCACAACCGGTATCTAAAATCACCACGTTCATCACAGAACCCCTTTCGAACTTGGTAATGTATCGCCTTCGACGCGGATAGCTTGGCGCAATGTGCGTCCAAATACTTTAAATAAGCTTTCTGCTTTGTGATGATCGTTTTTACCTTTGGTTTTCAAGTGGAGAGTACAGCCCATGGCGTAGGAAAGAGAGCTGAAAAAGTGCTCGATCATTTCTGTGCTTAAATCGCCGACACGTTGGTATTTGAATTCAGCTTTATATTCAAGGTGAGGGCGGCCTGAGATATCTAGCGCACAGCGTGCTTGGCACTCATCCATTGGCAAAACGAATCCAAAGCGAGCGATACCACGTTTATCACCTAATGCGAGACGCAGTGCTTCTCCAAGTGCTAAACCAGTATCTTCTACAGTATGGTGATCATCGATAAATAAGTCGCCTTTGACTTCGACATTGAGTCGGAAACCACCATGAGTGGCGATTTGATCTAACATATGATCAAAGAAGCCAACACCAGTGTTGATTTTGCTTTCACCTTCTCTGTCTAGCCAAACTTCCACATTGATATTGGTTTCTTTGGTGACTCGCTCTACTTGTGCATGACGGTCACGTTGGGTTAATTGTTTGGTAATGGCCTGCCAATTAAGTGATTCAGGCTGATAGCGCAAACCTTTAATACCCATATTTTCGGCCAGTTGGAGATCCGTTTCACGATCACCAATCACATAACTATTCGCAAGATCGAGTTGGCCTTCCGTCAGGTACTTTTTAACTAATCCAAGTTTGGGTTTACGGCATTCGCAGTTATCAGCAGGTTTATGAGGGCAAATTAACACTTCATCAAATGTGATACCTTGCGATTCGAAAACTTGCATCATTAAGTTGTGTGGTGGTTCAAAATCAGCGGTTGGGAAGCTATCCGTACCAAGTCCGTCTTGATTGGTAACCATGACTAAGCGGTAATTGGCTTTTTGTAATGCCAGTAAACTTGGGATCACCGCTTTTTCAAATGCTAATTTGCTGAGGCTATCAACCTGAAAATCGCTAGGTGGCTCAGTGATCAATGTTCCATCACGGTCAATAAAAAGTATTTTTTGGCTCATGAGTATTTCCTATTTTCAGATTTAGCAAAGTGCTTCGATAGCTTCAATGACACGGACATTTTCAATTTCTGTGCCGATCGTGATGCGTAAACAGTTAGTTAATCCCAATTGTTTGCTTTGGTCACGTAAAATAATGCCTTGATCCCAGAGGGCTTTAAATACCTTATTAGCCTCAGTAAAACGCACTAAAATATAATTGGTTTCACTTGGATAAACCTTTTCGACGATAGGTAACTCACTGAGAGCCTCTGATAGCGCAATTCGATTATCCGTGATAGTGGCAACGCGATGTTTCATGGTTGCAATACCTTCGATGCTGAGTGCTTGTGCGGCGATCGTGGCAACTGGGGTTGATAATGGATAGGGCGCAATCACTTTTAGGAGGATTTCAATCACATCAGCAGATGCTAACGTGAAACCGCAACGCAGCCCTGCTAGCGCGAAAGCTTTTGATAATGTTCTGAGTACCACAAGATTCGGGTAATTAGCTATCCAGCTAGCCACACTGTATTGTGGACAAAATTCAATATAAGCTTCATCGACGACAACTAATGCACGCTCAGCCGCCATTTCGAGCACCTGAACAAGATCTTTATTATCGATAATGTTGCCGGTTGGGTTATTTGGACTGCAAATATAAATCAGTTTTGTATTTTGTAAATTGTCGCGAATAGCATCGATATTCAGTGACCAATCAGGCATCGCAGGAATTTTTTTCTGCTCGACACCAAATGTCTCTGCACTCACGCTGTACATGCCGTAGGTTGGTGGGCAGAACATCACCGCATCTTTGCCTGGTTCGCAAAATGCGCGGATCAGCAGTTCGATTGATTCATCAGCACCACGGCAAACTAACACTTCTTCGGGTGAAACGCCTGCATAAGCGGCATAATTAAGAATAACATTGGCTGGCTGACATTCAGGATAACGATTTAGGTTACGTTCATTAAACTGAAAGTCTGGCGCAGTAGGGTACTCGTTAGCATTAAGCCAAACATCACCGTTACCACCTAAACGACGAGCAGACATATAGGGTGTCATTTCTTTAACATTGCTGCGCGCAAGACTGGCTGCTTTAAACAGTTCGCTCATGACTTACTCCTGATTTTGTTTTTTTAGTTCGGTGACGCGTAAGGTCACAGCATTTTTGTGGGCAGTTAAACTTTCTGCCTGCGCTAATGTTTCAATGGTGGTTGCTAGCCCTAATAGTCCTTGTGGTGACAGCTTTTGTATTGTCATGCGCTTCATAAAATCTGCCAACCCAAGGCTGGAGTATGTCGATGTATAGCCGTATGTTGGCAGCACATGATTCGTGCCTGATGCATAGTCACCGGCTGATTCAGGTGACCAATCTCCCACAAATACTGAGCCCGCACTGCTTATGTTATCGACTAAATCATCTGCATTACGTATTTGTAAAATTAAGTGTTCAGGACCATAGCGATTACTAATAGCAACACATTGTTCAATTGAATCAGCGATGATCACTCGGCTGGCGCTTAATGCTGCTCTAGCAATATCTGCACGCGATAGTACCGCGAGCTGTTTCTCAGTTTCATCAATAACGCGTTGTGCAAATTCTGCGCTATCGGTTAATAAAATAACTTGTGAATCAGGGCCATGTTCGGCTTGTGATAACAAGTCAGATGCGGTGAATGCGGGGTTTGCTTGGCTGTCTGCGATGACTAAGACTTCAGATGGACCCGCAGGCATATCAATCGCAGCACCTTCATGGCTCTGGCTGACTTGGCGTTTGGCTTCTGTGACATAGGCATTACCGGGGCCAAAAATTTTATCAACCGCAGGAATATTGTCAGTACCAAAAGCCATTGCGGCGATGGCTTGCGCACCACCGACTTGATAAATATCACTGATCCCACATAATTTTGCCGCATATAATATTTCATCAGCAATCGGCGGTGGAGAGCACAAAATAATTTGTCGACAGCCTGCAATATTTGCAGGGGTACCAAGCATCATCACGGTTGAAAGTAATGGTGCTGAACCACCAGGAATGTATAAACCAACCGCATCAATGGGTCGTGTGACTTGTTGGCAAACGACACCTGATTGTGTTTCAACACGGATCACTTCAGGTTTTTGCGCTTCATGAAAGCGACGGATATTACCAATTGCCGTTTTCATCGCGACTTTTATGTCATCGCTAAGACGCGCTTCGGCTTGTTCAACGGCATCGCTTGAAACACGGATAGTTGAAATTGTCGTTTTATCAAAACGTTGGCTTAACTCAATTAAAGCGTTATCACCATCAGCTTTGACTTGTTCAATAATTTGCCTGACCGCATTTTCAATATTACCTGATGCAGCAATTGCGGGGCGGGTGAGTAAGGCTTTTTGTTCATCAGCGTTACAGTCAGACCAGCGAATTGGTTGGTTAAATCCCATTTTCATGCCGATTACTCCATCATTTTTTCAATTGGCAGAACCAAAATGGAGCTCGCTCCTAATGCTTTGAGTTTTTCCATGGTTTCCCAGAACAGTGTTTCGCTACTGACCATGTGCATTGCAACACGATTTTGATCACCGGCTAATGGCAATAGTGTCGGACGTTCCGCACCAGGCAGCAAAGCAATGATTTCTTCTAAACGTTCACTTGGCGCGTGCAACATAATATATTTTGATTCACGTGCTTGGATAACACCTTGAATACGCGTCATCATTCGGTTAATTAATTGCTGCTTATCAGCAGACATTTCGCCATCACGTTGGATTAAGCAGGCTTTTGAACGGTAGATCACTTCCACTTCTTTTAAGCCATTGGCTTCTAATGTTGCACCTGTGGAGACGAGATCACAGATAGCATCCGCAAGGCCCGCACGAGGAGCGACTTCAACAGAGCCATTGAGTAAGCAGGACTTAAATTGAATGCCTTTTTCATCGAAGTAACGTTTTAGTAAGTGCGGATAGGATGTTGCAATACGTGCACCATTTAAACATTCAGCACCTGTATAATTGAAATCGAGGGGCGCAGCTAACGAGAGGCGACATGCACCGAAATCAAGGCGACGCAGTGTTTTATAGGAAGGGGTATTGCCCTGTGCAAGGCGGCTTAATAGTTCTTCTTCTAATACGTTTTCACCGATGATCCCCAAGTCAACTACGCCATCCATTACCAGTCCTGGAATATCATCATCACGCACTCGAAGTAAATCAATAGGCATATTTTCTGCATAAGCAATCAGTCGTTGTTGTTGTAAATTAATTTTAATACCACAACGTGCCAACAGTTCTCTTGAATCATCGCTCAAACGACCTGATTTTTGGATGGCAATTCTTAATCGTGATTTGTCTAACATAATTTTACCCTGCTTATCTTGTAATAATTTTTTGATTAATAATAAAAAAACCCTCGGAAGTTTATCTTCCGAGGGTTTTCTCTATTTCGCATTTCAGCCACCGGAAGAGTCGTTGATCGTCTTCCAGCACACATCGCCCGAAAGACTAATCAGGATGATGGTGATGATGATTGCGAGAAATACGATTCATAATAGCTTCCGTTACTTAGATTGTTAGTTTTTGTCAGTTGCTTAAACATTCACTAGGTAACAACCTATCCGATTTAGTGATCACAATGCAACCCTTTTTTTCAAAATAATCAATAATTGTTGGTAGTGGGTAGTTTCGTAGTGAATAATTGCAAAAATAATAGGTTCGGAAGTTAAAAGATTTTTCGTTATGCTAATAGCAAATAAATGTCTATGAGTGGGGAGTGGTTATAGATGAAAAAGGTCACAATTATTGGATTAGGTTGGTTGGGATTACCGCTTGCAAGAGCCTTATTAGAAGATGGAATTGAAGTATCTGCAACCAAGACCACTTCTGACGGAGTTGCTGCGGCACGTGCGATTGGTATTGATTGCTACCCTTTGCAGTTAACCGCTGAATTAGAGTGTGAGCCTGATGACTTACAGCAATTAATGGAGAATTCAAATGCGTTAGTGATCTTACTTCCTCCGTCAAAAGTCAATGTAGAACGTTACGTTGAAGCCATTAGTTTATTGGTTGATACCGCAATCACGTTTCACATTCCTCGCGTCATTTTTACGTCATCGACATCAGTTTATGGGCAAGCCGTTGGTGAAATAGATGAATCAAGTGAAAGGCAAGCGGAAACCGCATCTGCTCAAGCACTTATCGACGTGGAAGATTGGTTACATGGGTTGCCTAATATTGCTGTCGATATTTTACGTTTAGCGGGCTTAGTTGGAGAAAATCGCCATGCTGGACGTTTCCTTGCAGGTAAAAAATCCCTCAAAGGAGCAGCTCAACCCGTTAATATTGTTCATCAAGATGATGTAATCGCGGCGATCCAATTATTGCTTCAGCAGCCTCAAGGTGGCCATATTTATAATCTTTGCGCTCCAGAACATCCACAACGCAATCAATTTTACCGTCAAGCATCGCAATTATTGAATTTAGAGCTTCCTGAATTTATTGAAGAGACTGAGGTTGATAAAGGTAAGGTGGTAAACGGCAATCTTATCTGCGAAGAGCTTGGGTTTGAATATCAATATCCAAACCCAATGCAGATGCCTATGAGTATCTAGAGCCTGTTTATCTTTGCTGATGATTTTTACAACAATAAAAGATTAAAAAATAGCCTGATTAATTGCTCTATCATTTTAATAGACCAACTTTTTATGATTTGAGTTAAAAATGATGTTTGAATGTTGCCCTACGGGTTCGATTAAAGAACGTTTCACTCATTTGATGCTGCGTTGAGAGGCTCTTGCCTAGGTCACTAGGCGGCGAACCTCTCGCCTTGCCTAAAATGTCTTTAATTCGAATAAAAATTCACCTTCAAAGACCAACAGGCTCTAGTTATTTCAAAGGGATAAGAACAATTTTTTGAAACGCCGGACGCGTTTTTAATTGGTTAAACCAGCGCTCTAAATGAGGAAACTCAGGGCGCTCGGTAACAATTTCATGCCATGGGTAGAAAAGGGGTGCAATTGCGATATCTGCAATACCAAAATTTTGTCCATTAAAGTAAGGCTGATTGGCGAGCGCATCATCAGCAATTGTCAGTAGTTTTTCAATATTTTGATAGATGACACGAGCTGTTTCTGGATCGCGCTCATCAACAGGAACTCGGACAATTTTATTCATCATTTGTTTGATATTGTCGAATAAACTGCCACAACCCCAGTCCATCCACTTATCTGCCGCTGCTCTCTCTTGAATACCTTGTGCGACTAATAAGTGAGACTGATCAAATTTTTCCGTAAGATAACGTAAAATGGCATTGGATTCCCACAGGGTAAAGTCATCATCCTGTAGAGTTGGGATGGTGCTATTGGGATTCATTTTTTTATATTCAGGTGTGTCAAGCCCGCCAAATGGGCCACCGACATCTTTTTGGTTATAAGCAACATTGAGTTCTTCAAGGCACCAAAGGACTTTTTTGACATTTGAAGAGTTTTTACGACCCCATACAGTTAACATAATTTACCCCATGATTTTATATTTCGTTGTTTACCCCAAGTAAGATAGATGAAATCGTATGATAGCAACAATCTTTATTTGCCCCATATAGCTAAATTGGGTAAAAAGTCCTACATTAATAATGAATTAACCGTTTTCGTATTTGTAAAGGAGTAACCGATGGACAGAAAAATATTCACGCTAAAGGCGCGTTATCTAGGAAGTGGATTGGGCCTTTTGCTTGCAATAAGTAGTTATACTTACGCAGCGGAAGCGCCGGTTGCTCCACAGATTGATGCAAAAGCTTATGTACTGATGGATTACGATAGCGGCAAAATATTGGCATCAGGGAACCCTGATGAACGTTTAGATCCTGCTAGTTTGACAAAAATGATGACTAGCTATGTTGTGGGACAAGCGATTAAAGCAGGAAAGATCACGCCACAAGATATGGTCACGGTTGGCATTGATGCATGGGCTACAGGGAACCCTGTATTGAAAGGCTCTTCTTTGATGTTTTTAAAGCCAAAAGATCGCGTTTCGGTATTAGATTTAAATAAAGGTATCGTGATCCAATCCGGTAATGATGCCAGCATTGCGCTTGCCGATTATGTAGCAGGTAGCCAAGACACATTTGTCAGTTTGATGAATCAATATGTTAAGCAATTAGGGCTGACAAATACCCACTTTAAAACGGTGCATGGCCTAGATTCTGAGGGGCAATATAGTACCGCGCGTGATATGGCCATTCTTGCACAAGCGATGATCCGTGATGTGCCTGAAGAATACGCATTGCATAAAGAGAAAGAATTCACTT
This sequence comes from Providencia sp. 2023EL-00965, assembly GCF_033550225.1. Classification (NCBI taxonomy): domain Bacteria; kingdom Pseudomonadati; phylum Pseudomonadota; class Gammaproteobacteria; order Enterobacterales; family Morganellaceae; genus Providencia; species Providencia sp. 2023EL-00965. The sequence goes on along the minus strand of NZ_JAWUEH010000004.1, from coordinate 229,435 downwards.
TTAATAAGATCCGTCAGCCCAATCGCAACCGTTTATTGTGGAGCCAAAACCTAAATGTTGATGGGGTAAAAACCGGGCATACCAGTGGAGCAGGGCATAATTTAGTGGCATCTGCGACTGATGGGCCAATGCGTTTGATCTCAGTGGTACTTGGGGCGCCAAGTGATAGAGTGCGTTTTTCTGAAAGTGAGAAACTACTTACGTGGGGATTCCGATTCTTTGAAACGGTTACGCCAATTAAAGCAGATCAGACATTACAGACACAACGCGTGTGGTTTGGTGATAAATCTGAGGTAGCACTTGGGGTTGAAAAAGATACGGCTATTACTATTCCAAAAGGGCAGTTACAGAACTTGAAGGTCAGCTATACCTTAACAGATCCATCGATTGAAGCACCATTAGCGAAAAACCAAGCGGTAGGTACGGTAAACTTTATCTTAAATGATCAAGTTATTGAACAGCGTCCGCTGGTAGTAAAAGAAGCTGTTGAAGAAGCTGGATTCTTTGGTCGAGTATGGGATTATATCGTTAAAACACTAAGTGGCTGGTGGAGTGCTATTTTCGGTTAATCATTGATTGAGTATATATATTGAAGGCGCTTTAAATGCGCCTTTTTTATATGCGTAAAAATTATATTCTGATTTTAAATTTGCAGACAAACTACAATTGCAATAATTAAAAATAAGTTTGATAATTGAATTAATCGTTCAGTATTTAATTATTTTTGTTTTTTTAATTTAATACTTAAATGATTTTCTTGCAAAAATGGATTTTAATACCGCATATTAAAAGGAAAAGTTATTTATGTTTATGACATTACAAGAAAGAAAAGCACAATTATCAAATAAACAAATAGAACAGGGGTTAGGTGGAAATATTACTACTGGTGGTGATGCAACAAATAATGGCCACAATAAAGGGATTATTGAAGGTGGGGAAGCTCATGACTCAGGATTGGGAAATGGGAAAGTTAAAGGTGGTGAAGCAATAAATAATAATCATAATATCAACACTATTGAAGCAGGTTCTGCAATAAATAGAGGGGAAAATAACGGTAGTGTAGAAGGCGGGGATAGTACTAATAATGGTATTAATAATAATGCGTTAGTTGGTGGTAAGGCAAATAATGCATTTGGTTCTTTGAATGCGAAAAACTCTTATATTAAAGCGGGTAATGCAATACGAGAGCTACAAAATTGTGTAGATGTTTATGATGGGCATCAAAAGCAATTAGCAGAAATGAAAAAAAATTACGAAGAAATTAAAAAAAGTTTTGATGAAGAACAATCAGACGCTTCCTCACTATCGGTAGAAAATAAAGAAAAATATGAAAGTATTTTAAAAGAAAAAAATGAAGAAATAAGAAAATTAAATGAAACTATAAAGAGTGACCTCCAAAAAATAGATTCATTAATGGCTGAAGTATCTAAAAAAGATTCAGATATTCAGCGTATGTCATTACAATTAGAATCAGTAATTCAAGAAAAAAATAAGCTAGAATTAAAAGTTAATGATGTTAATCTAAAACTAGATAAAGCGACTAAACGAATAGAGGATCTGAAAACCAGTATTAAGAATAAACAAGATAAAATTACAGATATAGAATTGCAATTAGCCGATGAAACATGTGATAGAGAAAGTTTAAATAAGGAAATCCAGTCTTTAAAGAAAGAGTTGAGTGGTGCAGAAAAAAAATTACAAGCTAATTATGATTTAATTTCTAGAAGAGAGGCTAGAATTACTGAGCTAAGCTTGAAAATAACTGAAATGGAAACTCAATACAGCCTAAAAAGTCAGGAGGTTAGCCATAAATTAAATGAACTTTTAGAACAAATCACGGTATTAGCGAATGAAGGTAAAAATGAGTTACCAGAAATATCGACGGATGTAATGAGTCATCAGATGACTGAACTAGCCATTTCTCTGACAGAAGTCGAACCCGCAAAAGTAGTGGGAGGTAACGCAGGAAACTCAGGTATTAATGCAGGTACAATCAAAGCTGGAGATAGTAATAGCCAGTCAGTGGTCGTTAATACAGAAATTAATGTTCATGCTGATGGCGTGGAAAATTCAGTTGTGAGCAAAATATCAGAATCTATGAGTTCATTGATTAGTAAAACAGAAGGTGTGGTTCAAGAAGGGATTGAATCTGTCAGTAGAAATATTGAAAGCTCTTTTTCATTCGTGGCAGATAGGGTTGTGTAGTCATCATTAATTAAATATTAAAGAGGCCTATTTAAATTGTAGGCCTCTTTATCGGTTATTCGCAGTGTGCTAATTTAATCGCCAAGCCACCTTGTGAAGTTTCACGGTATTTTGCATTAATATCTTTACCGGTTTCATACATGGTTTCGATCACTTTATCTAAGCAAACACGTGGATCACTGACACGACGTAGCGCCATTCTCGCCGCATTAACCGCTTTAACCGAAGCAATCGCATTGCGTTCAATACAAGGAACTTGTACTTGGCCACCTACAGGGTCACAGGTTAAACCAAGGTTATGTTCCATGGCGATTTCAGCAGCTACACAAACTTGCTCAGGGCTACCACCCATCAATTCAGCTAGGCCCGCAGCAGCCATTGAACAAGCGACACCGACTTCACCTTGGCAGCCAACTTCAGCACCCGAAATTGATGCATTCATTTTATATAATGAACCAATCACACCAGAAACTAAGAAATAGCGAGTGTACGAGTTTTCATTAACTGGGCGAATAAATTTGTCATAATAAGCGAGTACCGCTGGAATAATGCCACAGGCGCCATTAGTTGGGGCTGTGACGACACGACCTCCCGCAGCATTTTCTTCATTCACTGCTAATGCGAACATATTAATCCAATCAATTACTGCCATTGGGTCGGTATTGGTGTTATCGCTAGTAACGAGTTGACGACGTAGCGCAGCTGCACGACGTGGTACACGTAGTGGGCCGGGTAATAGCCCTTCTGTCGTGACGCCACGCTCAATACCTGCTTTCATTACATTCCATATATCGGAAAGGTATTGATGAATTTCTTCTTTACTGTGTAGCGCTAACTCATTTTGCATCACCAGAGCTGAAAGTGATAACCCTGTTTCCTTGCAATGCTTTTGTAAGTCGGCTGCGTATTTATATGGATAAGGGACTTGTACAGATTGCTCATCAGATTGGCCAAAATGCTCTTCATCGACAATGAAGCCACCACCAATAGAATAATAGGTTTTCTTATAAATGCTTTTGTCTGCATTATAAGCAGTAATGGTCATACCATTTTCATGTAAAGGCAAATTGGTGGAATGAAAATTCATACCGCCTTTAGCTGGGAAATCAACTTCATGTTGGCCTTGAGCGAGTAGTAATTTACCACTTTGTTCAACATGACGAATAAAGTTGGGAATAGCATCAATATCAACAGTATCCGGCAAGTTACCTGCAAGACCCATAATAATTGCGATATCCGTCGCATGTCCTTTACCAGTCAATGATAAAGAACCATACACATCGACAGTAACACGGGTGGTTGAGGTGAGTAGGTCTTGTTGGATCAAGTCTTCAACGAATTGCTTACCTGCTTTCATTGGTCCTACGGTGTGAGAACTTGATGGGCCGATACCGATTTTGAAGATATCAAATACGCTAATCATATTCAGCGCTTCCTATATAGTAACAGTGTCTTAATTTTTAAGGCATGCTATGCCGTGTGCTCCGGCATCGTTTTTGAGGAGGGGAGGTATGACCGCCGGAGTGGTCACACCTTCCTATAAGGCTGATTAGAAGAACAGCTTGTATATTGCAGCAGAGATAGCGACTAATCCCATGATAACAATAAACACATTGCTGATTTTACCTGAGTACTTACGCATTGCTGGGACTTTACTGATAGCATACATTGGCATCAAGAACAGTAAGATAGCAATGACTGGGCCACCGAGGCTTTCAATGATATCCAGTACACCAGGGTTCAATGTAGCAACTAACCAAGTAGTCACTAACATAAAGATAGCAGTACCACGATTTAATTTGCGAACATCAATAGTTTTACCTTTTGCGCGATAAGCACGTTCAACTAAGCCATTGAAACCTTCACGAGCACCTAAATAGTGGCCAAGGAATGATTTAATTATAGCAACGAAAGCAATAATTGCGGCTGCAAACTTAATAAATGGCTGGTCAAAGTAACCAGATAGATAGTCAAGGATACTGATATTTTGTGCTTTTGCTTGAGCAAGATCAGCTGAAGAGAGTGTAAATACACAGCTGAACACAAAGAACATGACAGTGAACACCATGAGAATATGTGCAGATGCTAAGATACGAGAACATTTTTGCTCCGCTTGATCGCCATATTCTTCACGTTTAGCAACAGAGAAAGCCGAAATAATGGGTGAGTGGTTAAATGCAAAAACCATTACTGGAATTGTTAGCCAAATGGTGACCCAAATGCTTTGACCGCCGCTGTGCTTAGCTGCTTCAGCGATGCCTTCCATGGTTAAGGTATCGAGTACCGCGCCATTCCAATGAGGGATCATATACAGAGAGAAAGCGAGCAGTACTGCAATGAATGGGAACACCAACATACTCATCACTTTGACAATATATTTTTCACCAAAAGAAACAATTGTCATGATCCCGCCAACCAGCACCAATGCTAATAACCAGCGTGGTGGAGCAGTAAAGCCCATTAGCTCAGTTAGGAATTTATGCACGTTATTGGTGATAGATACACCATAAACTAACAGAATTGGATAGATAGCGAAGAAATAAAGTAGGGTGATCCAGTTACCTGCGGTACGGCCAAAATGTTCTTCTACGACTTCAGTGATATCACCTTCTGGTTTTGAGCCAGAAAGCACGAATCGAGTCAGCCCACGGTGAGCAAAAAAGGTCATAGGGAATGCTAAGACCAACATCAGTAGAACTGGCAGTAATCCACTCATACCTGCGTTGATAGGTAAAAACAGTACACCAGCGCCGATAGCTGTACCGTATAAGCCCAGCATCCATACTGTGTCAGTTTTACGCCAAGCGCGAGCATCCCTAGTTTGCGAGGCTGTTTTATCGATGGAACCAACTCGAGTTGTATCCATAATAGTCTCCGAAATAAAAGTCAAAAAATAGGCACCCCGTGAAGGTAAAAACCTCACTGGTGTTTTAATCTTTTGGTACGAACAAATAATCGCCAAATATAATGTGCAGTCTTTTGTATCTACGTAACAATCTGATTGGAAATAAATATAAAACTGAGAGTAGATTTATTTTCAATCAGTTTTGCTAATTTTATATGTAAATTTGATAAACCGATTTTGAGGGTGCAAATGTACATATTTTTAGTAGAAATCACCGTGATCATACTCTCAAAAGAGAAAAATGTCCTAAATATTGCTATTTATCGATTTTTATAAAAATGTTAAAAAATTTACCTTAAGGTGAATGGAAATAGTGTTATTTATCCTGATAGAAAATAGACAGTCATAAGGAGTTATATGTTTATCTATATTTAAAGAGGGCAATGTTACTATGTTAATGAAGTGATGCTATTAAAAATAAATATAGTTAAAATAAATTAATTTTAAAAAGAATTACTGAATAAAAATGCACGGCATGGTTTTGTTTTTTGTTTTATATTGTTGATTTTTAATTGTTTTGTTTCATTTTTGGCAGTGATTCATCGGGTGATTAGTTATCATTTTTTTAGTTTTTTTATTGGAAATACATTAATGAATAATAAAGTTCATTAAACTAAAAACTAATACTTATTTCGCGAAGAAAAAAATAATTAAAAAACGTTACAAAAAATTTGTTAATTTACTGTTATTTATTTTTCGGAAAAAGTTCTTTTTTGTTCATTTTACGAATGAAAAAATAAAACAAAATGTTGATTCAACGCAAAGTTCAGAGCTGGATTAAAAATCACCAGCTCTGAATTATTGAATAATTACGCTTGAAGCCAACCTTTACGTATAAGGGAGGAGAATATGAGGTGATATAAGCGAGTCAAAGGTGCTTGGATTTTATAACCAACAATTGCCCAAAGGATTTGGCTTAATCCGCAAGCAATCATACCTAAAATAAATGCGCCAGCCATATCGAGTGGCCAGTGAACACCCAGATAAATACGGGACCAAGCAATAGCAATTGCGGGAACTAACATTAGCAAACCAACCCAAGTTCTTAACCAGAACAAGAATGCAAATACAAAGGTGAAGACGATGGTGCCATGATTGCTTGGGAAAGAAGATGTTGCATTATGATCAAGGAAATTAGTGCCAATACCGACCACAAAAGGGCGATCATGAGGTGCAATTAAACCGACTAGCCATGAAATAGCAAGGCCGATCACTAACGCATAAGCCGTTTTACAGACAAATGCTCTTTGGCGCTCCATATCTGGTTTTGCGCCCCAAAACCAGCAGGCAACAGTAAATAGTGGAAAGAGTAAGATCAGGCGTTTAGCTATGATTGTGGCAAATGCAATGGTGCCACTTGCAGACTCAGGGGTTGCATTGATCAGGTTAAACAAATCCAGATTGAATTGTTCCAGCACGGTAATGTACCTCGGAAAATGGGTGAAAATTAAGACTTAAAGCGAGAGAGTAGAGTTTCTCACATAACAGGTAAAGTCCCTTTGTCCTAAATACTCGTTATACTTCAAGTTACAACGTTTTACAGTGAGTGATAGTGACCGCGTCTGTTCGCAGCAGCCCTGTACTCATGTATGTGCTTGCTGCCTGAACTTTAGGCTGTCTAGCTGCACCCTGAAGTATTTAGAGTATAAAGGGGCGAATTTACTTTTTGTTAATGATTTACTCAATAGATAATTAACAAAAATATTTAGGTTTTTTAAGGAGTGCTTATGTGGATCCAAAAAGAAATAAGGTTAACAGCAAAAGAAAGAGGCTTCCATTTGATTACTGATGAAATCTTACATCACTTACCTGAGCTCAAGCAGATCAAGATAGGGCTATTGAATCTATTTATTCAACACACATCAGCCTCACTTACCATCAATGAAAATGCGGACTATACGGTGAGGCAAGATTTTGAAAGTTTTTTTAATCATGCGATCCCTGAGAACGAACCTTATTACCAACACAATTATGAAGGGAGTGACGACATGCCTGCACATCTGAAAAGCAGTATTTTAGGCGCGAGTTTAGTACTTCCTATAACAAACGGTCGATTAAATTTGGGGATTTGGCAGGGAATTTACCTTTGTGAGCATCGTAATTATGGTGGTGAGCGTAGGTTAGTCATCACTTTGCAAGGTGAGTGATACTCAGTTGAGTTTGTATAGGCAACAAAAAACCCGATAGCGATAAAACATATAGTTGGCTATCGGGCTCCTCAATATGGGGACATCAAAGAAAAGCAGTGGCATAAATTAAGACCCCTCTTATATAAGAAAGTTCGCAAGTAGGAAAAAAAAGTTGCATTATTTTTTACTTTAGGTAGGAAGTAGCACGAATTGAACAAATTAAGCGGCTCAACATGAAAAGATGAGCCGCGACGTGTTGCTTATTTATACAGATCGAGGTGCTCTTTCGCGTAAGCTTCGAAATCAGTACAGCCACCGATATGTTTTTCATCAATGAAAATTTGTGGAACGGTTTGGACTTCTTTGCCAACGGTCTTTGACAGATCTTCTTTGGTTAAGCCTTCAGCGTGGATATCTACATAACGATAGTCGAAATCATCACGTTCATTTTTGAGTTTTTCAGCGAGTTCTTTAGCGCGAACACAGTATGGGCAGCCAGGGCGACCAAAAATTACAGTGTACATAGTATCTCCTATATAACAAATTCTCGTATTTTTTTCACAATGCCCACTACTATGCCTATAACGGATCAGAAATAAAAGATGATTTTTCCTTTTGTTGGTATCGGTCTGGTTTATAATCTTAAAAAAGATTATCCGATCTAAATAATTCGAGGTGCAGCTAGGCGGCCTGCGGATCAAACAGTAAGCACATACATGAGTACAGGGCTGGTGCGAACAGACGCGGTCGCTATCACTCACTGTAAAAGGTTGCAATTTGAAGTATCGTGAGTAAATGTTGAATAAAAGGATATACCATGAGTAACAAGCCTCAGCGGCAAATGCGTTCACTATCAGACTTACCGAAGCCTATTTTGATTTTAGAAGGGATTGGTATTGCGCTGTTGATTGTGGTGCTTTTAGCCATGAATGGTTACCTAGAGCTACCAGAACCTTTGATGCAAAAAGGGGCTCTGATTGCGATTGTGATGGTTGGTATTGGCTGTTTGATCCCAGCCACAATTAATATTGTTTGGCGAGCGATCCATGGATTAAGTTTTTTAGGTATCGACAATGAAAAAACAGCTAGGCCGGGTAGAAAGCAAAAACCTAGTGATAATGATAAAAAGGATGAAAAGGGGGAGTGAACATGGTTTTACTGGTGTTTTCACAGTCAATGTGTGAAAATTGCCCACTTTTCTAACTCATCTTAAAAGTGTTAGTTAGAACAGGTTCATTTTTACTGGTTATCATTTTGAGTTGAAGAAGGTTATAACCCATGGATACTATTTGTTACCCTGACATTTCACAATTACGTGAATGGCTAGATCAACTCAAAACATCCTATTTCGAGTGTGATTCTTGTGCTGCACTGCATTTACCTCATATGCAAAATATTGATGGTATCTTTGATGCAAAACTAGACATCATCAATAATGTGTTAGTTCTTTCTGCATTAGCAGAGCTAAAACCGACAGCGATCATCACCTTAGTTGCTAACATTAGCCAAATTAACGCGAGTTCATTGACTGCAAAAGTTTTCCTTGAGATCAATAATGAAAATTTGCCTAAATTAATTGTTAGCCAATCATTTTCACTTGAAGCAGGGATGACCTATCGCCAATTTAGTCATTTTTTACAGCAAGCTGAAGAACAAATATCCTCAATCGTGTTTGAAATCTATAGTAATAATTTACTTTATTCAAACCAAGATGAGTTTGAGGAAGAAATGACCGATCCTGAAGTTGATGATAATCCTTCTATAATTATTCATTAGTTTTTAAATTATGTATTGTGAAAAATATCAGGTGGGAGAATGCCATTCTTGCCAGTGGCTTGAGTTTTCGGTAGAACAACAACTTCAACTAAAACAAGAAAATTTGTCTGCTTTATTGCCTTCGTTATCTGCTTCAGTGTTTCACCCTGCGGTTGCTAGCCCACAGCAAGGGTTTCGTAACAAAGCCAAAATGGTGGTAAGTGGTAGTGTTGAGAAGCCTATATTCGGGATCATAAATTCTTCTGGCCAACCAGTTAGTTTGACTGAATGTCCGTTATACACATCGGGCTTTTTAGCTGTATTTGATGTATTGAAACCGTTTATTGCTCGCGCAGGTTTAACACCCTATAACATTGAACGTCAGCGCGGCGAATTAAAATACTTGTTATTGACTCAAAGCCAGCACACAGGGCAATTTATGCTGCGCTTTGTATTGCGTTCAGAAAAGAAAGTTGAACAGTTGAAAAACGCGTTGCCTTGGCTACAACAGCAACTTCCACAGTTAGTTGTTGTCACCGCTAATATACAACCCGTTCATATGGCTATTTTAGAGGGTGAGCAAGAGATCTTTTTCACTGCACAGCAAACGTTGCGTGAAGAATTTAACCAAGTTCCGTTATTTATACGGCCTAAGAGCTTTTTCCAAACCAATCCGATAGTAGCTGCAAAGCTTTATCAAACGGCTCGTGAATGGGTAAGGGCTTTAAATATTACCAGCCTATGGGATTTATTCTGTGGCGTTGGGGGGTTTGGCCTACATTGTGCGGAGACACATACTAAACTGACAGGGATTGAAATTAGTGCTCCTGCGATTGCCAGTGCGACACAGTCGGCTAGCGAGCTGGGATTACAGAATGTGGAGTTCCAAGCTTTAGATTCTACAAAGTTTGCGACCAATAAAGGCGATATCCCTCAGTTAGTGTTAATTAATCCACCACGACGTGGTATTGGTGAAAGTTTATGTGAATATCTTTCAACGATGCAGCCTGACTATATTTTATATTCGAGCTGTAATGCACAAACGATGGCGAAAGATATTGAGCGATTAGCGGGATATCAGGTTGTGAAGGTACAATTGTTTGATATGTTTCCGCATACTGCTCATTATGAAGTATTAACTCTACTAATGAGAGATGGTTAGTAAAAATAAAGTCACTAATTAAATCTAAGTGACTTTATTTAATAATGATCAAATCAGATAATTTTATTTTTTGGGTTTTTATCAATAATAAATTTTCTTGTTATTTCTATTTTTCTTACACCGTCTTTATCTATTAAGAAATTACTGTTTTTCTTATTGATGATTTTCTTTAATAACTCAAAAAAATCAGATTTATTTTTTGTGATAAATACACCTTTATTAGGGTCGAAAAACTCAAATATTGTTTGATTACAGTTGGTTAAAGGTTTTGCGATAATCGCCATCGCATGATCTCGATTACATACGTCACATGCTAACACGCGATTTTTTAAAATGTTTTTTTCAACCATTTTTTTTAGTTTATTTAATGAAATTATTTCTTTATTAAATATCGAATCATAAAGACTGAAGTTAATAGGTTGATTATTATAGCATACACTCTCAAGTTTATTGTTAAACTCAGTTTTACTTATGATTTCGCGAGAAAAATATTGGCCTATAAAATGAAAGAAAAGCTCTATTTTACTAACTAAGAGATCTTTCTTTTTAGAGTTAAAACAATTATGTCTTATTTTTTTCGACTAGTATTGAAAAGTTATCATGGTAGTTTTTTATTGTATATACATTGAAGGCTTTAGATTGAAGAGAGTTATTTATTTTATTAATGAGTACTTTTATTTCATCGAAGTAAGGTATTAATATTTTTTTTGATTGGCAAAGTTTTTTGATGTTTTCATCGATCACCCTCTCTATATAATTATTTATATTTTCATTTTCATGAATGGACGGATATTTGAATTGATATATAGTATTCTTGATATCAATCGAAATATTTTGATTAAATTGAGAACGAAATATTTTATGAAATAATTCATTGAGATGTGCATTATAATAGGAAATAAATTTTTTTTGATTGTAACTCATAGGGTAGGTTTGCTTATTGAGGGAAGTTACAACGTTTAATATATTTATGATTTCCTTAATAAAGTTAATTTCGTTGTTTTGATATACATTAACAAGGAATCGATCAGTTAGCCCATAACATAGCCCTCCATCGGTATAATTAATATTTTCTATACCAATAATTTTTTTTGTAAATTCATTGGAGGGGGTTTTATGAAAGTATTCTATTAATTGATATTGATTAAATTTTATTGAGTAGTTTATTTTTTTGTTTGGCATAATTAAACCTTATTTGTTAAAGATATATAGGTTTAACTATAAAGCAGAATCCTTCTTCATCTTGTAGATTTCACGTAACTTATGTACATGAATTATTTAATGATATATGTTTGGATCTATAATAAAAAGGCTGGTTAATACAAGCCGCAGACTGTTGACAAACATATCATGTTTGGCAGCAGTCGTTCGGGGTTTTGAAATAAATAAGGAAAATCAATTTATCGATTTTCGGCTGATAACACGGAGCGGGAAAAACCACGTTTTTATCCCGCTTCGTCAGCAACCTAAGGCTTGTTAATACAAGCCTTTTAAATGATGCAGGTTCAAATTTAATTTCTATGCTCAAAAGCCAGCGCTTTGCGTTCGATAAGTCGCATAATAATGGTTAAGATTGCGTTGACGACAAGGTAAATGATACCTGCGGCAACAAACGCCATTACATCCCAAGTTTGGCCAAAGACTTGGCTGCTGTAACCCATAATATCCATCATCGTTATCGTACTGGCGAGCGAAGTACTTTTGAAAATTAATACGACTTCATTTGAGTAAGATGACAAAGAGCGCTTAAATGCGTAAGGCAAAATAATTCGCATTGTTTGTGCTTTAGACATCCCTAGTGCTTGGCATGATTGCCATTGTCCTGAAGGGATCGCTTTTACTGCCCCATGGAAGAGTAACGTTGAGTAAGCAGCACTATTAAGCGCTAGAGCGATCATCGCGCACACCCAAGGCGTTGAGATAAAGTCCCACAGCATGGGATAGTTCTGCAAAGATTTAAACTGGCTTGGCCCATTATAAATTAAGAAGAATTGAACCAGTAGTGGGGTGCCTGTGAACAACGTGATGTATACTTTGACCGCTTGTGAAATAACCGGTGTTTTGAGTGACAATATTAGTGTAAACAAGATGGCCAATATAAAAGCGACAAGCAATGCACTAAAGGTCAAAGACAAGCTAGTTGGTAAACCAGGTAGTATCTCTAAAATCAAATCAATCATTGCGATCCACCTCGCTCAAAACGGGTTGTACGCAATTCAATTCGTTTCAGAATAACTTGGCTTAATAAAGTAATTGCAAGATAGATTAGCCCAACGATGGCATACCATGTAAAAGGCTCATGAGTACGATTAACAATGGTTTTTGTTTGTAACATCAAATCATTTACGCTAATTAAAGAAACCAGTGCGGTATCTTTTAATAGTACCAGCCATTGGTTCCCTAAACCGGGTAGGGCATGGCGCCACATTTGCGGCATAATAAAACGAAAGAAAATCGTTCGTTTAGTTAGACCAAGTGCGAAACCGGCTTCCCATTGGCCATAAGGAACGGCTTTCAATGCACCGCGTAATGTTTGTGAAGCATACGATGCATACAGCAGGGCTAATGCCACTACACCACAGGCAAATGGGGTAAAATCAAACTGTCCACTTTCTGCAAAGAAAATACTGGGATCAATTTGTAAGGTGGTTTGCCAAAAACCTAAATTAATGTCGATGCCATCGCCTAATAGATTGATCAGCTGTAATGTCCCAAAGTAGACAAATAAGACAACCAGCAGTTCTGGCAACCCGCGAATTAATGTCACCCAACAAGTACCTAAGAAGGCGATGGGTTTAAAACGAACGGATTCCCATGCGGTAAATAGCATCGCGAGGATCAGGCCCAATATTAGAGCAGAAACAGCAAGGCCGACGGTTAAACCGGCGGCACTTGTTAGAAAAAGAAAATTGTTCATTAACTATATCGATTATTGTTCAAACCATTTTTTGTAGATAACGTCGTAAGTGCCATCAGCTTTAACTTCAGCTAATGCTTTATTCATTTTATCTAACAACTCTTTATTGCCTTTACGAACAGCGATACCTAAACCGATGCCAAAGTATTGTGGGTCAGTCACTTTCTCACCAACAGGTGCTAGGTTTTCGTTGCCTTTCGCTTTTAACCACTCATCAGCAACTGCGGTATCACCAAAAACAGCGTCGATACGGCCATTTTGCAGATCTAAGATCGCTGATTGGTAGTTATCATAAGGTACGGTTGTCATACCTTTGTGCTGTTCCATGATGTATTTTTGGTGAGTAGTCCCATTTTGCACGCCAATTTTTTTATCTTTTAGCTGATCGACGGAAGAGATTTTTTCTTTAATGGCAATAAATTCAGCTGAATTAGGATAATAAGTATCAGTAAAATCCACTTGTTTTTGACGATCTGGCGTAATATCAATACCTGCCATCAACGCTTCAAAGCGGCGGAATTTTAGACTAGGGATCAAACTATCGAACGATTGATGAGTGAATGTGCAAGTTGCATCCATTTTTGCACAAATTGCATTTGCAAGATCGACATCAAAACCAACGATTTGGTTGTTTTTATCAAACATCTCAAATGGGGCATAAGTTGCTTCTGTTGCAAAACGAATGGTTTCTTTTTCCGCGGCAGATGCAGATAGGGTTACAGCGCCAAGTAGTGCAGCTAATATAATTTTTTTCATTGCTTAATCCTATATCTATTAGTGTGACAGATAGTTTGCAAATGCTTCAGTTTGAGGTGCTGTGAAATGGCTAGCATCCCCTTGTTCTACGATATGACCGTTTTCCATGTACACCACACGGCTAGCGGCTTTACGAGCTATCTCTACTTCGTGGGTTACAATCACTTGTGTAATACCCGTCGCGGATAGTTCACGAATAATATCAACAACTTGTGCAGTAATTTCAGGGTCTAATGCGGCTGTAGGCTCGTCAAACAGTAGCACTTGTGGCTCCATCATTAATGCACGAGCGATTGCGACACGCTGTTGCTGACCACCCGATAAATGCAAAGGGAAACGCGTGGCAAACTGAGTTAGCCGTAAACGTTCTAACAACTTTTCCGCCTTTGCTTTTGCTTCTTGACGTGACAATTTTAAGACACGGCATGGTGCTTCAATCAAATTATCGATGACCGTTAAATGTGGCCATAGATTGTATTGTTGAAAAACCATTCCTACGTTTTGACGTAATGCTCGGATTGCCTTGGCATCTGGGGTAGAGGCAAAATCAAATTGCTGACCCGCAATGTTAAGTAATCCTGAACGTGGCATTTCTAGCAGATTCAGTACACGAAGCAATGAACTTTTTCCTGCTCCGCTAGGCCCAAGTAATACCATGGTTTCACCAGCAGGACAGGTTAGATTAATATCAAAAAGTGCCTGATGGGAGCCATAGAAACAGTTTATATTTTTTAATTGAATGCTCATGCTTACCAATAATACCTTGTTAAACTGACTCCGATATTAATCCCGTAAGCATATTTATGCAATAATAGATGCATAAAAATTTGTTTTTCGCCTACTGTATCTTGAATGATCCAGAGTATAAAACCTGACTATTCAGCAGGTAATTGTTCTGCCTTTGTCTGGCTAGCGAGTTGCTTATCTCGTTCAAAAGCCAGTTCGCTAATACGTCTCGCCATCCCTTTAAAAATAAATAAGTGCGCAGGCATCATAGCGAACCAATAAAGCAAACCACTGAAACCAGCAGGATGCCACCACGCTCGCACATCAATTGAACGTCGGCTACCACTATCATGGATGGTAAAAGTAAGACGGCCTAATCCAGGTGCCTTCATACCAAATAATAAACTAAGTTGTTTATTTGGTTCGATATTAATGACCCGCCAACCATCAATCTCATCGCCGAGTTGTAATTCTTCGCGGTTGGGTCGGCCATATTTGACCTTATTTAGCATCATGTCATCCATGATAGCGCGTGTTTTCCAAAGTGCATTCGCATAAAAATAACCATCTTTACCGCCAATTTGCTGAACAGTGTGCCATAAAGATGCTGTGCTTGCTGATGTCCCTAACGTAAAACCAGCTTGCTTCGGATAGAAGCCATACCCTGGGCGCCAGCGCTTTCTTACTTCAGGATCATAGCCCCAATCGGCATTATCAATGGCATCGGCTTCTTGAGCTAATGTGGTTTTAACAGCATCATCGAATGAAATCAGGGTTTGAGGGATCAATTCGCGCAGCGCTTTATCATCAGCAGGGAGGTCATGTTGTAAGCCTTGGATCAGCTCTTTGGCGATTGACGGCGGAACGGAGGTGATCAAACTGATAAAATGCACTGAGATCATACTGATTGGAATAGGAATTGGTATCAGTAATCGACGCTTGCCACTGACTTTAATAAAACGTTTAAATAACTCTTGGTAGCTCATGTATTCAGGGCCACCCGCATCAAAAATGCGACTTTCAGTGACAGGGAGCTTGGCGAGCTCAGTCAGGTAAAACAGGATATTACTCAGAGCAATAGGGGATGATTTTGAACGAACCCAACGTGGCGGTGTTAAGATAGCCAAGTTGTATACCATGTCACGCATAATTTCAAAGGCAGCAGAACCTGAACCAACAATGATTGCTGAACGAATTTCCGTAACAGGGGCTTTGCTTTCACGCAAAATCTCACCTGTTAATCGACGTGAAATCAGATGTTGTGAATAACTGTGGCCATGCTGAAGTGAACTTAGATAAATAACATGTTTAACATTGGAATTATCGATAGCTTGTTGGACATGACGAGCTGCTGTACGTTCACGCTCAATCAAGTTTGCTTGATCGGCCATGCTATGAACAAGGAAGTAGACAATATCAATGTCTTCCATGGTATCTTTTAGCGTTTCTGGATCTTGTAAGTCAACATAAATACACCGCGTATCTTGCCAACCTTGTGACAGCATCCAATCTACCCGTCTAGCTGCTGCGGTCACTTGATGACCCTGCTTGATTAATTCAGGGATTAAGTTTTGTCCAATATAGCCGCTAGCACCTAATACTAAGATACGCTGTTGTTCATTCATGTTTATTTCCTGTTTTTACGCTCACCTATCGCTATTGTGACTGAAATTCTACTTATGTAAAGCGCTGTTAAATATCATCATTTTAGGACTTGTTATCGATTCATCGCGATTGTGAATAACTACGTAAAGAAGGCCATCAAAATTGGTGTGATTAAACTGAGCACGAAGCCATGAACAATTGCCGCGGGTACGATGGAAACGCCGCCACTGCGTTGTAATACAGGCAAAGTAAAATCCATAGAGGTGGAGCCGCAAATCCCTAATGCCGTAGAACGATAACGGTTAATAATTAAAGGGATCAACATAATGGCCGCTAATTCACGTGCGAGATCATTAAAAAATGCTGCACTGCCCATCACTGGCCCATAAGCATCGGTTAATACAATACCGGTTAAGGAGTACCAACCAAAACCCGAAGCAAGCGCTAACCCCATTTTTACGGGGATCCCTAACAGGAAAGCGGCGATTGCTCCCCCAACTAGTGCGCTAGCTCCCATCACTAATGCAATCGTAGTACCTCGTCGGTTAACTAAAATTTGCTTAAGGCTCATGCCGCTGTTGCGTAACTGAATGCCAACCAACAATAGCAACAACATCAAGGCTATTTGGCTACCTTTATCCGCATAATGAAGGAATTTAAACCCAGTCAAACCCACGAAGAAGCCAATAAGGAGCACCCCACAAAGTTGTAATGATTCGAGAACCATTTTAATGCGTGAAGGGGGTTTTTCTTGTTTATGTTTTGGAATTTTCCAAGGATCGAACTTATCCAAGAGCAACAATGAAATAAGATTAAGTGAAAATATGCATACAAAGAATGTTAATGCATAAATTAAAATTGAAAATAAATGTGCACTTAAGTTTTCAAGTAATGCGAGGGTGATCCCCATTAAAAATAGAATGATATACACCATTGAGTTTAAGGCGCGATGTACAACATCTAGGATCTTTTTATTTTTGATGGAGATAAGATAACCTAGCGTTAACGGTAGTAAAATAATGAGTAATCCTGAATACATTTTGCATCCTTTAACTTATCCCATTAACAAGGGGTTATTACACTCACTATACTTCGAGTTGTAGTACCGCTGATGTCGCACGTTAGCTACAGCTCGAATGATTTGGAGTATAAATTATTAGAATAATTTCTTTCGTTACTATTTTGATATCAATTATTGTTTGACATCAATTATTGAATCGCATTAATTACGATGTCGTTTTTTTTGCTGTCTATCGATAAAAAATAGGATAAAAAAACTAAAAAATAAAGTTTAACTATTTTATAACACTAAGAATGGATGCTCAATATGGTTGGCTATGTTGAGGTAAATATATTTAATTTTTGTTCGCTCTTATAGTCATGTAAGCAGTTAATAAGGTAAGCTTTCAAAATAGATCATAGCAAGGAGAGGGTGTATGTATCTGGAACGTGTGGAAATATACGGTTTTAGAGGGATTAACCGGCTCTCATTAGCGCTAAATAAGAACACGGTTTTAGTGGGAGAAAATTCATGGGGAAAGTCGAGTCTTTTGGATGCACTGACTATTCTACTTTCGCCTGAGCAAGAAAATTATCAATTTAATCAACATGATTTTCATCATCCAATGGGGGATGATGCTTCTCGATTTCGCTCATTACAAATCGTGCTTAAATTTTGTGAGGATCGTCCCGGTCGCCATCGCTCGTATCGTTTTCGTAACCTCACTTCTGTTTGGGTCGACAATGATGACGATTTAAAGCATATTTTTTATCGTGTGAGTGCCGAAATGAAAGAAGATGGCACGATCAGTGTGGATCGCAACTTTTTGAATGCAGGTGGTAATAAGTTATCGCTAGATAATGTGGGTAAATACATTAAAGAAATTATCCGTCTTTACCCCGTTATTCGACTGCGCGATGCACGTTTTCTTAATACCTTAAACCCTGAAACCTTGGTTGCTGGCGACAAAGAGATCCGCGATGTATTTAATTCACGTATGGAAGATTTGACTCGTGCACTGATCAATAACCCACAGCGATTGAGTGATGATGAACTGGTTGAAGGGATTGATGCGATGCAGCAATTGCTTAGCCATTATTTTGCGGGGCAAAGCACTCATATATTTCAAGAACATCGTTCTACAATTAAGCAGGAACCACGGCGAAGAGGCTGGCAGGCACTCGATAATATTAGTCGCATTGTCGCTAAACCGAATGAACGTAATATCCGTTTAATTATATTAGGTATGTTTTCTTCTTTGTTACAATCAAAAGGTAACATACAACTGGATAAATATGCTCGCCCATTAGTGATCGTTGAAGACCCTGAGACACGTTTGCACCCGATCATGTTGTCAATTGCATGGGGGCTATTGAATTTGTTTTCTTTACAACGCCTCACAACCACAAACTCAGGTGAATTGCTATCTCAGGTTCCTATTGAAAATCTATGCCGTTTAGTTCGAGACTCAGGAAAGGTATCAGCCTATCGGTTAGGCAAAAATGATTTATCGCCAGAGGAAGTGCGCAAGATTTCTTTTCATATACGTTTTAATCGGCCATCAGCGATGTTTGCCCGTTGTTGGTTACTGGTTGAAGGTGAAACAGAGATTTGGTTGATGAATGAGTTAGCTCGCCAATGTAATTATTACTTTGAGACTGAAGGAATTAAAGTCATTGAGTTTGCTCAAAGTGGTCTTAAGCCTTTATTAAAGTTCGCTAACAAAATGGGAATAGAATGGCATACGCTGGTTGATGGAGACGAAGCGGGTAAAAAATATGCGGCAACGGCACTCAGTTATGCAGAAAAAATGCATGATACAGAAAGAGACCGCTTAACGCGTTTACCCGCACCTGATATGGAGCATTTTTTGTATCGAGAAGGCTTTAGCCATCTTTATCATGAAATCGCGGGGATCCCTGACAATGCAAAGGTTTCGACGCGTAGGGTGATTATTAAAGCAATTTCGAAAACATCAAAACCTGATCTTGCTATTGCCACCGTCAATCGAGCGGCGGAATTAGGGCCTGATTCTATACCTTCACAGTTAAAAAGTATGTTCTCACGAGTGGCGTGGTTGGCGAGAGGAAAAGCTTATTAAGAGGGGATATCCAGTTGTTAGAATATCAATATTTTAGAGAGAGGGCAGCCTCTCTCTTTGATCATATAGGTACAAAATGAAAACACATTCACGAAAAAAGTGGCTAGTTTCTATACTGGTTATTTTTCTGGCGCTTGGTGCTGCATTGTTTTTTTTCGGTGGTGAAAAAAAAGAGGTTTACCAAACAGTTGCTGTAACACGTGGTGACTTAGACAAGCAAGTACAAGCGACAGGTAAACTGGATGCAGTACGTAAGGTTGATGTAGGGGCACAAGTTAGCGGTCAATTGCAGACTCTATATGTGAAAGAAGGTGACAAAGTTAAAAGAGGTGATTTGTTGGCAGTGATTGATCCTCAGAAGGCACAAAACGACGTCACTGAAGCCCAAGAAACCATCCATGAATTAGAATCAAATTTGGCATTATCCAAATCAGAGTTACGTCTGGCTGAAGTGACCTACCAGCGCCAGTTAAGCTTATCCAAATTACAAGCTGTTTCTAAACAGGAGTTGGATCAAGCGCAAACAGATGTGGAAGTTAAAAAAGCGCGGGTTGCAACGTACCAAGCGCAAATTAAACGTAATCAAGCGACATTAGATACGGCGAAAACCAATCTAAAGTATACGCAGATTACGGCGCCGATGGACGGTATTGTCACCTTTATTAAAACATTGCAGGGGCAAACTGTGATCGCAGCTCAGGAAGCGCCAACGATTTTAACCTTAGCTGATATGAATACTATGTTAGTTAAAGCGGAGGTTTCAGAGGCGGATGTGATCTATTTAGAACCAGGGCAAGCGGCATCATTCACGGTTTTAGGTGCGCCTGATAAACGGTTTACCGGCGTTCTTAAAGATATATTACCTACTCCCGAAAAAATTAATGATGCCATTTTTTACTATGCTAGCTTTGAAGTCCCGAACCCACAGCATTTGCTGAAATTACAAATGACAGCACAAATCAAGATTGATCTAGAATCGCATAAAAATGTCCTTCTTTTACCACTGTCTGCATTGGGGGATGAAGTCTCTCCACAAGTTTATGAGGTGGAGGTACTTAATGGTGAAAAAGTTGAAAAACGCCAAGTTAAGATAAATAGCCGTAATGACGTTCAAGTCGAAGTGGTTGAAGGGCTTAAAGAGGGTGAGCAGGTCGTCACCGGTCGTATTACGGAGAGCTAATATGTCCGCTTTACTAGAGCTTAAAGGTATTACTCGACGTTATCCTGCGGGTGAAAGCGAAATCACTGTTCTGAAAGAGGTATCGCTAACCATAAATGCAGGGGAAATGGTGGCGATTATCGGTGCATCCGGTTCAGGCAAATCCACGTTGATGAACATCATTGGGTGTTTAGATAAGCCGAGTGAGGGAGAGTATTTTGTTGCACAACAAAATATTTCACAGCTGGATGATGATCAACTTGCTGAATTACGTCGAGAACACTTTGGCTTTATTTTTCAACGTTATCATCTGCTGAGTCATTTAACCGCTGAGCAAAATGTGGAAGTACCTGCTGTTTACGCAGGTGCTGGTAAAGCACAACGTCGTCAAAGAGCAATTGAACTACTTAGTCAACTTGGCTTAGGTGAACGTGTTGAATATCGGCCAAGTCAACTATCAGGTGGTCAGCAACAGCGGGTGAGTATCGCACGTGCTTTGATGAATGGTGGGCAAGTGATCCTTGCCGATGAGCCGACGGGTGCACTGGATAGCCACTCGGGTGAAGAAGTGATGAAAATCCTTAAAGACCTGTGCGCTCAAGGTCACACCGTGATTATCGTGACACATGACCCTAAAGTTGCCCAACAGGCGGAGCGTATTATTGAAATCAAAGACGGCGAAATCCTCAGTGATTCAGGTACGGTTGCAGCTATTAAACCAACGCCTATACAAAAAAATACCCCTCGACGGATTTCGCTAGGCCAAGTTTATGGGCGGTTTAGTGAAGCTTTATTAATGGCATGGCGGGCGATGGTTGTAAATAAAATGCGCACGTTACTCACCATGTTAGGCATTATTATTGGTATTGCTTCTGTTGTCTCGATCATGGTTATTGGTGATGCAGCGCAAGGAATGGTGCTCAACAATATTAAAGCTATCGGCACAAATACCATTTCTGTTTACCCCGGTGAAGATTTTGGCAGTGATGATGCACAAAATCGGCAATCATTAAAAAGTGAGGATGTGGAGGCGATCGCCCAACAGCCTTATGTTGAGGCAGTTTCAGGTCAACTCTCTAAATCCACACGATTACGTCGCGGGAATTTAGATGCTCCAGCGCAATTATTAGGCGTTGGACGTGACTATTTTAAGGTATATGCAGAAAATTTCTCCGAAGGAATGGGATTCACACCAGATATGGTCGAACGTCGGGCTCAAGTCGTGGTAATTGATGCAAATACGAAGCGGCGTTTTTTCCCTCATCAAAAAAATGTGGTTGGTGAAACATTATTGATAGGCAATATGCCAGCAACCGTCATTGGGGTACTGGCTGAGCAGAAATCTATTTTTGGCTCAACGAATTCTTTATCTGTTTGGTTACCTGATACGACGGTGAACAGCAAAATTTTAAATCGCCCTTATCTTGATAACATTATTGTGAGAGTCAAAGAGGGAGTGGATGCCAAAATTGCGGAACAGCAAATTACCCGTTTATTAACATTACGTCATGGTAAGAAAGATATTTTTACCTATAACATTGATACATTAGTCAAAACAGCAGAAAAAACGACGAGCACTATGCAGCTCTTTTTGACGCTAGTGGCGGTGATTTCATTGGTTGTAGGGGGGATTGGTGTGATGAATATCATGTTAGTCTCTGTGACGGAAAGGACACGCGAAATTGGTATTCGTATGGCAGTTGGCGCCCGCACTAGCGATGTGATGCAGCAATTTTTAATCGAAGCGATATTAGTTTGTCTGATTGGTGGATTAATGGGAATTGCGCTGTCTTATGGTATCAGTGTGATAGCTCAAATGGCGCTGCCTGGTTGGACATTTGCTTTTCAGCCAATTGCATTGATTAGTGCATTTATTTGTTCAACAGCAATTGGCGTGATCTTTGGGTTTTTACCTGCTCGCAGCGCTGCGAGATTGAACCCCATTGATGCGCTAGCAAGAGAATAATAAATTGACATCACTCCTTAACAAATTTCTGTCGAGGAGTGATTGCATTACAGCTCCTCACCCCTAAATTCTGATCAGATTGATAACCTATATACTCATTTCATGTTGAATTAATTGAATTATTTCTATGGTGAAAATTGTGGTTTCAGAGTAAATGCAACAAAAATAGGCCTTGATTAACGCTATAATGAAGGGTTTATAGTTTGTCCTGTGTTAAATGTTAATATTATTAGTAATGCAATTATTGACATGGTAAATAATGGTAATAGTACCGTTAATTTAGACCTTCCCAATCGCTTCAGAACAGAATATTAATAAAAAAATTTCCATTTTGTGAAGTATCACTAATCATTAGCTGATTAATCCAACTCACTTATTTTTATATAAATTTCACTCTTCAACAGCTAATTTTCTCGTTCTAGTATAATTTAGACATAAAAAAAATGTCTGAAAAGATAAATTCTACTTGCGATTTGGTATCGATCATGGATATCATTTGCCTTGTAGAATAAATGAAACCGAGTTCCATAAAATGGAACTTTAAAAAATATTAAAGCCAATATAAACTCAACAGCAAAGATCCACACAGCAGGAATACTAAATGGCGAATAAAACGGGTGAAGATTATTCTCTGGCTCGAGTACCTTTCAGTGCTCGTCGGCCGTTCTATGAAGTACTAATAATCCGAATTGGCTCACTTGCCTGTGTTTCACAGGTGATGTTAGGTGCAGCTCTCGGTTATGGGCTGACTTTTTGGCAAGCGTTTTGGGCCACAATGCTAGGTTCAGTGATTTTACAAGTTGTTAGCTGGGCACTAGGTGCGGCCGCGTGTCGTGAAGGAATGTCAATCAGTCTACTGTCACGGTGGTCTGGGTTTGGTAAGTTGGGCTCTGCTTTAATTGGTGGCGCAATCGCGATTTCACTGATGGGCTGGTTTGGCGTACAAAACGGTTTCTTTGCGGATGGAATGTATAAAGCGACGAATGTGCTAACACCAGGGACTTGGTCGCTTATTACAGGCATTGCGGTGACGGTTATTACAGTATATGGGTATCGATTTTTATCTATTACTGCGAATATCTCAACGCCGCTATTTTTACTTGCATTAGTTTGGGCCACCTATAATTTGCTTTCAGGGCAGGATATTGGTGCGCTTATTAGTAGTACTGAACCATCAGGGCCTCTTATGACCATGCCCGCAGCGATTACCATGGTTGCAGGTGGGTTTATTATTTCCGCTGTTACAACGCCCGATATTAGTCGTTTTATGAAAAGCCCAAAAGAGGTTTTCTGGATGACTCTTATCGGGACTTTTTTTGGTGAGTTGTTAGTCAATATGATTTCTGTATTGATGGCACTTGCGTTGCATACTTACCAAGTATTTGATTTGATGATGACTTTAACAGGTTTGATTGGCGCATCAATTGTTATCTTTTCAACCATCAAAATGAATGATATCAACCTTTATTCATCATCATTAGGGTTTTCCACATTACTTAACGCTGTATTTAATAAGAAGTTTGATCGTCGTTATCTGACTTGGATTATTGGTATCTTGGGTACTATTGCTTCAATGTTAGGTATTTTAGATAACTTTATCGGTTTCCTAATCTATTTAGGCATCGCTATTCCACCGGTTGCTGGCATTATGGTGGTTGATTACTACTTATTGAAACGTGACCGTAAAGAGTTAGATATCACTAGAGCTAAAGGTGAACTCCCCTCAATGTGCGAAGCGTTTAATCCAATAACATTAGTTGTTTGGGGCATTGCTGTTGTAGTGGGGTGGCTAAGCTCTGCGTTAGGTCCTTTTAATACCGATTTTGGTGTGCCTGCACTTAATTCACTGTTGGTCAGCGCTGTTCTTTATTGGATTGCGATGCGTTGGCAAGCTCGAATTAAAGGCGTCGATACGGTGCAATTCCGTAAAGTTAATCATTCAGATTAAGGGTGAGGGCAATGAACCAAAACAGTGTGAAAGTTGCGCTTGCGCAGTTTAATTCAATGCTTGGTGACAAGTCAGGAAACTTACAGCGGATGGCAGATTTTTGCCATCAGGCCGCAGAGCAAGGCGCTAAGCTAATTTGTTTCCCTGAATTGGCGACGACTGGCTATCGTGGTGATCTGTTGTCCACAAAACTCTGGGATCTTAGCGACAGCGTAGGTAGCGAAACCTATCAATTATTGAGTTCTCTTGCGACAAAATTAGATCTCACCATAGTGAGTGGTTTTGCTGAGCGGGGAACATACCTCGGGGAAGTTTACAATTCAGTGGGCGTTTGGACTCCCGGTTGCCATGAAATTAGTGGCGTCTTCCGTAAAGTTCATGCATTTGGTATTGAAAAACAGTGGTTTAATAGCGGAAATAGCTACCCTGTATTTGATACTCCCATTGGCAAAATTGGTGTCATGATTTGCTATGACATGGGATTCCCTGAAGTTGCACGTATTTTGACCTTGCAGGGAGCAGAAATACTGATTGCTCCTTCAGCATGGTGTATTCAGGATAGAGACATGTGGGATATTAATACCGCTTGCCGTGCGTTAGAAAATGGTTGTCATCTTCTTGCGGTTAACCGCTGGGGGAACGAAGGCGACCTACACTTGTTTGGTGGGAGTAAAGTATTTGGCCCTCGGGGACAAGTGCTGCATGAGGCAGGCTACGATAGCGAACAGCTATTGATAGGCGAAGTGGACTTTCAGGTTCAAGCACATACTCGCTTGAACATACCTTATTTAAGAGACCGAAAACCACATAGCTATCAGCAATTAGTACAAGCTCCTCAGTCTATGGGTGAACCATGAGTATTCTCTCAAGCGTTGTAGATGTCTATCGTTTATTTCTTCGCTCAGGCGATGAACTGACGGTAACGACTTTAGTCAATGAGTTAGGTATGCCTAAAAGCTCGGCCTCACGTTTATTAAAGCAAATGGCAGAGTACGGCTTACTCGAAAAGAAAAGTGATGCGCCTGTATATCGCCCAGGTTTAATTATTATGGAATTGGCTCATCGTGCTAGAGGAATGAATCCACTCATAGATATGGCACTTGAATCACTTGATCAATTAACCAAAGAAACAGGATTTACCACCTATGTTTCTTTAAGGGATAAAGACAAAGTTAGAGTGGTCCATGCACGTATTGGCAATAGTTTACTTCAAGTGATCACTCAACCGGGTACTAAATTACCTATAGCGGGTACCTCAACAGGAAAAGCATTATTAGCGCGCAACTCATTGAGTGAGCGTGAAATGATTATTTGCCAAGAGCCTCAAGATAAACAAGATAAGTTACGTCAAGAGTTAAATCAAATTGAAGAACGAGGTTGGGCTTATTCAATTAATGAATCTGTGGCGGGGGTTGCTTCTGTTTCGAGCACCGTTTATGACCCTTCACAAGGCACATTGTATGCATTGTGTTTGAGTTTGCCAGCGTCACAAATTACACCTGAATTATTAGAGCAGTTAGCTTCTAAAATATGCCATAAAGCATCCTACCTTGGCAGTATGGTGGGTGATCCTTATTGGCTGAAACGCAGTACCGAATTATAAGCCGTATTGAGTCATAAAAAGTTATCAAATATAAATATTTGTAGTATGCAAATAGACTTTAAATAATTCGAGATGCAGGTAGGCGACAAGCGAAATTATCGTAGGTGCATAGATAAACTATGTAACTCGGTTATTTAAGCGTAGTCACCGTACCTTAATAAAAAGCTTTGTATCTTGAAATATGGCAGGTCTAGGCGCCTTCACCAGGAAAATAGTCAGTTCAATATCTGTCATCACTCTTTTATTAGGGTGATGGCTGGTATTGTTCTGAAAGTAGTAAAACCAAGGGAAAAATATGAGTTTAAAACAGACCCTGTGCGCTTACGAATTGATCGACAGCGCCGCTGTTAGTGGGGATGATATCGTTGCCTTGTTTAAGAATTTCACCGCAATTGAAGTATCTTCAACCACTGTACAAGATGAGAAAGGCCAAAGTGATTTTGTTCGCATTGTCATTCCTGGTTCCCAAGGGAAACGGCAAGGCAAAAATGCGCCAACATTGGGTATTATTGGCCGTTTAGGCGGCATTGGTGCAAGACCCTCTCGGATAGGTCTTGTGTCAGATGCAGATGGTGCGATTGCAGCAATTGCAACAGCATTGAAACTTGCGAATATGAGAGAAAAAGGGGATATCTTGCTAGGAGATGTGGTTATTACGACCCACATTTGCCCAACAGCACCGACACGTCCTCACTCGCCAGTTGATTTTATGGATTCGCCGCTTAACGACGAGACCATGAATAAGTATGAAGCAATCCCTGAAGCAGATGCTATTTTGTCGGTTGATACAACAAAAGGTAATCGACTAATTAATCATAAAGGCTACGCGTTATCACCAACGGTCAAAGAGGGCTACATTCTGCCTGTTTCAGAAGACTTAATTCGTTTAATGGAATGGAGCAGTGGACAATATGCGGTGACTTTTCCACTGGCGGTACAAGATATTACGCCTTATGGGAATGGATTACACCACATCAATAGCATCATGCAGCCGTCCGTATCAACTAAAGTGCCGGTTGTTGGTGTCGCAATTTGCGCTCAAACAGTGGTACCTGGCTGCTCAACAGGGGCAAGCCATGAAGTCGATATTGCTGCATCCGTGAAATTTATGATTGAAGTGGCAAAAGAGTTTGGGAATGGTGATTGTCAATTCTATGATGAGGAGCAATTCGCCTTACTTAAGTCACTTTATGGCGATGTCTCTTTCTTGCAAACTCATGGACTTTAACAATTTGACGGTAAGTTATTTGAAGTACAGTTAAGTGATAAGCGAGTGAACGCAGTCACTGTACTTTAATAACAACTCCCAACGACAATTACCTTCATTTGAAGTGTCATCATTAAATTAAAAATAGTCACAGCTAGTCGCCCAAGTCATACAAATGTATGATTATTAAATTGAAAAGCGATTAGCTGTGCTCTATTAAACTGAGTTATTCTTGAGATGCTATCTCTGCACTTGTATTATTTACCGTACTGCTTTCAATCGGAATGATGAGATTGGCATGGTTCCCTTTAGGGCCAATATTAATACTAAAATTAACTCTCTGACCAGCCTTAAGCGTCCTGTAGCCATCCATTTGTATACAGGAGTAATGAGCAAAGATATCCTCTCCCCCATTTTCAGGGCAGATGAAACCAAAGCCTTTGGCATTGTTGAACCATTTAACTGTACCTGTCTCCATACATCGTCCTTCGTATTTACAAGTTGTGTTTGACATAAATGCGTAATTGCTACGCATCGGCTAAGTATAATTACTCATGTTGACTGTCTGCAAATCATACTGTAGTGAATTGACTTAGTTCGTCAAGAGATCAGTTTACGGATTTACAGTGAAGTGATAAAAATTTGATATGGCTAACGCTCTCTCTTTTGTAACTTTTGAAGTTGATCACAAAATATTGGGCATATGGGTTATTTTAAATTGCGTGTTACACTGTCAATATGGTGAATCAACAATTGATAGAATAAATGATTCTTACCGTGTTTTAGTGTTATCGTGATTAATAGAAATCATTGATAATAAAGACTATGCTTAATTGAACTTTAACTCTGAGCACGACAAGTAATGAGCGATTTTTTTGGTACATTTAAAACAGACATCATTTTTAAAGATGAAGTGGAGCAAGTTTTACAGCCTCCCTCAATGTATAAGGTTCTATTAAATAATGATGATTACACTCCAATGGATTTTGTTGTTGAAGTGTTACAAAAATACTTTTCTTTTGATGAAGAACGCGCTACACAGATAATGTTAGATGTCCATTTTCAGGGGAAAGGGGTTTGCGGTATTTTTACAGCAGAGGTTGCAGAAACAAAAGCAGCACAGGTGAATACCTACGCACGCGAACATGAATATCCTCTGCTTTGCACGATAGAAAAAGTGTAATTGGCTTAATATCAATTTTGGGAGGTGCTTATGCTCAATCAAGAACTGGAGCTTAGTCTAAACGTCGCATTTGCAAAAGCGAAAGACAATCGACATGAATTTATGACCGTGGAGCACCTATTGCTGGCGTTATTAAGTAATACGTCTGCTCGTGAAGCACTAGATGCTTGTAAAGTTGATCTTGTTGTCCTTCGACAAGAGCTTGAGCACTTTATTGCGCAAACCACGCCTTTATTACCAGAAAATGATAACCGTGATACCCAACCGACGTTGAGTTTTCAACGTGTTTTACAGCGTGCTGTATTTCATGTGCAATCATCAGGCCGTAGTGAAGTGAACGGGGCGAACGTGTTGATTGCGATATTTAGTGAGCAAGAGTCACAAGCCGCTTATTTATTGCGTAAACATGATGTTAGCCGTTTAGATGTGGTGAACTTTATCTCCCACGGCACGATTAAAGGTGAGGATAGCGCATCTCCAGAGCAAGATGCATCTAGCAATCAGGCTAATAATGAAGAGCAGCCTGTCTCTGATGATCATATGGATAATTTTACGACCAACCTTAATCAACTGGCTAAACAAGGGAAGATTGATCCATTAGTTGGGCGTCAAGCTGAGCTAGAAAGAACCATTCAAGTTTTATGCCGTCGCCGTAAAAATAATCCATTATTAGTGGGTGAGTCAGGGGTAGGTAAAACCGCTATAGCAGAGGGACTAGCATGGCGTATTGAGCAAGATGATGTCCCTGAAGTAATGAAAGGTTGTACGCTCTATTCATTAGATATTGGCTCATTACTGGCAGGAACAAAATATCGCGGTGATTTTGAAAAACGTTTTAAATCACTGCTAAAAATGCTGGAAAAAGACAGCAAAAGTATCCTATTTATTGATGAAATTCATACTATTATCGGTGCTGGCGCGGCTTCCGGTGGGCAAGTTGATGCGGCGAATTTGATTAAACCATTATTATCTGGTGGGCGTATTCGAGTTATTGGTTCAACCACTTATCAAGAATTTAGTAATATTTTTGAAAAAGACAGAGCACTTGCTCGTCGCTTCCAAAAAATTGATATTGTGGAGCCTACCGCAGAAGAGACAGTTCGTATTATTAATGGTTTGAAACCGAAATATGAGTCTCATCATGATGTACGTTATACCGCTAAAGCCATTCAGGCTGCGGTAGATTTATCGGTTAAATATATTACAGATAGGCACTTACCTGATAAAGCGATCGATGTGATTGATGAAGCTGGTGCTAGAACGCGTCTAATTGCTCCAAGCAAACGTAAGAAAACGATCGGGGTTCCTGAAATTGAGTCAGTGGTTGCACGTATTGCAAGGATCCCAGAAAAAACGGTCTCTTCTAGTGACAAAGATCGCCTGAAAACGCTTGATTCTCGCCTGAAAATGTTGGTATTTGGGCAAGATAATGCCATTGCTGCATTAACTGAAGCGATTAAAATGAGTCGAGCAGGTTTAGGGCAAGAGCATAAGCCAGTAGGTTCGTTCTTGTTTGCAGGTCCAACAGGGGTTGGTAAAACAGAGGTTACCGTTCAGCTATCGAAAGCTCTTGATATTAAGTTATTGCGCTTTGATATGTCTGAATATATGGAGCGACATACGGTAAGTCGCTTAATTGGTGCACCTCCAGGCTATGTTGGCTTTGACCAAGGTGGTTTATTAACGGATGCGGTGATTAAGCATCCGCACTCTGTTGTACTACTTGATGAAATCGAGAAAGCACATCCAGACGTATTTAATATCTTATTGCAAGTGATGGATCACGGCACACTGACAGATAATAATGGCCGTAAAGCGGATTTCCGGAATGTGATTTTAGTGATGACAACCAACGCAGGGGTGCAAGAAACACAGCGCCGCTCGATTGGTTTTGCCGAACAAGATAATAGCACTGATGCGATGTCTGAAATTAAGAAAACGTTCTCACCAGAGTTTCGTAACCGCCTGGATGGCATTATTTGGTTCAATTCGTTATCAATCGAGATCATCACGCAAGTCGTTGATAAGTTTATCGTTGAATTACAAGCTCAATTAGATGAAAAGGGTGTTTCAATTGAAGTGAGCCAAGCAGCACGCCGTTGGTTATGTGAAAAAGGTTATGATAAAGCGATGGGAGCCCGACCTATGGCTCGTGTGATCCAAGATAACTTGAAAAAACCACTCGCAAATGAATTGCTATTTGGTTCGTTAACGAATGGTGGTTCGGTCAGTATCGGGCTTGATGAAAAAAGTAATACACTGACGTATAACTTCAGTAGCGTACACAAGGCCTCTCCGGAGGATGCGGTATTCTAAACAATTCGAGGTGCAGCTAGGCGACAAGCGAGTGGAACGCTAGAAGCAAAGAAAACTAAGTGACTGGCGTGAGTCAACGTAGTCACTCTACCTTAACGAAAGCGCTGCCGCTGCAACTTGATATATGCCGAATATAGACCACAGGTGTGTTGTGCGTGCACACCACCTGTGGCTGTATCAGGCCCTGCCTGAAGTGATAGGATCAGCGGCTACGGAAAATGATACGGCCTTTGCTCAGGTCGTATGGGGTTAACTCTACAGTTACCTTGTCGCCTGTTAGGATGCGGATATAGTTTTTACGCATTTTGCCAGAAATATGAGCAGTCACCACGTGACCGTTTTCCAGTTCAACACGGAACATTGTGTTTGGCAGGGTATCCAATACAGTGCCCTGCATTTCAATATTATCTTCTTTGGCCATCTAATCCTCTAAGTCTAATAACCATGATTTTTAACGGGCAAGATAATGCCCAAAAACCCTCACTAAGTAAAGAAATGTCGCATTTTAAAGCGATTTTTCTTGAGTAGTAAGTGCATAAAATAACTAAAAACCAAAATTCATCACGTGAATAGTGGTGATATTTCAATCGATTGCGGTAACCAGCAGGCGGGATCAATCGCTTTGTTACGCCACCGATAAAGAATATGTAAAAAATCCCGACGGGATATTTCTTTTGCGCCTAATGAGGCGGTGTGGTGGTTAAGTACCTGACAATCAAAAAGCTG
This sequence comes from Providencia sp. 2023EL-00965, assembly GCF_033550225.1. Taxonomy (NCBI): domain Bacteria; kingdom Pseudomonadati; phylum Pseudomonadota; class Gammaproteobacteria; order Enterobacterales; family Morganellaceae; genus Providencia; species Providencia sp. 2023EL-00965. Next base: position 198,066 of record NZ_JAWUEH010000004.1, on the reverse strand, counting down.
CCCATTATAGCGCAAAAAATGAAAATAGAATGTAATAAAAGCAACTTTAGATGCATCATCCATTCTACTGAACATAGATTCCCCACAAAATAGGTGCCCCATGTTCACGCCATATAGGCCGCCAACCAGCTCGTCACCATACCAAGCTTCTACAGAATGTGCGATACCTTGTTGGTGTAGACCCTGATATCCCGCGCGTACTTCAGGTAAAATCCATGTCCCTTCTTGGCGTATTGAGCAAGCTTCTATCACATCATTGAACGCGTGGTTAATGGTGACGCGATATTTTTGCTTTTTCAATATTTTTTTCATGGTACGGCTGATGTGTAATTCTCCGACCATTAAAACGGCTCGTGGATCAGGTGACCACCATAACGGCATTTCACCAGGGTTAAACCATGGGAAAATGCCATCGTAATAGGCTGCCTTAAGACGTTCAGGCGATAAATCACCACCAATAGCTAATAAGCCATTAGGCTCCCGCATTGCCTCATGGACAGGCGGGAACAAGATTGAATCATCATCAAGTTGGTACATGATGAACCTCAAACAGCCTGTTGTTGCAAGTGACGTTGGCGAAATTGGAAATAGCGGCCTTTTGCCTCTAAAAGAGCTTGATGTGAGCCTTGTTCAACAATTTCACCGTTATCCATTACACAAATCATATCCATATTTTCTAGGCCTTGCATGCGATGAGTGATCACAACTAAGGTTTTATCCGCACATTTCTCTTTCAGTAATGTGAGGATCTGTTGTTCAGTTTGTGCATCAAGCCCTTCAGTTGGTTCATCCATTAAAATTAATGGCGCATCATGCAATAAGGCTCTGGCAATCCCTAAACGGCGCTGTTCTCCACCGGAGAGCTGTCTACCGCCTTCACCCATCCAAGCATTTAGCTTTTGTTCATTTTCCAGTAGATTACCAAGACCAACTTGTTCTAACACTTCATGAAGTTGTTTATCTGTCGCTTTATCATTTGCAAGCAACAGATTATTGCGCAATGTATCACTAAACACGTGCACCCGTTGAGGTACAACAGACATGATAGAACGCAGCGCTTGCTCGCTGTAATCGCTGATATTGTGCCCATTAAGCTTTATTGAGCCACTGTTAACATCCCACGCACGGGTGAGTAACTGTAATAAGGTTGATTTACCGCAGCCCGTTTTTCCTAACAATGCAAGGTGTTGGCCTTGTTGTAGTGTAAGAGAAACGTGATTTAACACAGCGAATGGCTGTTCAGGGTAGGTAAACGAAATATTGTCCACAACGAGGCTATCTAACTGAGTTAGCGAAAGCCCTTCGGCTGCAAAGGTCACTTCAGGTTTAGCGTCGATCAGCTGCGAAACACGCTCTGCGGAAGCAATCACTTGGCCCATATGTTGGAATGCTACGGCGACAGGCCCCAGTGTTTCGAAGGCTGCTAAGGCACAAAAAACAAATAAAGCAATAAGTGCGCCGGGGTTGGTATTACCACCGACGTGATCTGCCGCCATCCATAAAAGCAATGTTGCCGTGAAGCCTGAAGCAAACAAAATGATCGCCTGCGACAAGCCTGTAAGATCTGCTTGCTGTTGCTGGCGGACTTGCCATTGGCTCTCAATATTTGACAATGTTTGACGAAAGCGTGGTAGGGCGCCAAATAAAGTGAGTTCTGCTTGGCCCTGTAGTGCGGATGTCAGTACTGTTCGGTAGTGAGCACGTAATGCGGTTAATTCTTGACCAATAGGCTTACCTGCACGGTAAAACACAAAAGGTAGAGTAAACAAGAGAAACAGCATGACACAACCAAGTGTCCACGCTAAGCGAGGATCAAGAAAACTTAGCCCAAAAATAAGCACGAAAATAACCACAAAGGCGGCAAAAATCGGCGATAAAACGCGTAAGTATAGGTGGTCTAACGTCTCAACATCGGCAACAAGGCGATTAAGAATTTCTCCTTGGCGGAACCGGCTAATCCCTCCGGGAGACAGAGGAAGAATTTTGCTAAAGGCGAATACGCGTAAGTGCGCCAGTACCCGAAATGTGGCATCGTGGCTGACTAGGCGTTCTGCATAGCGGCCAGCAGTACGGAAAATCGCAGCTCCACGTACGCCAGCGGCGGGTAACATATAGTTAAAATAATACAGCCCTGGAAAGCCTGCGATTGCTGCACCCGCAAGGAACCAACCTGATAAGGTTAATAAACCAATACTTGCGAGCAAAGTTACAATGGCTAAGATCATACCTAATAAGATCAAAAACCAATGGCGGCGATAAAGTGCTAAAAAAGGTAATAGAACTCGCATTATCAAAGCTCCTCACTACGGTGAGCCAATAAACGGGCAAATGGCCCTTCACATTGACTCAATTCTGCATAATGACCACGCTGTATTATTTGCCCATTGGACATGACCCAAATTTGATCATAATTAACGGTTTCTTCAAGTAAATGTGTCACCATGATTGTGGTTTGTTGCTGGGCTAGCTGATTTAGAGTATGCATAACACGTTGCTCACTATGAGCATCAAGACTGGCTGCGGGTTCATCTAAGAGCAGAATACGCGAAGGTTTTAATAGCGTTCGTGCAACGGCCACTCGTTGTGCCTGACCTACAGACAGCCTCGCTGCATAGTCACCTAAACGGGTGTTTAAGCCATCAGGTAACATAGGCAAAAATTCAGCAACATAGGCATCTTTTATTACTTGTGCTATTTCGGCCTCAGTTGCATCAGGTTTACCTAAACTGATATTTTCAATCAGTGTTTGCTCTGGTAAATGTGGGTTTTGACCAACCCAGCCAATTAGCTCACGCCATTTTTCGCTACAGAGTTGGTTAAGTTCATCACCGTTAATTTTAATCGAGCCCTGATAAGGTAAAAAACCTAACAATAAATTCAGTAAGGTGCTTTTGCCTGCACCACTTTGACCAACGAGTGCGATACGTTGTTGAGGTTCGATGGTGAAATCTAGAGGGCCAACCAACCGCTGCCCATCGTGAGAGAAAATCTCTAATCCCTCAGCTTGAATATGGATAGGAGCATTTTGCGGTGTTTTGTTGCCCATTTCCGTTTTTTGTTCGCTATCACTTTCCAGCAAAGTCACTAAGCTTTCAGCGGCACCAACCGCTTGTGCTTTGGCATGGTAATAAGTACCTAAATCACGTAATGGCTGGAAAAATTCAGGGGATAAAATCAAGGCAAGGAAGCCAGCAAATAAGGTTACGGGTAAACCATAACTACCAAAGCTTAATTCACCGAGGTAGGAAAAACCAAAATAGACAGCAACAATTGCAATTGAAATCGATGCGAAGAATTCTAAAACCCCAGATGAAAGGAATGCCATACGCAGCACTTCCATAGTTCTTGAACGGAAGTCTTCGGTAGATTCACGAATTTGGGCAACTTCTGCTTTTTCCCGAAAGAATAGACGTAAGGTATCTAACCCACGTAGCCTATCTAAAAAGCTACCGCTGAGGCGACCTAAGGCGATAAAGTTGCGACGGTTAGCGTCAGCAGCGCCTAGCCCAACTAACGCCATAAAAATAGGGATAAGAGGGGCGGTAGCAAATAAGATCAATGCCGCAGCCCAGTTAAATGGGAAGATGGCAATTAAGATCATAATTGGAATGATACCAGCAAGGTACATTTGGGGCAGGTAGCGAGAGTAGTACTCCTGCATATCTTCTATTTGTTCTAGAACAATGGTTGCCCAGCTCCCCGCCGGTTTTCCTTTTACCCAGACAGGGCCTAAGTCTTGTAGCTTATTTAACACCTGTGTACGTACTTCTTGGCGTACCACTTGACCACAGCGAAAACCAACTCGCTCTCTTATCAAGGTCACCAGAGCGCGTAGCACAAACACCACTAACAGTAATATAAACGATGTTACTAACTGTTCTCGGGGAATATGTTCCATAATCAGTGCTTGTAGTATGACCGCTAAGAACCAAGCTTGCGCGATTATCAGTAAGCCACTCACAACGCCTAATAGCATAGAAATGCGTAACCAGCGTTTTGCTGACGTACTATGCTGCTTCAACCAACGTACCAATTCAGTCTGTCTTGTTTTATCCATAATGATTAGTGTGCAGGTGTAGTTTTATTGAGAATGTACCGCGCGCTAAACGTACGGCAACTTGAAGATCAACGAGCACGACGAGTATAGCAGCTTCTTTCTCATTTGTTACATAATAAAAGTCTGTTATTAAATTAGTACAGTGAGTTGTTAGTGAATTGTTTTTTAAAGGTAAAAATATAGTTGTGAGATGGGTAAAATGCATTTCTGCAAAAGGATAGGTTATTTTTTTAGTATTATTTCATCTCATTTAGAAATATCAAATTTCTTGAATATTATTATAAATAATAACCCATATAGATTATTTTATATTTTAGTAAAACAGGTGACCTTAATTAATAATAAGGTCACCTGAAAACCAATATTTATTGTGGAATAATCTGTCGCCACTCTTTAGGTTTTAAATTAAATTGCCCATCTAATAATTTTTGCCAAGCTTGATCGCGTTCTTCTACTGATTGATAGTGATTAGCTTGTCTATCGACAATGGACCACGTGTCATGCTTTTCTTGCCAGATAATGCAATCAAAGCTACCACTGTCCTCTGATGCGTAGCACATAACCACATCATCTTGCCCGTCTTGGTTAGCATCAGCCATAAAACCCAGACAGTTGTATGAGTGATAAAGAGAGATACAGTAATATTCATGCTCTTTATCTTCCATATCCCACCAACTCTTCGGTAGCTCTGCACTATTTTTAGCTAGAACCAAAACGTCTTCGAGTGATTTTTTAGGCTCATCACCATAGGAACTGTGCTCAAGTAATTTTTTGTATTCAGGATTTGATTTGAGTTTTTTAAGTGCTTGCTGACCATTAGGACCTAGCTCATCTAAATCATAGGCTAGCATCGAATCAACTTTGATTTTGCCATTGTCGATACCGGATAAAATACTGTTTAAAGTGATGCGTTTAAAATCAGCGATAGGGCTATTGATCACAAGTATTGTGCCAATTAACCCCAGTAAACCAAATTTGTTTATGGTGCCGAGTGAAAATATCCAATGCGTTCTTTTACGTAGTACGGCAATACTGTAAGCAAAGATAATAATGGCTAAAAATAGTGCAATTGTGAATGCATAGAGTCGCTCTATACTCCAGCTGTATTGGTTAACGCGAATAAGAATGCCGTAAATCGACAGTAGAGAGAAAAAATTAAGTAGCAGAACGCTAAACAGCACAAATGGATTTAACCATGCAGAGAATTGGTATGGCTGTGTTCCATCACCATACACTAAGTTAATTAAAATGATATTCAGGATCAAAAACCATAGCATAGCCGCAGAACCAAGGCCGGTGGCATTCATTCCTGTGAAATAGGAAAATATAAATCCAATCACAAAGACAATTGCGATAATATGTAAAATGATCAGGAAAAAACGAGCGATATAACGAATAAATTTACCAAATTGAAGCTCAAAGGTAGAACGTAAAAAAATCAGACCAATGTTAAAGCCAAGCGTAAACCCAGCCCATAATGTTAAATCATTACTGAGTAGCTGACTCAGTGATGACAAATTAACAATTTTGAATAAAAAATTGGCCAGTAAAATTAAGGTAACGAGTAAGCCCCCAATGGCTGAAGCAAAGATACCGAGTAGGGTGTTTTTAATGTAAAAGCCCATTAAACATGCATAATCAATTTTCCATGTTTTTTCGAGCTGACGCATTTGCATCCAAGGCAATAAAAAAAACAATAGGACAATCAAAGTCGTAAAGGCAATAAAGGGGCTCGCATCAGTACTGGACTCACTGTGTCTTGCGTGCCAAAGACTAATCCAGATTGTCAGTAAAATAATAATTAAGATATTAAGATAGAAAATCGCTGATTTAGCATTGGTAATGAGATAACTAATAGCGGAAGGAACAAACACAGCGAGCAATAATGGCAGATAAATAAATTGACCACTAAGGCCGCTTTCTTGCCTAACAGTGTAATCGGTAGAGTACAAAATAATTACGGATTGTAAAATGGCAAATAGAGCAACAACAATATAGGCATAACGGCTGATAGGCTCTTGCTGTCCCATGTGGGGTCCTTTCAAAATTGAATTGTGATAATCCCAAAATTATAGCGGGTGCAATAATAAAGCCTATAAAGTTACTCTGAAAAAGTGGAATAATTAGGAAAAGAAAAAGGCACCGTGGATGACGGTGCCTCAGACTGCGGATAAACGTATTATGTTTGATGCCTGACCGAATTAAATAGCGATAGAGCTATTTAGTATCACTTAAGCCATCAAGGTAGCGTTCTGCGTCCAGTGCAGCCATACAGCCTGTACCCGCAGAGGTAATTGCTTGACGATAAATATGATCCATAACATCGCCTGCTGCGAATACGCCTGAAACCGAAGTTTGTGTTGCATTGCCATGAGTTCCTGACTGCACAGTAATGTAACCATTTTCCAGATTTAGCTGACCTTCAAAGATGCCTGTATTTGGGCTGTGGCCAATAGCAATAAACGCCCCCATCACTTGCAGCTCTTCAGTTTCATCTGTTTTGGTGCTACGCAAACGTACACCGGTAACGCCCATATCATCGCCTAGTACTTCATCAAGGGTACGATCAGTATGCAGGACAATATTACCGTTTTTCACTTTATCCATTAAACGATCAACGAGGATTTTTTCGGCGCGGAAACTATCACGGCGGTGAATTAAATGAACTTCTGATGCGATATTCGACAGATACAGTGCTTCTTCAACTGCGGTATTACCACCGCCAACCACTGCGACTTTTTGGTTACGATAGAAAAAGCCATCACAAGTTGCACAAGCAGAAACGCCACGTCCTTTAAACGCTTCTTCTGATGGTAAACCAATATAACGTGCAGATGCGCCAGTTGCGATAATTAAAGCATCACAAGTATATTCAGTTTCATCGCCAAACAAACGGAAAGGGCGCTGTTTAAGATCCACTTTATTGATATGATCTGAAATGATTTCAGTTTGGAATTTAGTCGCATGCTCATACATACGATCCATCAAGCCCGGCCCTGTAAGACCTTCAGGATCACCCGGCCAGTTTTCAACTTCAGTGGTTGTTGTTAACTGACCACCTTTTTCCACCCCAGTAATCAGCGCTGGACTCAAATTTGCACGTGCAGCATAAACCGCCGCTGTGTATCCTGCTGGCCCTGAACCCAAAATGATTAACTTGCGATGTGTGGCTGTGCTCATGAATACCTCGTTTTTAATCTAAAAAATAGCAATAATGGGATTGTAGGAGAATTGGCTAGTTAAAAAAAGGGATTTAACGGCTAACTCGATTGTGATTAGCCTATTTTTGCGATAGACGATAGTCATTAAAGTGAAAATTTACTGTGGCAAGCATGTCCACATCACATGGCATAATTTTTAGGAATATTCTTGAAACCTGCCGGCGAAACGTTTGAATAGAAAAAAAAGCGAAATCTTGTACTGATTTTTATTCATTTGCTTTGACAATCGGCTGTGCATTTGCGAAAACATCTATGTAAGAGTTAATTATCTAGCAGGCCAATGTAAACGGTGCATTTTTGTTCTTGCCGGAAAGTTAACTTTACAACACTTATAACTTAACAAACAGGTAATCATTGTGGACAGGTTTTCTGTTCACGCCGATTTCAGCATTGCGCATAAAATTTGCTCCTGAACACGAATACCTAAATAAATAAAGTATGAGCGAGGATGGTGCTGTTTTATAGGTGTGGAAAATAACAATTAGAGAAAGAGAGATAAAGAGATGATTGACAATAAAAAGCGTCCAGGAAAAGACCTTGACCGTATTGATAGGAATATACTTAACGAACTTCAGAAAGATGGACGTATTTCGAACGTAGAATTGTCTAAACGTGTTGGTCTATCACCAACGCCATGTTTGGAACGTGTTCGTCGTCTGGAGAGACAAGGGTTTATTTCTGGTTATACCGCATTACTGAACCCTCACTACTTAGATGCATCACTATTGGTTTTCGTTGAAATTACCTTAAACCGCGGTGCGCCAGACGTATTTGAACAGTTCAATACTGCGGTTCAAAAACTGGAAGAAATTCAAGAGTGTCACCTTGTTTCTGGTGATTTCGATTATCTGTTGAAAACGCGTGTGCCAGATATGTCCGCTTACCGTAAATTACTTGGAGAGACTCTACTGCGTCTGCCGGGTGTAAACGATACTCGTACATATGTAGTTATGGAAGAAGTTAAGCAAAGTAACCGTCTGGTTATTAAAACACGCTAACAGCCTTCGATAGTCTCATTCTGCACAACACTATTTTTTGTTGTCGCACTGCTGTTTCAACGCTGAGTTTACTCAGCGTTGTTCCGTTTTAGGGGCAAACCCGATATCGACAGTGATTTTCTCTAACTAAGTTTCTACAAGACAGTGGCAAATCGCGATGACTTTTTCTGAAAACATCTCAAATAAGCTGAACTTTTGATTTCAATATATTGATATTAAAGGTATAAATAATTAAGATTTTTAACGTTAAATAGAAATTGAATCCTCTACTGTAAGATGAAATACTGCATCTTACAGTGTCTACAGTCGTTTAGTTTGCCATAGAGGCAACAAGTCACGCATAACAAGGTGATTGGTGTTAGAATGACTTTGACTATTCCGCTAATCATCATTGCGAAATTGCGAGTTTTTGTTAATTCATCTCGATATTGGTGACACCATCGGTCAGAAAGTAAAGAAACAGTAATGAGCCAAGAATATACAGAAGACAAACACATTCGGTTTAAAAAACTCAGTAGCGGAAGACGGCTACTTGAGGTCATTTTGCTTGCTATTTGCTTAAGTGCCATTTTCTTAATGGTGGCATTGGTCAGCTTTAGCCCTTCTGATCCTAGCTGGTCACAAACCACATGGAATGCGCCAGTCAAAAATTTAGGGGGAAGTGTTGGTTCATGGAGTGCAGATATCCTCTTTTCTGCATTTGGAATATTAGCTTTTGCTATCCCTATTTTATTGCTATTAGGCTGTTGGACAATTTACCATTATGAGAGCCAACGTCGTTATATCGATTTCTTTTCGCTTTCATTACGGTTGATTGGTGGTTTAGCGCTGATTTTATCCTCATGTGGGCTTGCCGCACTGAACTTTGATGATTTACCAAACTTCTCTTCAGGAGGGGTGATAGGCAGTGTCTTCAGTAATGCAATCATGCCATGGTTTAATTCATTAGGGGCTACGCTGGCGTTGCTATTTTTATGGGCGATCAGTTTCACACTATTTACGGGATGGTCATGGCTCACCATTGCCGAAAAAATTGGGGCTGCGGTATTAATCCCATTAACATTAGTGACCAATCGCGCACGCGGCGACGATAATGACGATTATGAAGTCGAAGAGGCTGAAGATGCCTTACAGCGAGCTCAAGAAGCTGAACGTCAAGCGCTGGATGACATGCAGGCTGATGATGATGTGCTCTTTTCAGCACCCACAATTAGTGAGTTAGCATCGTCACAACAAATAGAGACTGAAGAACTTCCGACAGAAACTGCCCCCGTTGAAATTGTCACACCAACAGCATCTGCAACACCAGCAAGCACCGCAGAGCCAGAAGAGGAACTACCTTCGTTCTCTGCTATTGAGCAGCAAGAGGCTTATCATTTTGAAGTGCCTGATGACTATCAGCCTGTTTTATATGACAGAGATTATCAATTTAAAAATGTTGAGCCTGAGCAACCGGTAGCTCAAGCCCAAACTGAGACTTATACTCATCAGCCAACTGCAAATGAGAGGGTAAACGAAAATGTTCGTCACCCAGTCAATGATAGTCGAGACCAAACAACGCATTGGGAGACCCCGAGCCACCAGCCATCCGCATCAATAAATAGCCAAGGTAGTGAAATCGCAACGTCTTCAATGCCAACTTCATCTGTTAGCGATGCAGTGGTACAAGCAAGTGGTCAATCGGTAGCTGATAGGTTAGCGAATCCAGCAGCATTAGCTGCCGCAGGTATCTCAGTTGCTGCACTCGAACGCCATGCACAGGTGAAACAAAACCTTGAGCCTGAATTACCTCGGCCAAACCCTGTGCGTTTACCAACGCGTAGGGAGTTGTATGGGATCCGTATTCCATCTCAGCGCGATGCGGAACTACAGCGTCGTAAAGAAGAAGCAGAACAACGTGAACAAGTTTATCAGCAATGGTCTGCGACTGATGACAAAAATCACCAACAACAACAGGATGATGCTGAGCAAGAAAATATGCTAAGGGAGCAGTTCTTGCAACAACAGCGCGAACGTTATGGGGTAGAGGAAGATGGAGCAGAGGAAGATATACATAATGAGCTCGTTGAGCCTACATCTTCCTTTAGTGCGCAGGTTCAGCCACAATCTGAAACTATTGATCCTGTGATCCCTAGCTATACACAACCAGAAATTGAGCATCGTTGGCCTTCTGCTGCATCACCGACCGAGCAGGTAGAACAGCAAACTCATCAGTTTAAACATGTTGCACATGACTTTTCTGCACATGATGAGAACGAAGAAGCTGATTATCGCGTTGAGCCTAAGTTTGATTTTAGTGAACATATCTCTGTTTTAGATAGCTTTTCACCTGTTGATGATTTGGTTAATGATGAGCCCGCAGATCCTTTATTTATGCCATCATTTAGTGCAACGGCGGTATCTAATCCACCAAGCCATCCTCAAGAAGAAGATTTTAATAGAAATGTGACGTCTGCACTGGATACTTCAGCTAGTCAAGGTCACACTTTTGCGCCGCAACAGCCGCAACAGCCGCAACAGCCGCAACAGCCGCAACAGCCGCAACAGCCGCAACAGCCGCAACAGCCGCAACAGCCGCAACAGCCGCAACAGCCGCAACAGCCGCAACAGCCGCAACAGGATAGCTTATTCCACCCATTCTTAGTGCGTAACGACCAACCGTTGCCTAAGCCAACGACCCCGATGCCATCGCTCGATCTATTGACTAGTCCTCCTGCACAAGAAGAACCTGTCGATATGTTCAAATTAGAGCAAACGGCTCGGTTAATTGAGGCTCGTTTAAATGATTATCGTGTTAAGGCTGAAGTGGTTGGTTTCTCTCCGGGGCCAGTTATCACACGCTTTGAGCTTGATTTAGCCCCAGGGGTAAAAGCGGCTCGTATTTCAACGCTATCTCGCGATCTCGCGCGTTCACTTTCAACCACCGCAGTAAGGGTAGTTGAGGTGATCCCCGGCAAGCCTTATGTAGGGCTTGAATTACCTAATGAAAAACGTCAAACCGTTTATTTAAGAGAAGTATTAGATTGTGAGCAATTTAGGCACAATCCATCGCCATTGACGATGGTATTAGGTAAAGATATTGAAGGTGATCCGGTTATTGCTGATTTGGCTAAAATGCCTCACTTATTAGTCGCAGGGACAACGGGGTCAGGTAAATCCGTCGGGGTCAACGCGATGATCCTGAGTATATTGTATAAATCTAAACCTGAAGACGTACGTTTTATCATGATCGACCCGAAAATGTTGGAGCTTTCAATTTATGAAGGGATCCCGCATTTGCTCACTGAAGTTGTGACGGATATGAAAGACGCGGCTAATGCATTGCGTTGGTGTGTCAATGAAATGGAACGTCGTTATAAACTGATGTCAGCGTTGGGTGTACGTAACCTTGCGGGTTACAACGATAAAATTAAAGCAGCCGAAGAAATGGGACGTCCAATTCCGGATCCACACTGGAAACCAAGTGACAGTATGGAAATGGAACATCCAATGCTGAAAAAAGAGCCCTATATTGTGGTCATGGTGGATGAGTTTGCGGATCTGATGATGACTGCGGGTAAAAAAGTGGAAGAACTGATCGCTCGACTGGCACAAAAAGCACGTGCGGCGGGGATCCACTTAGTATTAGCCACTCAACGTCCATCGGTTGATATCATTACAGGTTTAATTAAAGCGAACATACCAACACGTATTGCATTTACTGTTTCAAGTAAAATTGACTCACGTACCATTCTTGACCAAGGTGGCGCTGAATCATTATTAGGTATGGGGGATATGTTATATCTGCCACCTAACTCATCGATTCCTGTGCGTGTGCACGGTGCCTTTGTGCGTGACCAAGAAGTTCACGCGGTGGTAAATGATTGGAAAGCACGCGGTCGCCCGCAATATATCGACAGCATTACAAAATGCAGTGAAGAAAGTGAAGGTGGCGGGTATGATAGCGCTGATGAAGAACTGGATCCCTTATTCGACCAAGCGGTAGAATTTGTGGTTGATAAACAGCGCGTGTCAATTTCAGGCGTTCAGCGCCAGTTCCGTATTGGTTATAACCGTGCTGCACGTATTGTTGAGCAAATGGAAGCACAAGGTATTGTTAGTGAACCGGGGCATAATGGTAACCGAGAGGTACTTTCTCCGCGGCAAGCTGATTACTAGTCAAGGGCGTAATATCAATTAGGTACCAACAGAAGGTCTTTGTTCGATGAAAAAAATGATGTTATTGGGCGCTTTAGCCTTGAGTTTACATATCGGCTCAGTACTCGCAGATGCCAGTCAAGATCTTCAGGAACGACTGAATAAGGTCAATAGTTTCCACGCGAGCTTTTCGCAAAAAGTGACCAGCCCTGAAGGTGATTTAATACAGGAAGGCGTTGGTGAGCTTTGGTTGCAGCGACCTAATTTATTCAATTGGAATATGACATCACCTGATGAAAGTGTATTAGTTTCAGATGGTAAAAACTTATGGTTTTATAATCCTTTTGTCGAACAAGTCACGGTGACTAATTTAGCTGATGCGACACAAGACACGCCATTTTTATTAATTACTCGTAACAATCCATTAGATTGGAAACAGTATTCAATCATTCAACAGGGTAATACGTTTGATTTGAAGCCTAAGCTGACCAATGGCACATTAAAACGTTTCTCAATTACCGTTTCCCCTGAAGGGACCATTGAGAAATTTGCGGCTGTTGAGCAAGATGGACAAACTAGTGCCTATCAGTTGAAAGAACAGAAAAATGGTAGCGTCGATAAAAGTAAATTTACTTTTACAGTACCGAAAGGCGTGACATTGGATGATCAACGCTCAGGTGGTAAATAAGAGGAAATAGTGGGTAACCTGTCTCTCGATTTTTCACAAAATGAATTTCAACCTTTGGCCGCACGTATGCGTCCAGAGGTACTTGAACAGTATATAGGCCAAAAACATTTATTGGCTGAGGGTAAACCGTTGCCGCGTGCGATAAAAGCGGGCCATTTACACTCAATGATTTTGTGGGGGCCTCCGGGGACAGGTAAGACGACATTGGCTGAAATTATTGGCCATTACGCCCAAGCGGATATTGAACGTATCTCTGCGGTCACTTCCGGTATTAAAGAGATACGCGAATCCATCGAAAAAGCACGCCAAAACCGCAGTGCAGGTCGTCGAACTATTTTATTTGTCGATGAAGTTCATCGCTTTAACAAAAGCCAGCAAGATGCTTTTTTGCCTCATATTGAGGATGGTACGATCACTTTCATTGGTGCTACGACAGAAAACCCCTCTTTTGAACTCAATTCTGCACTATTGTCACGTGCGCGAGTGTATCTACTCAAATCTCTCGATGTTAGTGATATCGAAGAGGTGCTATTACAAGCAATGGGTGATGCACAGCGTGGCCTTGGTGGACAAAATATCATCCTACCTGACAGTACTCGTAAACTTATCGCTGAATTGGTTAATGGCGATGCTAGGCGCTCGCTTAATCTACTCGAAATGATGGCTGATATGGCGGAAAGTGATAGCCACGGTCAACGGGTGCTTACTGCTGAATTGTTAAAAGAGGTGAGTGGTGAACGAACAGCGCGTTTTGATAACAAAGGCGACCGTTATTACGATTTAATTTCGGCGCTACATAAATCAGTGCGTGGCTCAGCACCTGACGCTGCTTTGTATTGGTATGCACGTATTATTACCGCCGGTGGTGATCCTCTGTATGTTGCTCGTCGCTTGTTAGCGATTGCCTCTGAAGATGTGGGCAATGCAGATCCACGAGCGATGCAAGTGGCTATTTCAGCATGGGATTGTTTTACTCGAGTGGGTCCTGCTGAAGGTGAAAGAGCGATTGCTCAAGCGATTGTTTATTTAGCTTGCGCACCTAAAAGTAATGCAGTTTATACCGCCTATAAAGCTGCATTATCAGATGCACAGATGCAGCCTGATTATGATGTACCGGCTCATTTGCGTAATGCCCCAACTAAACTGATGAAAGAGTTGGGTGCAGGCAAAGGGTATCGCTATGCACATGATGAAGACAATGCCTACGCTGCGGGTGAAGTGTATTTCCCTCCTGAAATGCAGCAAACTCAGTATTACCACCCAACAAATCGTGGTTTAGAAGGCAAAATAGCCGAAAAATTAAACTGGTTAGCGCAGCAGGATCAAAATAGCTCAACAAAACGCTATCGCTAATGTGGGCAATGCGGTAAGGTTATAAAGCAATATTTTTTTATAAATTTTAAGCCGCTGAAATACTATACTCTAAATAATTCGAGGTACAGTTAGGTGACAGCTAAATGAGCCGCTAGGCGCATACATAAGTATGTAACTGGCGCGAATGAGCCTAGTCAACGACATGAAGTATGACGAGTATAAACGGTTTGAAATGGTGTGAAGAGAATAACGCCGGAGTGCGTTGTATCTCATTTGGATATTTACTAACAATAATCACAGGATAAGCATGCTCGATCCCAATTTACTGCGTACGGAGCTAGACGCGGTTGCTGAAAAACTGGCTCGCAGGGGTTTTACCCTTGATGTGGAAAAGCTGCGTGAATTAGAAGAACGCCGCAAAGTTTTACAAGTTGAAACTGAATCCCTGCAAGCAGACCGTAACTCGCGATCGAAAACCATTGGTGCCGCTAAGGCACGTGGTGAGGATATTGAGCCTCTGCGTCAGGAAGTTAATCTGTTAGGCGAAAAATTGGATGCTGCTAAGCTCGCATTAGATAAGCTGCAACAAGAAATCCGTGATATTGCACTAAGTATCCCGAATATGCCTGATGATGCTGTTCCTGATGGTAAAGATGATTCAGATAACGTCGAAGTTGCTCGTTGGGGTGAGCCTCGTCAATATGACTTCGAAGTTAAAGATCACGTCAGCCTTGGTGAGTTAGCGGGTGGGTTAGATTTCCCTGCTGCGGTAAAACTGACTGGTGCACGTTTTGTGGTGATGAAAGGGCAAATTGCTCGTTTACACCGTGCATTGGCACAATTCATGTTGGATTTACATACTGAGCAGCATGGTTACCAAGAGCTGTATGTTCCTTATTTGGTTAATCATGACACCCTGTATGGTACCGGCCAATTACCAAAATTTGGGGAAGATCTATTCCATACTAAGCCACTGGAAGAAGAAGCTGAAAGTACTTATGCATTGATCCCAACAGCAGAAGTACCAGTGACTAACTTAGTGCGTGACGAAATTTTAGATGAAGATGCTCTACCACTAAAAATGACGGCACATACGCCATGCTTCCGTTCAGAGGCTGGTTCTTATGGTCGTGATACGCGTGGTCTGATCCGTATGCACCAATTTGATAAAGTTGAATTGGTTCAAGTCGTTCATCCAGAAAAATCGATGGAAGCATTAGAAGAGTTGACTGGCCATGCGGAAAAAGTGCTGCAATTACTGAAGCTACCTTATCGTAAAGTCATTTTATGTACAGGTGATATAGGTTTTGGATCACGTAAAACCTACGACTTAGAAGTCTGGTTACCGGCTCAAAATACTTATCGTGAGATTTCATCATGTTCTAACATGTGGGATTTCCAAGCTCGCCGTATGCAAGCTCGCTTCCGTAGCAAAGGTGATAAGAAAACTCAGCTGGTTCACACTTTGAATGGTTCAGGCCTTGCAGTAGGTCGTACTTTAGTTGCGGTACTGGAAAATTACCAGTTAGCAGATGGCCGTATTGAAGTGCCAGAAGTATTACGTCCGTATATGAAAGGGCTAGAGTATATTGGTTAATTAATTCATATTGGATTAATTACAAATAAAATCGCCACTAAAAAGTGGCGATTTTTTTATATATTAAAACTCAATTAGCTAATAATTGAATTTTGTTGTGATGCTTGGTTATTGCTATGTGTTTGAGCAAAGAACAGACTGCGATAGCTAGTGTAGTAACCGACATACATAATAGGGAATGTGATTAACAGACCTAGCCCTAATGGAATTGCGGAAATGAACATAATAATTGCCAAGACAACAAAGAATAGGATACCCGGCAGAATGTTTTTGCTAACCGCTTTTAGGCTCGCAGAGATAGCTGCACCTACTTTAAAATCATGATTCATGATTAATGCAGGAGCAAACCAAGTCATTGCAGCGCCAACTAAACCAGCAACGGCCATAATAACAAAAATATAGAAGAATGAACCACTTAGAGCCATAATTGTTTCAGGAGAAACTTGGCCACCTTGACTCATTTCTAACATGATGCTAAGTAATGCTGTGCCACCAATCATAATAGCAATAATGCCACCGATTAATGAAATACCGAAATTAATCGCACCTACAGCAAATAGAGCGCCGAATTTTTGTTGGAACCCAGCAAATAATAATCCGATTTCAACTTCACCTGTTTTGCGTTGTTTTTCACTAATCGCAATAATGCCACCAATTAAAATTGGGGTGATAAATGAAACGAAAAAGTTGATAAATGGGATCATCGATACAACCAGTATAACGGCAAAGAAAATAATGTTGATAAGAACCCACATACCTAATTTTTCTTTCACCATTGCCCAAGCTTGGCTGATCCAATTAATCCCTTCGCCAGCATCTACAGCACGCGGCTCAGTAAGAAAAATTGAAGTATCAACTTGATTCGGTTGGTTTTGAGAAGGAACCGGTGCATTTTGTGAATCGAAATTTTCACTATTCATGATCTAGTATTAACCCGTAATTTATAGAGAATTAGCAATATATTATTATTGAAACTAGTTTAGTTAAAAAAACAAAAAATCAAAATATAGATAACAATTTATTATGCAAATAAATTCATATCATTCAAAGCAGACTATTCTGGTAACTGCTTTATTGTATGTATCTTCTTGTAAGACAAAAATAAATTAGGTTATCTTTTGAGAATAGGGTATTGAAAAGAAGGAAATAACTATTATTTTTGAATAGATAAAATATATTATCTGGATTGATTTGTACGATGAGAAGTAGGAAGGTCAGATAAAGGAATGACTTGTTATGGAAATCACGGCTCTATACCTTAATAGAGCCGTAATACTTAACTAATAGAGGACTTTGTGACCATAGCTCTCAAGGATGTTTTTAACGCGTTCCATCACCTCTTTTGATGGTGGTTTAACACCATCTAATTTGTACTCTTCACCCATAGTTTCCCATTTGTGTTTGCCTAATTCATGGTATGGGAGTAGCTCAATTTTTTCGATATTTTTCATATCCTTGGTAAATTCACCAAGTAAATGCACTGAGTGATCATCATCGCTCCAACCCGGAACAACAACATAACGAACCCATGTTTTTTGATTGCGTTTAGCAAGGTAGCGGGCGAACTCAAGTGTACGATGGTTAGACACACCGACTAATGTTTGGTGGATTTCATCATTGAGTTGTTTTAAGTCGAGCATGACTAAATCAGTGACTTCCATTAGCTCATCGATAACCGGATCATAGCGGCGAACAAAGCCATTCGTATCGAGGCAAGTATGGATATTTTGTGCTTTACAAGCTCGGAACCAGTCGCGAACAAATTCAGCTTGTAGAATTGCTTCTCCGCCAGATGCGGTGACGCCACCACCTGTTGCATTCATAAAGTGGCGATAGGTCACCGCTTCTTTCATTAATTCATCAACGGTAACGATTTGTCCTGTATGGGTATCCCATGTATCGCGGTTATGGCAATACATACAACGCATTAGACAGCCTTGAAAGAAGACGATAAAACGGATCCCCGGTCCATCGACGGTTCCACATGATTCAAACGAGTGGATACGACCAAGCGTCGCTGGTGGTGAGATTGTTGAAATATCAAGAGTTGGGATGGTTGTTGTAGTTGTCGACATAGCAGGAACTCCAAAAATATCCGTCATACTTCAAACCGCAGAAGGCTGGTTATATTCAACTACCCGAATCAATACTCACGTAGACTCATGGGATAACTTTACTTGTTTTTAGTTTAGAAGAATGGCTTAAAGTATTCAGGTTTAATTCTAAAAAAGCCCCATGAGGTGGGGCTTTTTAGTTATTTTAATTGATTTACTAATCTAATTATTACATTGAACTGGTGAAAGTACGAGTAATAACGTCTTGCTGTTGCTCTTTAGTCAATGAGTTAAAGCGCACTGCATAGCCTGAAACACGGATAGTGAGCTGTGGATATTTCTCTGGGTTTTCCATTGCATCTAACAGCATTTCACGGTTCATGACGTTAACGTTCAGGTGTTGGCCACCTTCGATAGAGGCTTCATGGTGGAAATAACCATCCATTAGACCTGCTAAGTTCGCTTTACGTACATCATCATCTTTACCTAATGCATTTGGTACGATGGAGAAGGTATAAGAAATACCATCTTTCGCGTAAGCAAATGGCAGTTTAGCAACTGAAGTCAGTGAAGCAACCGCACCTTTTTGGTCACGACCGTGCATTGGGTTAGCACCTGGTCCGAATGGCGCGCCAGCACGACGACCATCTGGGGTGTTACCTGTTTTCTTACCATACACAACGTTAGAGGTAATGGTTAAGATAGACTGAGTTGGTACTGCGTTACGGTAAGTGTGCAGTTTCTGAATTTTCTTCATGAAACGTTCAACTAGGTCGCAAGCGATATCATCAACACGAGAGTCGTTGTTACCAAATTGTGGATATTCACCTTCGATTTCAAAGTCAACAGCAATGCCGTCTTCATCACGAATTGGTTTAACTTTTGCATATTTGATAGCAGACAGTGAGTCAGCTGCAACTGACAGACCCGCGATACCACATGCCATTGTACGATACACATCACGGTCATGCAGAGCCATCAATGCAGCTTCATAGCTATATTTGTCATGCATATAGTGAATAATATTCAGTGCGGTGACATATTGAGTCGCCAACCAATCCATGAAGTGATCCATACGATCCATCACAGTATCGAAGTCAAGAACTTCATCCATGATTGGTGCATGTTTAGGACCAACTTGCATTTTCAGTTTTTCATCGATACCACCGTTGATGGTATACAGCATAGTTTTCGCTAAGTTAGCACGAGCACCGAAGAACTGCATTTGTTTACCAACAATCATTGGGCTCACGCAACATGCGATAGCGTAGTCATCGTTGTTAAAGTCAGGGCGCATCAAATCATCGTTTTCATACTGAACTGATGAAGTATCGATTGAAACTTTCGCTGCGAATTTTTTGAAGCTTAGAGGCAGTTTTTCTGACCACAGGATAGTCATGTTAGGCTCTGGAGAAGGGCCCATGGTATAGAGTGTGTTCAGGAAACGGAAGGTGTTTTTGGTCACTAATGTACGACCATCAAGACCCATACCTGCGAGTGATTCTGTCGCCCAAATTGGGTCACCAGAGAACAACTCATCATATTCAGGGGTACGTAGGAAACGAACCATACGCAGTTTCATCACCAAGTGGTCAATCAGCTCTTGCGCTTCTTGTTCAGTCAGTTTACCTGCTTCAAGATCACGTTGGATATAAACGTCTAAGAAGGTTGAAACACGACCGAATGACATTGCTGCACCGTTTTGTGATTTAACGGCAGCTAAGTAACCGAAGTAAGTCCATTGAACGGCTTCTTGGGCATTGGTTGCAGGGCCAGAGATGTCATAGCCATATTTTGCAGCCATCTCTTTGATTTGACCAAGTGCGCGATGCTGTTCAGCAATTTCTTCGCGCAGTTGGATGGTCATTTGCAGATCGTCACCTTTCTCTAATTTTTCTTGCAGAGAGGTGAATTGATTAAATTTGTCTTTCATCAGGAAATCAATACCGTACAGAGCAACACGACGGTAGTCACCGATGATACGACCACGACCATAGGCATCAGGCAGACCGGTTAAGATACCTGATTTACGGCATTTTAGGATGTCTGGCGTATAGACATCGAAAACACCTTGGTTGTGAGTTTTACGGTATTCTGTAAAGATTTTTTTCAGGCTTGGATCTAAAGTACGGTCGTAAGCTTTGCATGAGCCTTCAACCATTTTGATCCCACCGAATGGGATAAGACCACGTTTCAGAGGTGCATCAGTTTGCAGACCAACGATTTGCTCTAAATCTTTAGCGATATAGCCCGCATCATGGGAAATGATCGTTGATGCAACATCAGTGTCAAAATCAACGGGTGCATGAGTACGGTTTTCGATTTTGATACCTTCCATGACTTTTTCCCACAACTTATCAGTTGCTGGAGTAGAGCCTGCTAAGAAAGATTCATCACCTTCATATGGAGTATAGTTTTTCTGGATGAAGTCACGTACATCGACGTTATCCTGCCAGTTACCTTGGTTAAAACCTTGCCATGCTAAAGCGAATTTTTCATTTAATTCTGACATGATACTTTTACCTTTTAACAATGGATCTTTTAAGGATCTTAATAAATCTTTTCGTGTGTATTAGTGGCTATTAATGTTTTTGACCACTACGTAAATGCATGAACCAATAAATCAGACCAACTAACAGTGCTCCGCCAATGATATTACCGATAGTGACGGGGATCAGGTTGTCTGTAATAAAATTGCTAACGGTCAGTTGAGAAAATTGCTCTGGAGAGACGCCAATTTGAGCCCAATACTCGATAGGTGCAAATTCTTTGATCATAATACCTAACGGGATCATAAACATGTTAGCGATGCTATGCTCAAAACCGCTAGCAACGAACATGGCGACAGGGAGCACGAGTACCAATAGTTTATCGGCAAGGCTACGACCTGAATAACTCATCCAAACAGCTAAACAAACCATTAAGTTAGCTAAAATACCCAAGCAAACACCTTCAATAAAGGTATGGTGTAATTTGTGGTCTGCGGTTTGCAGCACATTTAGACCCCATTGCCCATTTGCTGCGGTATATTGGCCGGCAAACCAAATCAGGGCAACAAAAAACAGTGCGCCAATCAAGTTACCAATATAAACATTGAACCAGTTTAGGAACATCTGTCCCC
The DNA here is from genome assembly GCF_033550225.1 of Providencia sp. 2023EL-00965. Classification (NCBI taxonomy): domain Bacteria; kingdom Pseudomonadati; phylum Pseudomonadota; class Gammaproteobacteria; order Enterobacterales; family Morganellaceae; genus Providencia; species Providencia sp. 2023EL-00965. The sequence goes on along the minus strand of NZ_JAWUEH010000004.1, from coordinate 176,879 downwards.
AAGTGATCCTGCCTGTTGCTTTTGAGACTATCGTCAGTACCGTGGAAGTAAATAAATCTGCACCACAAACGACGACAAGCATCAATCCAAGAGAGAAGCACACGCCACCAATTAATTTAGTAAAACCAAATGGGGCTGTTTGCGCACCGGTAGTCGCAGTAATATAAAAAACAAATGCAATGGATATAAAGATACCGGCAGTGAATGCTGACAAGTAAGTAATTGCGGGATGTTTGTTGGCTTTGTAGACACCAGAGTCATCCGCTACTTGAGCCATTACAGCAGGAGGCAAAAGATTAAAAGGGTTGTCAGCTTTCATACTAACACTCTCTTACAAAGTTGATTAATTATAGCACGCAATCATAGTAACAAACGGTATAACTGAGAAATTTGATATGGATCATGAACTCTTGCAAGTTACCGCTATTGTTTGTTAATAAAACGTAAAAAATAGGATTATCTTTTTGATTTTATTGATTTAAATAAATTTTAAAATTTATAAAAAATTTTTATATTGTAGTGCTGAACTCAAAAAGAAAGTAAATAAATGGGATGGATTGTTATCCAAATATTAAAAAATATCGTTTACTTTTAATTAATTTAATTTATGAAAAGATAATGGCCCAAAGGCCATTATCGAAAAAAGATTAAATATACGAAAAACTAAGCGTTTTCACGTTTTGCTTTTTGTAATTTTTCATAAGCAGCTAATAGGGCTTGGTGAGCTGGCAACGCTTTTAACTCATCATCAATTGACCACAAACCATAGAAACTGGCTTCTCCTACCAGTGCAGCTGATGCGGCATCAACGGCCGCTTGGCCATACATACGCACAAATGCAGTGTAGTATTGTGACATGTCACGCTGTTCTTCTTGGCTTAATAACAGCAATGTTTGTAAGCAACGATAATAATTAGCACGTTCAGCCGTAAACACTGAACTATTAAAGTCTTGTGTCCATTCAACCCAAGCAAGTGCTTGGTCAAGATCACCACCAGCAAGTGCTAACATTGATTTCAATTCACCAATACGTAGGTTGCTCCAACCGTTATCTTTACCGACGGCGAGGCCGAGTAACTCACGCACACGCGTGAAATCATCAAGACCTTCGTCATCGAGTTGCTCAATCAAGGCAAGGTAATCTTGTTTTTCCCATTGGCTGTCAGGAAGATTGATGATAGTTTCACGTAGATGTGCTCCCATCGCATTATTAGCAATATGCAGATCTTCAATAGGGTAAATATCTGACATACCAGGCACTAATATGCGGCATGCATACACACCGAGATGGTTATAATCAGCAATATAAACTTCCGCATCTAATTGCTTGAAGATCGCCATTAATGTGGAAAACTCTTCTTGGGTAGTACCTTTGAAGCTCCAATCAGCAAATTCATAATCGGCATCATCTTTAAATAGATCCCAACTGATAAGGCCGCTTGAATCGATAAAGTGTGTTTCTAAGTTAGTATGTTCAGCCACTTCTTCGTCATCAAAAGTTGGGGCATTGAACACATCAAGATCTTTTAATCCACGACCTTGCAGCAATTCAGTGACTGTACGCTCTAATGCAACACCAAAATCAGGGTGAGCGCCAAAAGAAGCAAAGCAGGTACCATTCTGAGGATTAAATAACACCACACAAATGACAGGGAATTGACCACCGAGTGATGCGTCATAGCAGAAAATTGGGAAGCCTTCATTTTCTAATGTTTCGACCGCTTCAACAACTGATGGGTAACGTGCCATCACTTCAGCTGGGATCGCCGGTAAACTGATACTTTCTGCAATAATACGATTTTTAACAAATCGTTCGAAAACTTCAGATAGACCTTGAACTCGGGCTTCATTTGGCGTGTTACCTGCGGACATACCGTTAGAAACATATAAATTGCCAATGATATTCATCGGAATATAGACAGTTTGATTATCAGACTGACGAGTAAAAGGCAGTGCACAAATGCCTCGTTCTTCATTACCTGATTGCAAATCAATTAATTGGCTGCCTGCTAACGCATTGTCTGGATCATAAAACTTACGTAAACGTGAGTCCAAAATACCTTCAGGTAATGCGTCATCTTCAGTTAAAGGAAACCATTTTTCATTTGGATAGTGGACGAAATCACCTTCAGCGATCGATTTACCTAAATAGAAATCAGCAAAGAAGTAGTTAGTTGATAAACGCTCGAAATATTCACCAAGCGCTGAAGCTAAAGCCGCTTTTTTACTAGCTCCCTTACCGTTGGTAAAGCACAGAGGACACTCTTTGTCACGGATATGCACTGACCAAACATTGGGTACAGGGTTCAGCCATGAGGCTTCTTCAATATCGAATCCTAGCTTTTTCAATTTAGTTTGAAATGCATCGATGGAGACTTCAAGGGCGGCATCTTTGCCAGGAATAAATGTTTGGCTCATAGGTCTATGACTTATTTAGTTTGAGGGAGGAATAAGCAACTATGATACGGATTTTTGTATTATATCTCACGCAAAATTATCTGATTGTCAGCAATTTCATCTAAAATAATAAGCGTCATCACGGAAATACTGTTCTAATTCCACATAATAACTGTAGTTTATATAAATGGGAGTTATATGATGAAACTTAACAACAAAGTATTACTGGCAACAGCTATCTCGCTTTCACTATCTACTGGAGCGGCATTCGCACTACCCAATATCACAGTGTTAGCCACAGGGGGAACCATTGCTGGTGGGGGGGATTCGTCAACATCATCGAGCTATCAAGCAGGAAAAGTGGGGATCGATGCACTGATTAATGCAGTTCCAGAGATGAAAAAGCTAGCTAACCTTAGTGGTGAACAGGTAGTTAATATCGGTTCCCAAGATATGAATGACCAAGTTTGGTTAACGTTAGCAAAAAAAATTAACCAAGAGTGCGATAAAACAGATGGTTTTGTGATCACTCATGGTACTGACACACTTGAGGAAACGGCTTTTTTTCTTGATCTCACGACATCTTGCCAGAAACCTATTGTACTCGTTGGTGCGATGAGACCATCAACGGCACTTGGGGCTGATGGCCCGTTAAATCTTTACAACGCAGTTGTACTGGCCACAGATCAATCTGCGGGGGAGCGTGGCGTGCTAATGGTGATGAACGACAAAGTCGTTCAAGGGCGTGATGTGGTTAAAATGAGTACAACTGAAGTGCAAGCCTTTGACGCAGTTAACGCTGGGGCACAAGGTTTTATTCATGATGGCAAAGTGACATTTTATAAACCTGCAATACCAAGAACCAGCAAAGCCGCTTTTGATGTGAGCAAATTAGATAAACTGCCTAAAGTCGATATCATTTACAACTACTCTAATGCATCAGCTGCACCCATTAAAGCATTACGAGAAGAGGGGGTTGAAGGCATTGTCAGTGCAGGGGTTGGTAATGGCAACATGTATAAAACTGTTTTCGATGCTTTAGCTAAGTCAGCGAAAGAGGGAATTGTCGTCGTTCGTTCAAGTCGTGTACCAACAGGGTATACCACGCGCAATGCTGAAGTTGATGACAATTTATACGGTTTTGTGGCATCAGAACGTTTAAATCCACAAAAAGCACGCGTTTTATTACAATTAGCGCTAACGGAAACTAAAAATCCTCAGCAAATCCAAGCACTATTTGAAAAATATTAATCTGTAATTATTTGAGCATAAATAAGGGATATCCCTTATTTATGCAGTTTAAATTTTTAAAGGTGAGGTTCCGTGATCCGATTCGCCACAATATTTGCCGTGATGAATGCAAATAATGGTACAAATGAAAATATTACAAATAACCATATTGCCGCAGACTGTGTGCCTTCAATGCCTCCCGGAGAAGAAAGACCAGCAAGGTTTGCTATCATTCCTGCTAAAGAAGCGCCAAAAGCAGTTGAAAATAGTTGTAATGTGGTGATTGCTGAGGAGGCTTTTTGAGACTCAGAACCAGAAGAAACTTGTAGTACCCTAGCTAATAAATGCGGCCATGCGGCACCAATACTAGCCCCTGTTATAAATAACATTGAGCAAATTACCCAAATTTGAGCGGATGCGATATAAATTGTTTTTGTCATAAATAGAGTCAGGATGACTAGGCTGCCCAAGGTGATTAACGGTGTAAAACGAATAACTTTAGTTGTGACAGTCGGTTTAAGCGATGAAGAAATAATTGCAGCACTTGACCATCCTGCTCCCACTAAAGCGGCTAGGTAACCAGATATCAACGGAGCAATATCATGTAACATTTGCAGAAAATAAGGGACGAATACTTCGGTTTGCACACTTAAACCTAATAATGCCATGGTGAGATAAATGGGGGCTAATTGAGCCGATAAATGGAATGTTCCACTGGGAAATAACGTATTAATACCACGGCGTTCAATAACCGCTAGCCTTACACATAAGAGTATTGCTAGAAGCATGCCACCAATAGGAATAAGTTTGTCTTGGCTCAAACTACCGACGGAAATAGCCAGCACGGCGGTAGAAAGAAGCAATAATGCTTGTAAGGGGATGGGCTGTTGTGGGCCACTCTCATTCGGATTTTTGGCTGGTAATACTTTTAGTGTTAGCCACAAATAAGGGATCCCAACCAATACTAGGCACCAAAAAGCCCCTCGCCAAATATCATACTCAGCAAAAATCCCCCCTAAAGCAGGGCCTAATAATGTTGCCATTCCCCACATACTCGACATCATCCCTAATACGCGAGACCACAAGTGCCGAGCAAAAACAATGTGCACCATTGAATAAGAAAGTGTGAGTAAAATACCACCACCAGCACCTTGGATAATTCGCCCAAGTAGCATGATTGGCATAGATGGTGTCATAGCACAAATCACGGAGCCAATTAAAAAAATGAGAGTGGCAAGCCCATAGCTATTTTTAGGTCCTAACCGATTAAGTATTCGAGAAGTGAGTGCTGATAAAATAATTGAAGATAGGATAAATAGAGTGGTATTCCATGCATAGAAATCAATGCCACCAATATCGCGAACAACGGATGGTAGTGTTGTAATTGTAATATAGACATTAATTGCATGAAGACAAATACCACCCGATAGAGCGAGTGTTAAGCTAAGATTTTTGCCAGTAAGTAAACTACGCCAACCTTCTTGCTGATGTTTATCCATATCTACTCAATATAAATAATCTTGATTTATTTCCTTCAAGCGGCCGCTGTTATATTTTTTATGTCCGTCATGAGGCTGTGTTTTTACTAATGGTGATATCAAGCTGTGCTCAGAAAATTGTTAAGAGTCACTCGCTAAGATTAAAGCTATTTTATTGAAAGACAAAATATTTACTTAGCTTATTTTAAAATAAATAACTATTTACCCACTAAAGCAGTTTTGTTGCAACTTATCAAGTTTGACTGAAACGATTACATCCAAAGAATGTTATTTTTTATATTGAAATAAGTCTGTGTGGGCTTATTTCATGGCGTGTTTTATCTAAATTTAACCATTAATTTGGGATATTAATACTATTTATATAATGATTAATAACAATTAATGCTAGTAATGAACAAAAAAATTAATGTGTCTTAGCTCATGTTTTAGGAATAAATACACTTTTCACCTTGATAATTCGCGTCGCGAAAAATAGGCTAAGTAGGAATGCGTATTTTGTTTTGGCATTAATCATTACCTAATGAGCTACTACTAAGATAATAATTTAATAATAATATAAAAAATTAGAGGAAATACCGAATGGTTAATAAAAATGTCAATTATGGCAGGGGGTTGCTCGTACTAAAAATAGCCATAGCCTTGGCGCCTATCAGTTATCCATCAATCAGTTTTGCTGAGCAATTCCTTGATGATTCAACACTTAAAGGAGGGCTTTATTATTGGCAACGTGATCGTTCAAGAAAAGAACTGTCCCCCGATAGTGATAAATATAAAAAGTATGTCGATAACCTTAAACATTCTACTGTAAACGCTAGCCTAGATTTTTCTTCTGGCTATTTTCAAGATGTGATTGGGTTAGATTTAGCTGCGTTTACTGCCATTGAGTTATCAAATAGTGGTCCCGCAGCTCCCAATGAGATCGGCTTTAGTGACGCGAAAACGCGATGGGATGAAAAATGGACTGGCGACCGCAGTGGCGTGAGTGTTTATAAAGCCGCAGCGAAAATGAAATATGGGCCCTTTTGGGGGCGAGGAGGGTATATCCAACCAACGGGGCAAACACTACTTGCATCTCATTGGAGCTATATGCCAGGTACTTACCGTGGCTTTGAGGTCGGTGCAGCATTTGATTTCGAACAAAATGGTGCACTGAGCATGTCATATATGTGGACAGACCGCTATAAAGCACCTTGGTATCGTGACATGTATAATTTCCGTGAGGCTGATGGGCAAACAGGGATTAGCTACCTCCAGTCTATTGGTTTTAAATACGATTTCAAAAACTCATTCGTTCTTGAAGGTGCTTATGGCCAAGCAAAGGATTACATGGATCAATATTTTGCTAAGGCCTCTTATGCGCTTCCTATTGCATCCCGCGATCTTCGTATGTCATATCAATTCTATGGTGCCAAAGACAAAGTGTCCGATGGTGGTGTGAATGATGTTTACGATGGTTTAGCTTTTTTACAAGCAGTGACGTTAGGGTATACCTATGACCAATTTGATTTTCGTTTAGAAGGTACTTATTCCAAGGCAAAAGGAAACCAAGGTTATTTTTTACAGCGGATGACCCCCGGTTATGCAACGTCGAATGGACGTTTAGATATTTGGTGGGATGGACGTTCAGACTATAACGCGAATAATGAAAAAGCGGTTTATGCAGGTGTTATGTATGATTTAGCTAATTGGGATCTTGCTGGCTGGAAAATCGGAACATCTTATATTTATGGATGGGATGCTAAACCAAGCACTAATTCTCAATATGCCCAAGATGTAAAATTAAGAGAAAGTGCTTGGAACTTTGATATTTTATATACCGTTCAGACGGGTAGAGCTAAAGACACTTTATTTAAATTACATTTTACTAAATATGATAACCATACTGATATTCCAAGTTATGGTGGCGGGTTTGGTAATATATTTCAAGATGAAAAAGATATTAAGTTTATGGTTATGATGCCATTTACTATTTTTTGATAGCAGGGTCACTGCTATCAAAAATTAATATGGCAGTGGCTGAATTTGAATTTAATATTGAGGTCACAATGAAAAAAAATTATTTAAGTCCTTTGGCATTATTAATTTCGGCAACATTATTTTCAACGATTGTCAGTGCTGAACAATCATCCACTCAAGTTGTCGATGCACTTGCGAATATGGATGTGAAAATTAATGTTATTGATAACCAAGCTGGAGAGCATGGTATTGATTGCGCTGCACTAGGTGCAGATTGGGCGGCTTGTAACCGTGTTGATATCACGCTGACGAATGGTTTTGATGCGATTGAGTCTGATGATTGGGCACTCTACTTTCACAGTATTCGACAAATATTAAAGCAAGATAATCCACAATTTAAAATTACCCATGTTACAGGGGACTTACATAAAATAACGCCGACAAGTCAGTTTAAAGGAATTAAAGCGCATGAGAAAGTGGTGTTACCAATAACAGGTGAATATTGGCAGGTCAATTATTCAGATTTTATGCCTCGCTGGTATGCAACTTCAGGTGATGCGTTACCACGCAATCTCAAAAGTACCGATACTCAGGATCCGACTCAGTTTGTAGCGCCATTTGAACTCAAGAATTGGAAAAGGGTAGGTGCAGATAACAATGTACTGATGACTGCTGAAAATCGTTACCAAAAAAATACCGCTTTAAATGCCCTATCTGAACAGCAAATGCGAGGACAAATTTTACCTACGCCACTCGATATTACGTTACAGCAAGGAGATGTTGATTTATCTAAAGGTATAAACTTACATTTAGAAGGTTTAACAAAGGAAGAACTTACGGTCATTAATGAGCACTTGCAACAAGTTAAGCTCAAACAAAATAATCAAGGTTTCCTTGTTGAAGGTAAGATTATCCCTAATCAATTTGCTATTGATAATCAAATCAGCGGTGCTTATGAATTAGTGATCACTCCCCAAAAAGCACTGATTGTTGGTTATGATCGTGTAGGGCTATTCTATGGCATGGAGTCATTACTTTCAGCAGTCAGTGAATCCGAGAAGCCAACAATTGCAACGATGACAGTTAAAGATAAGCCTCGTATGGAATATCGAGGTGTTTTCTTGGATGTAGGACGTAATTTTCATAGTAAGCAAGTTGTCATGCGTTTAATTGACCAGATGTCACGTTATAAGCTCAATAAATTCCATTTTCATCTTACTGATGATGAAGGCTGGCGGATTGAGATCCCAGGTTTGCCTGAACTCACAGAAGTTGGTAGTCAACGCTGTCACGATCTTGACGAGCAAACATGTTTATTACCTCAGTTAGGCTCAGGTGCTGAAAATAATAATATGGGGAGCGGCTATTTTACCCGTGATGACTATATTGATATTTTACGTTACGCCAAAGCACGTCATATTGAAGTGATCCCTGAAATTGATATGCCTGCACATGCTCGCGCTGCGGTTGTATCAATGGAAGCTCGCTATAATAAATTGAAAGCCGCTGGAGATGAAAAAGGGGCCGAGCAATACCGCTTAGTTGATCCATCAGATACATCAGTGACAACGTCAGTACAATTTTATGATAAGCGTAGTTATTTGAATCCGTGTTTAGAGTCATCTAAAAACTTTGTTAATAAAGTCGTTAGTGAAGTCATGCAAATGCATGAAGAGGCGGGTGTCCCCCTGAAGACATGGCATTTTGGTGGTGATGAAGCGAAAAATATTCGCTTGGGGGCAGGATTCCAAGACAAAAATGGTGCTATTGAATCAGGTAAAGGGATCATTGATAAACAAATTGAAGATAAACCGTGGGCGAAATCGAAAGCCTGTCAGCTGCTGATTAAAAATGGTGATGTCAGTGATTTTGATCACCTATCGAGCCATTTTGCCAAACAAGTTAGTGAAGGTTTACAGCAAGAAGGGGTTACTACCATGCAAGCATGGCAAGATGGCCTAAAAGATGCTGTGAATGCTAAAGATTTTGCAACCAAAAATGTGAGAGTTAATTTTTGGGATACCCTCTATTGGGGAGGTTTTGATTCGGCAAATGACTGGGCAAACAAAGGCTATCAGGTCGTTATCTCAAATCCTGATTATGTTTATTTCGATATGCCTTATGAGGTTAATCCAAGTGAAAGTGGCTATTATTGGGCGACTCGCGCGAGTGATGAACAAAAAGTTTTCTCATTTGCACCTGATAACTTGCCTCAGAATGCAGAAACATCGGTTGATAGAGATGGAAATCAGTTTACTGCAAAAAGTGATAAGCCTTGGCCGGGGATCTATGGCTTGTCTGGGCAATTATGGAGTGAAGCAGTTAGAACAGACGACCAAGTAGAATATATGCTATTCCCAAGGATCCTACCACTTGCAGAGAGAGCTTGGCATAAGGCGGAATGGGAGAATGACTACCAAGCTGGCCGTGAGTATGTTGGAGGTAAAACACAGCATGTTTCACAGCAAAATTTAGCTAATGACTGGGATCGTTTTGCAACAATCGTCGGAGTAAAGGAACTGCCGCGATTAGATAGAGCGGGTGTTGCTTACCGGATCCCTGTTCCTGGCGCTAAAATTGAAAATGGCGTGTTACTGGCAAATCTTAGCTATCCAGGTTTAGTGATTGAGTACTCATTAGGAGAGAGTGATCACTGGCAAACGTATTCAGCACAACATCCACCAAAAGTGAATGGCAGCGTGAAGGTGAGAGCGAAAAATACTACAGGTACACGTACTAGTCGTGTAGAAATGGTAACACAAAAATAAGGTATCAGTATTGGTGGTATTCGTTAGATACCACCAATTACAATTATCAGTTGCACTATTGCAGAGAAATTAATTCTTCTCTAGTTAAGTTTGTGCATTCCATTAAATCTTTAAAAATTTTTTTATAATAGTTGGCGGTTATTGCTCTGCATCTAATGCTTTTTTTATATGTCTCTACTGCGAAGCTGTACGCAAAATGATGACTATGATGATGTCATAGCTAAGTCTATTTGGGAGTCGTTATACATAATGTATGAAAATGACTTTCGTTGGCAGCTGATATCACAATCATAGCAACGGATCATAGGGTGATGATTAATCAGAAAAGATATGATGCAAGGAGAACATTCTTGTATAGATAAAAGAAAACCTCATGTAAAACATGAGGTTCTTTAGTAATTAAGAGGCTGTATAAATGCCTTTCTAGGATTGGTATTAGTCGTTAAAAAACAACTCAATCACTCTTTCGCTTCGTGTGCGTTTGCATTTTCACGGCAATCGCCATCAGCGCAGTGGCCATAAAGATATAAGCTGTGATTAGATAGCTTAATACCATGACGCGCAGCAATATTCGTTTGGCGTTCTTCAATTGATTTATCAGAGAATTCGATCACTTTACCGCAATCTAAGCAAATCAAATGGTCATGATGGTGTTGCTGAGTCAGTTCAAAAACGGATTTACCACCTTCGAAGTTGTGACGGGTCACAATGCCAGCATCGTCAAATTGGTTTAATACGCGGTATACTGTAGCCAGACCGATCTCTTCACCCATATCAATCAGTTTTTTGTAGAGATCTTCCGCACTGACGTGATGGCACTCAGGCTCCTGAAGTACTTCCAATATTTTTAATCTTGGAAGAGTGACTTTGAGTCCAGCATTTTTCAATGCTTTATTGTTGTCTGTCATGCGGGTTTGTCCTGTATCTTAAATCATAAATTTAACAATAATGAGACATTTTTAACATATATTCAGTTGTCTTCGAAACTGATTTACAATTATAGGCATGGAAACAAAAAATAGAAACCATGCGTTGTCTCATTATTATAATAATATCAGCAATCCTACGCTGATTTGTTCGTTAGCCGAGGATCTCAGATAGAGACATCTCTGTTGAAATTTGTTGTACCCATGCATCAACACGCTCTTCGGTTAGCTCTGGCTGGCGATCTTCATCGATAGCTAATCCAATAAAATGGTTGTCATCATACATGCCTTTAGAAGCTTCAAAATGATAGCCTTCAGTAGGCCAAGCACCGACAATTACTGCACCACGCGGTTCAATAATATCACGGATAGTTCCCATCGCATCACAGAAGTACTCTGCATAGTCTTCTTGGTCACCACAACCAAATAAAGCAACAAGTTTGCCTTCAAAATCAATTTCTTCGAGAGTTGGGAAAAAATCATCCCAATCACACTGGGCCTCACCATAATACCAAGTTGGGATGCCAAGAAGTAAAATATCAAACGCTTCAATATCTTCTTTACTGCATTTAGCGATATCATGAACTTCAGCGTTATCGTTGCCTAATCTCTTTTGGATCATTTTGGCAATATTTTCTGTATTACCAGTGTCACTACCGAAGAAAATGCCTATGACTGCCATAAAGTGAATAACCTCTTGTTTTTCCAATCTGGTTTGAAAAGAGCCAGATAGGGCTAAATTTGAATAAATAAAATTTTGGCCTTATTTTGGCGAAAAACCCTGAATAAATCTGTCGAATTTGTGTGGTTTACTAAGGCGAAACTATCTGTTTGAAGGCTCGTAAACCTGTGCGAGCTGTGACATTAGCATTTCTTCTATTAGCTCGCTACGGCTCATATTTTTTTCATCAGCCAGCTGATTCAATATGGCGACAGCATCTTCATTGAGCTTCAGTTCAACGCGGCGTAACCCGTTGACTTTATCTCTTTTAAGTTGATTACGTTTATTAATTCTTAATTGTTCATCCCGCGAAAGCGGACTTGTTTTAGGTCGCCCAGGCCTGCGTTCCTCAGCGAACAAATCAAGTGTGGTGCGATCAGTTTGTTCTTTTGCCATATTTCTTTAATACTAATGGGCGTGTACCAATAATCCAGCGCGCAATCATACCTTAGCTGTCGTCCTTGTGCCAGAGCGCATATTCAGTGAAAGTCTTTGATAGTAAAAAAAAGAACTGTTTGTTGGAAAAAGCACCAAATAATATTTAATTAGTGCTTTTTTCTGATTCACTAGCGAGTTTGCTGATGCCATAGATTGGCGTAAATTCCATTTTGTCGCAGTAAATCTTGATGAGTACCTACTTCAGCAACTGCACCTTCGCGGATCACACAAATTTTGTCAGCATGCATAATGGTATTTAAACGGTGAGCGATACTAATAACGGTTCTTCCTTTAGTGATCAAATGCATATTAGCCATAATGGCTGCTTCAGATTCATAATCTAACGCAGATGTCGCTTCATCTAAAATCAGAATATCAGGTTTTGTCAGTAATGCCCTCGCAAGTGCAATACGCTGGCGTTGCCCTCCAGAAAGATTACTACCTCTTTCTGATAAGTGATAATTAAAATTATCGGGGAGTTTCATAATAAATTCATAGGCTCCCGCCAATTTTGCCGCTTCAATCACATCATCATCACTGGCTTGCGGTTTACTCAAACGAATGTTTTCGGTAATAGTGCCAACAAAAAGCATACTTTCTTGTAATACCACGCTCATGCGTCGACGCAAGGTGACCGTATCGCTGACGGCTAAATCCATTCCATCAACAATCACTTGACCATGTTGTGGGATATAGAGTCGTTGTAGTAGCTTAGTTAAGGTACTTTTTCCAGATCCTGAAGGACCTGTAATGCCAATAAATTCTCCCGCTTTGACTGAAAGTGAAAGGTTATTGAGGACTTCTGGTGTATCCGGTTGATAACGAAAACGAATGTTTTGGAAGTCGATACAGCCATGGATAGATGCAGAACTCACTATTCCTTTTCTTTCATTTTCAATGGGTTCATCAAGGATATCTCCCACACGACGCAGTGAGATAATGGTGTGCTGAAAGTCTTGCCAAATTTGCGCCAAGCGCAAGACTGGTTGGGTCACATGGGCACTTAGCATATTATAGGCAACCAATTCACCGGGGCTGATGCCGCCATTCATCACTTCTTTAACGCCGACCCAAAGAAGCAGCGCAGTAGTGACTTTGCTGACTAAAGTCATCAGTTGTGATGCAATTTCACTGCGCATAGTGACTTTAAAGCCTTGAATTAGCTGTTTACTGAGTAATTTCTGCCAACGATGGTAAAAATACTTTTCGGTGGCAGTGGTTTTTACTGTTTCAATACCCGTGATTGATTCAGTTAAAAAAGTTAAACCGTTTTCATCGGCCTGATAGGACTTTTCTGTTTGTCGCCGAATGATAGGGCCGAGTATCATCCATAGGATAAAAAAGACAAATAGGGAGCCTATGAGGATCCATGTCATATTGGCACTATAGTAAAATAGTATGGCGATAAATAGGCTAACAAACAGTAAATCAATAAATAACATCAATGTTGAACCGGTCAAAAATTGGCGGATATGAGACATTTCTCTGATCCGAGCAATGATTTTGCCTGTTGGCCGTAATTTAAAATAATTCAATGGTAATGCCATTAAGTGGCGATAGAGTTTACCTGATAACTCTGAACCAATTTGTGAGCTCGTATTACTGAAAATTTTATTACGGATAAATGTATATAGTGGTTCGGCAAATGCAATACTGATAATACCAATAGCCAATACATGCAAACTATCAATGCTTCTTCCTACTAGCACCTTATCAATGATATTTTGGAAAAATAAAGGATTGATCAAAGCAAATAACTGAACGATCGCAGCAAGAATAAAAATATTTTTCAGTTGTGAACGCTGACGTAATATTGAAGGGATAAACCAACTAATACCAAACTTTCTTTTTTGTTCAATTTCAAGCTGTTCTTTTATCAATAGAACAATAATCTTATTATTGTCATTAGGAATATCATTGAATGATACTATTTTATTACTTTCAGGATGAATTAAAATTAATGAGTCATCACTGTCTTTTGATAATACAAACCAGCATCCATTAATATCAACCAGTGCGGGAAGAGGGAGATGAGTAAATTGTTGCTTGTGTAATTCAAGCAACTCAGTTTCATAACCTGTAATATGAGCACATTCTCTGAGTTCCCAATTTGTTGGTGAAACAGAGTTCATGCCTATGGCATGCATTAACTGATCTTTAGTGAGGCTTTTTTGATAATGGTTAGCGACCCAAATTAATGCCTCTAATCCATAGTTGTTATTTATCGTTTCCATAGATTATTTTTCCCTCATCGCGGTGGAGGTATATTCTTGAATTGGACTTAATAAATAATCAATAACGCGACGTTTTTCCGTTTTGATCTCTGTCGTGACAGATAGACCTGGCGTGAGCTCAATAGTATTACCTTCAACCAATAAACTTTTCTTATTAAGGCTAATTTGCCCTAAAAAAACGAGACCAAGTTGCTCATCCTGAGTGCTATCTCTTGATATTGATAAAACTTCGCCCTCTATGGTGCCATAGCGGGTGTAAGGAAAGGCATCAATTTTCACCGTCGCACTTTGCCCTTCTCGAATAAAGCCAATGTCTTTATTTAGAATTTTGACTTCAGCCAGTTGCACATCATTACTAGGGACAATGACCATTAATTGTTGAGCCGGTTGTAATACAGCGCCTAAAGTATAAGTTGCTAGTTGCTGTATTGTTCCATCAACAGGAGAACGAATAATTTCTAGTTGCTCTCTTTCTTGGTTTTTTGCGAGTTCTTGTTCGGCTGATGCATGCTTAAACTCAGCCTGTCGGTATTTTTCATACCATTCTTGGTTCTTTTGTGTTTGTAAGCGATTCAGTTTTTCTTGTAATGCGTGATATTGACTATCTAAAATAGTCAGCTCGGCGAGTTTTGTTGTTTTTTCTTTTTTGGTATGCAGCAGTTCACGTTCTTGTTCTAAGAACTCTTTTTGGCTAATAAGTTTTTTTTCATTTAATGCGCTGTGAGCATCAAGTCGTTTTTTAATATTAATGATTAATAAATTGATATCTTTTAATTCAAGGTTTCTCGCTGAATAATTTGCTCTATTAATGGCTATCTCGTTATTTATTTCAGTGACTAATGCGTCATATTCATTTTTTAAGTTTTGATAAGTTTGTATAACCCGTTGTTGCTCAATAGATAATAAACTAGCAAACTCATTATTCAGCTCAGGTGATTGCTGATTTAACAAACTATGGTGAACCAATTTTTCAATTTTTTGAAAGTTAATTTGATAGGTTAGATTCAGAATATCTTGATTGATCCCTAATACATTCACACTCAATAAAGGGTCTCCTTTTTTAACTTTTTGTCCATCAGCGACGTAAATATGTTGCAAACGACTTAGTTCAAAAGCCTGAATAATTTGTGTTCTTCCAGAAACAATTAATCGGCCTTGTGCGGTGGCTTGAATATCTAATTTACCAATGTAGGACCATAAAATAGCGAATAATATACCTATACTAATAATAATCGCAGTCATCAATGCAAGATAAGAAGGTGGGCTTTTTAATAATGCCAAATGTGACGGTAAAAAACGATCATACCGTGTATTGGTTGCTGTCTGTTTCATAGCTAACATCCATGTAATTATTTAAGTGATTGCTGTAATGACCACAAGTGTTGATAGAACTGACCTTGCTCAATTAATTGTTGGTGGCTGCCTTGCTCTACGATCTTGCCTTCCTGCATGACGATAATACGTTGATGATCACGTATCGTGGAGAGCCTGTGTGCAATAGTAATAACCGTTCTACCTTGAGCGATAAGTTGCATGTTTTCCTGAATAATAGCTTGAGACTCATCATCCAAGGCACTGGTTGCTTCATCAAATATGATAATTTTAGGATCTGCAAGTAGTGTGCGTGCAATGGCGATACGTTGGCGTTGACCGCCTGATAATGATGAGCCACCTTCAGATAGAATGGTGTCGTAGCCCATTGGAAGCTTTAAAATAAAATCATGTGCACCCGCCATTTTAGCAGCATGTATCACTTGATCCATTGAGCTATTTGGACGAGTTTGGGCAATATTATCGAATACAGTTTGGTTAAACAGGTAATTCTCTTGAAGGACAATGCCAACTTGTTGTCTTAATGAATGAATATTTATCGATGTTAATGGTACTCCATCAATAAAAATACCGCCTTGTTCTGGGGTGTATAGACGGAGTAATAAACGTGCTAAGGTGCTTTTCCCTGAACCCGATGTCCCAACAATCCCTAATGTTTCACCTGAACGAATGGATAAATTAAAATCTTGAAGAATATACGGCATATTGGGTTGATAGCGAAAACAGATATTACGTAACTGGATATATCCTTTTAAGGATTTACGCTCTCCATGTTTAGTCTGCTCTGTTGGTAAATTAATTATTTGAGCTAACTTCTCAATAGCCACTTTTGTTCTTATGTAATCTCCCCAAAGTTTGACCAATTTTACTAGTGGTTGGCTGGCATGGTTGACCATCATGTGGAAAGCAATAAATTGCCCAATGGTCAGTTGTAAAGCCAATACTTCCGATGCACCAACCCATAAAATAACCGCACTGGTTAATTTCTCAATTACCATCACAAGGTGTTCTGATCGAGAACTCACTTGCCCTGCAACAAAAGTGGTGTGGCTCATATCTGAAGTTTGCTTATCCCATCGGCGAGTAAAATTTGGCTCTACAGATAAGCTTTTTGCTGTTTCAATACCATTAATGCTTTCTGTTAAAAAAGATGTATTGATTGCAATATTCGCAAACTGTTCATGAGCAGCGGCTTCAATTTTAGGGGTTAGCCACCAAGCAACGAGTAAATAAAGCGGAATAGAGCAGAGAAAGATCAGAGTGAGCGTTGAAGAAAGTAGGCTCATCACATAGATAAATACAAACAGAAATAGTACATCAACACATAATGTAAAAAAGCTCCCCGTTAGAAACTCACGAATAGTTTCTAACTCTTTGACTCGAGTAACAATTGCACCAATTTGGCGTGTTTTGAAAAAAGAGATAGGAAGGTGCAGTAAATGATTAACTAGCTTTAAGCCTAGTGTAATATCAATACGGTTTACGGTGTGATGATAAATATATTCTCTTAGTCCTTTTAAACTAACTTCAATAATAGCGACAATAATTAGGCCAAATATCAATACATCCAGTGTCGCCATACTATTATGAACAAGCACTTTATCCATAATCACTTGAATAACAATAGGAGAGACTAAAGCGAGTATTTGTAAAATAAATGAAAATAGTAAAACCCACGCAATAATATCTTTATATTTTAAAAATTCGGCTTGAAACCAAGTGATATCGAATTTACTTTGTGTGGATTTCACTTGTAGCCATTTACCGCTCCATTTTTGTTTAAATTCATCTATTGTCCAAATTTCAGGTGCATGATTACCAAACCGCTGTATAAGAACTTGCTCATGATTAAAATTAGCGAGTAGATAAGCAATGTTATCATTATCGTAGATAATTGAAGGGGATTCTATTTTCTCAATTGATCTATCACTTTGTTTTCTAAATCGACATTTAACATTTAGCAGTTTTTTTATATCAGCTAATGATTCATGAAGAGGTTTTTCTTTATCAATAACTTTATTGAATTCATTATGGTCAATATCACCCGAAAGTTTAATTATTATTCCAATGAAATATAAGGTTGATTGCGTTTGTTCATTATCCATTTTAAAAGTGAATATTCCTTTAATCTATAATTATTGGTTTTATATATTTAAGATTTTGATAAATGTATATGGTTAAATAGTAGTATAAGGCAGGGGCGTGCAATTAATATAATATAGCGATAATAATTATAAGGATATTGAAGTTTATCTGATATTACTGTTCTATTCGTATGATCTCAATAATTAAAAATACAGTCAGGCGATCAATGAACGAATACGCTGTAAGGCACCTAGGTGATTAGTACGAATAAGTGGCGATAACGATAATGCAACTTAAAGTATGACGAATGTATACTGAAGAGAAATTATCCCTTCAGTATACAATCTACTTATTCATATTCAGGTAGGTCAAGAAAACGATGAATAGCCCTTAAAACATGATCAGGTTTTTCTGCATGAACCCAATGCCCCACATCAGCAACAACCCATGCTTTGGTATTTGGGAATTGTGCTGCTATTTGCTCTCTATATTCAGCTTTAACATAAGGGGAGTTACCACCTGGGATCAGCAAAACAGGTTTATCCCATGTAGGTACTGATTTCCAGCCAATAATTAGCTCATAATTTTCTTTAATTGCGGGTAGATTAAATTTCCATTCACCTTGGCGAAAAGATTTGAGTAAAAATTGAATAACGCCATCTTCATTAAGATATTCGCGCATAATAACCGTTGCTTCTTGGCGGCTTTTTGCACCACCTTGAATAACGGCGTCAAGAGCAGCCATGATAGTATCATGTCGACGTTCTTGGTAAGCGACAGGAGCCATATCAATCGCGATAACTTTTTCAATAAAATCAGGGGCAATTTCAGTCGCAGCCATTGAAATTTTTCCGCCCATTGAGTGGCCAATCAATATCGCACTTGTATAACCTAAGGATTGTAATAGGGTAATAACATCATTGGCCATTTGCCGATATTCCATGGCGTCAGCACGGAATGAATCACCATGATTGCGAACATCAATTTGGATAGTTTCAAAATATTTTTGCAAATCGCGACCTAAGACACCAAGGTTGTTAAGATCGCCAAATAGCCCGTGAATTAGTACAACAGGTGTTGGTGAAACGGGGTGTTCTGGTTTATGAATTGTATGGTTTAGCAGTTTAGTCATCGTTAAACGTCAATTTTTTAATTGTTAATAATTCTATGATGGCATGTATGTTTAAAAAATCCAAACTGACAAATTTGAGTGAGTTCCCGTCTATCGCAAAGAACTCTACTTAATAGTTCATTTTCTTATTAAACAATAAAACGACCTAGATAGTGATAACTTACTGAAATCACGCTGAACTTAGGGTTGTGTTTACTTTAAGTTATTGAAATTTTAATTGTTTTGTTTTTTTGAAATCTATCTTATAATCCCAACGCAAATTTTGGTTAAAAAAGTACTGGGAAAAAATGAAAACGATAGAAGTTGATGAAGAGCTTTACCGCTATATTGCCAGCCATACACAGCATATCGGTGAAAGTGCATCGGATATTTTGCGCCGTATGTTAAATTTTAAGTCCGGTCAGCCAGTACAAGTCGCTAAAGAATTCGGTAACGAACAACAGCTACCACAAGCTGTAGAGACAAAAAAAACATCTGCTGCACCGCAAAATCCTGTTCGCATTGTTAGAGAATTATTACTCTCTGATGCTTATGCGGAAAAAAATAAAGCAATAGATCGCTTTATGTTAATTTTATCGACGCTGTATAGCTTAGATTCAGTTGTCTTTGCTAATGCGACAGAGGCAATGCATGGTCGTACTCGAGTTTATTTTGCGGGTGATGAGCAAACTCTGTTAGCTGCGGGTAGGCAGTCTAAGCCGCGTCATATACCTGGAACACCTTATTGGGTGATCACGAATACAAATACCAATCGCAAACGCAGCATGGTTGAAGCAATCATGCAGGAGATGCAGTTCCCTGCCAATGTGATTGAGAAAGTTTGTCATACAATCTAATCTAAAAATCGAGGCATCACTGGGGTTGTTTATACTTTAAATAACGTGGAATGCAGTTAGGTGACAAACAAACGAATTGCTAGGTGCCTACATAAGTAGGTGACGAGTGCAAATGAGTGAAGTCAACAACACTGCAACTTGGAGTATGACGAGCCAGTGCATTGGGAGATAACAAGTGACTATACATGAACGTGCAGGGCAGCTTCCGTTTCAAACTGATTTGATAAATGTTGCACAACTAACTGCTCAATATTATCAATTGCAGCCGCAAGTCGGTAACCCTGAGCATGCCGTAAAATTTGGCACATCAGGGCATAGAGGCAGTGCGAATAGAAAGAATTTCAATGAAGTTCATATTCTTGCAATTGCTCAGGCGATTGTTAATTTGCGCAAACAGCAAGGCCTAACAGGGCCATGTTTTATTGGTAAAGACACCCATGCATTGTCTGAAGCGGCATTTATAACGGTTATTGAAGTACTTGCTGCTAATCAGGTTAGCGTTGTTATTCAAACAGATAATGGTTTTACGCCAACCCCTGCAATATCTCATGCTATTATTAGTTATAACCAATCACATCAAGATGTTGCCGATGGGATTGTGATAACCCCTTCGCATAACCCACCAGAAGACGGTGGTATTAAGTATAATCCATCCAATGGTGGTCCAGCAGATACGGATTTAACTTCTGTCATTGAGAAGCAAGCGAATCAATTGATCGCACAAAATCTTGCAGGGGTGAAACGGTTATCTTTTGAAGATGCATTATCCAGTGGTTATGTGGCAGAGCAAGACCTAATTATGCCTTATGTTGCGGCACTAGGTGACGTCGTCGATATGAAGGCTATCCAAAAAGCGGGCCTGAAATTAGGTGTTGACCCTCTTGGTGGCGCGGGTATCGAATACTGGCGTAAGATCGCGGAGTATTATCAATTAGACCTTGAGTTAGTGAATGATCAATTCGATCAAACTTTCCGTTTTATGCCTCTTGATCACGATGGTGTGATCCGCATGGATTGTTCTTCGCGTTGGGCAATGGCGGGTTTGCTAGGCATGAAAGAAAAGTTTGATTTAGCTTTTGCGAATGATCCTGATTATGACCGCCATGGTATTGTGACGCCTACTGGCCTAATGAATCCAAATCACTATCTTGCGGTAGCGATTGATTATTTATTCCAACATCGTCCCCAATGGAGCAAAGAGGTCGCCGTTGGCAAAACCCTTGTTTCCAGCGCGATGATTGATCGTGTTGTTGCTGACAGTGGCCGTGAACTTGTGGAAGTGCCTGTTGGCTTCAAATGGTTTGTTGAAGGGTTATTTGACGGCTCATTAGGTTTTGGCGGCGAAGAAAGTGCTGGCGCTTCTTTCTTAAAATTTGATGGTACCCCTTGGTCAACGGATAAAGATGGTATTATTTTATGTTTGCTGGCGGCTGAAATCACTGCTGTGACAGGTGAAAATCCACAACAGCGTTATAATAAGCTAGCTGAAAAATTTGGCTCCCCTATTTATAGCCGTATCCAAGCCAAAGCAACTCATGAACAAAAAGCAAAATTGAGTAAATTATCCCCTGAAATGGTTTCTGCGGATAGCTTAGCGGGAGATAAAATCACTCAACGTCTAACGACTGCTCCGGGTAATGGCGCTTCTATTGGCGGACTAAAAATCATGACTGATTATGGTTGGTTTGCTGCCCGCCCATCAGGCACGGAAGAAGCATATAAAATCTACTGTGAGAGCTTCCGCGGTGAAGAGCATTTACGCCAAATTGAAAAAGAAGCGATTGAAATCGTTAGCAAGGTGATTTCTTAATTTTCGCCTTATTTATCGATAAAAACCTTTTTAAATCCCGATTTTGGTAATAGAGCCAAAATCGGGATTTTATTTTTTTTAGCCCCTCAATCTCTGCATAATATTACGGTGGTATTTGTTGTGGCCGAATTAACAAAATTCCTTGCTTTTCTATTAAAAAATTACCTGTCTGGTATTTCGATTCTTCTCGACAATAACCGTTGCAGCGCGCGGCGGGGGATGGTACAACCATAGTACTGAGCTAATTTAATAAACGTTTATTGAAATTAAAGATAGGGTGAGGTCAATGAGTCAGGTTTATAATTTCAGTGCGGGTCCTGCAATGTTACCCGTAGAAGTCATGCGTCGCGCGGAACAAGAGTTTTGTAATTGGAAAGGCCTTGGTGTTTCTGTCATGGAAGTGAGTCATCGCGGAAAAGACTTCATTGCTGTTGCCGAAGAAGCAGAACAAAACTTACGTGATCTGCTAAATATTCCCCAAAATTATAAAGTATTATTTTGTCATGGTGGTGCTCGCGGTCACTTTGCGGCGATGCCTATGAACCTCTTGGGTAGTAAAACAACAGCTGACTACATTGTAGGTGGTTATTGGGCGGAATCAGCAGCAGAAGAAGCGCAAAAATACTGTACTCCGAACATCATTCAAGTTAAACAAGAAAAAGACGGGGTTGTTGGTATAAAGCCAATGAGTGAGTGGCAGTTAAGTGATGATGCTGCTTATATTCATTATTGCCCAAATGAAACCATTGACGGCTTAGCAATACACGAAGAACCTGACTTCCCGAAAGATAAAATTGTTATTGCAGACTACTCATCGGCTATTTTATCTAAACCTATCGATATTAGCCGTTATGGTGTTGTTTATGCGGGAGCTCAAAAGAATATCGGCCCTGCGGGTTTAACGATTGTGATCATTCGTGAAGATTTACTAGGTAAAGCCTCAACTCAAACCCCATCCGTATTTGATTACACCGTTCTTGCCAAATATGATTCTATGTTCAACACACCACCAACATTTGCTTGGTACTTATCAGGCATGGTTTTCAAGTGGTTGAAAGAACAAGGCGGCTTGCAAGAAATGGCAAAACGTAACTATGAAAAATCTCAGCTATTGTACAACGCAATTGATGATAGCGAGTTCTATATTAACCGTGTTGCCGTTGAAAATCGCTCTTGGATGAACGTCCCATTCCAAATGCAAAATCCAGCTTTGGATGAGCAATTCCTGACAAAGGCTAAAGCTCAAGGATTATTATCACTGAAAGGTCACCGTGTATCCGGTGGAATGCGTGCTTCTATTTACAACGCAATGCCATTAGCTGGTGTTCAGGCTTTAGTTGATTTTATGGCTGATTTCGAACGTCGCCACGCGTAATTATCTTCCCACTCCAATATAATTAAGCATATTGGGGTGGGGACTCTATTTTGATATTGAAAACGATAATAATTAATTTAGCAAAAAGTACTGGAGAATCTGCTCGTTATGCAATCCCTGACATTACAACCTATCTCTTCAATTAACGGAACGATCAACCTGCCAGGGTCAAAAAGTGTATCGAACCGAGCTCTTTTATTAGCTGCAATGGCAAATGGCACAACGGTGCTGACTAACTTATTAGACAGTGATGATATTCGCCATATGCTGAATGCATTAAGCGCGTTAGGTGTAAAATACCAACTCTCTGAAGATAAAACACGTTGCCTTGTGGAAGGTATTGGTGGGCGTTTAAGTTACCCGAATGAGCTGGAAATTTTTTTAGGCAATGCAGGGACAGCAATGCGTCCCCTGACAGCGGCGTTGTCACTAGCAGAAAATAACATTGTACTGACTGGCGAGCCACGCATGAAAGAGCGCCCAATAGGGCATTTGGTTGATGCATTACGTGAAGGTGGCGCTGTTATTGAGTATTTAGAACAGGAAAATTACCCACCAATTCGTTTACGTGGGGGCTTTTCAGGTGGCACAATTTCAGTTGATGGTTCAGTTTCTAGTCAGTTTTTAACCGCGCTTTTAATGGCAGCGCCATTAGCTGAAAAAGATACGCTAATTACTATTGCAGGTGATTTAGTTTCGAAGCCTTATATTGATATTACTTTAGCCTTAATGGCAACCTTTGGTGTGAATGTTGAAAATCACCAATATCAAAAGTTTACTATTAAAGGGAAACAACAATATCAATCACCAGCTGAATATTTAGTTGAAGGTGACGCATCATCCGCTTCTTATTTTCTGGCCGCGGCAGCAATCAAAGGCGGTACTGTTCGAGTAACGGGTATCGGTAGAAATAGCCTTCAAGGTGATACAAAATTTGCCAATGTCTTAGAAAAGATGGGAGCAACCATTCGTTGGGGTGATGACTTTGTTGAATGTGAACGAGGGACTTTAACTGGGATTGATATGGATATGAATGCAATCCCTGATGCTGCAATGACGATAGGCACGGTCGCTCTGTTTGCCAAAGGCGAAACGGTGATCCGCAATATTTATAATTGGCGGGTGAAAGAAACAGATCGTCTATACGCGATGGCGACAGAGTTGCGTAAAGTTGGGGCTGAAGTTGAAGAAGGGCATGATTTTATCCGTATTGTTCCTCCCACAAAACTTCAGCATGCAGAGATTGAAACCTATAATGATCATCGAATTGCTATGTGTTTTTCATTGGTCGCACTATCCGATACCCCGGTGACTATCTTAGACCCAGGCTGTACAGCGAAAACATTCCCTGATTATTTTCAACAATTAGCGCGTTTGAGTAAATTTTAATCATTTGACTGACTGAAATAAAAATTCTTTATTCCAGTCAGTTTCTTCTCTTATCTCTTAATCGCACGAGTAAATGACAATTTTTATCTCATTCATCAGAACCTGCTTATTTCACAAAACTGATGAGTAGGTATAATGTCGCCACTGATTTTAATTGCAGGTGAAAGATTGACTTGCAGAAAAGGAGACCTTTTATGGTGGCGATCGCCCCTGTAATAACCGTTGATGGACCTAGCGGAGCTGGTAAAGGTACGTTATGCCAAGCGTTGGCAAACGAATTTGGATGGCAACTTTTAGATTCTGGTGCGATTTATCGTGTACTTGCTTTAGCGGCATTGCATCATCATGTGGATATTCAATCAGAAGATGCATTGGTGCCTCTTGCGGCAAATTTAGATGTTCGTTTTGTACCGGAAGATAATCAGTTAAAAGTCATTTTGGAAGGCGAAGATGTTTCAAATCAAATTCGCACCGAAGATGTGGGGAAAACAGCGTCACAAATCGCAGCTTTTCCTCGTGTAAGAGAGGCTTTACTGCGTCGTCAGCGTGCTTTTAGAGCTATGCCAGGTTTGATTGCGGATGGTCGTGACATGGGAACGGTAGTTTTCCCTGACGCCCCAGTGAAAATTTTCCTTGATGCCTCCGCGGAGGAGCGTGCTCATCGACGTATGAAGCAGTTGCAGGAAAAGGGGTTTGATGTTAACTTTGAGCGACTTTTAACCGAAATACAAGAACGCGATTATCGTGATCGTAACCGTACGGTTGCGCCGTTAATTGCCGCAAAGGATGCTTTAATACTGGATTCCACAAGTATGTCTATTGAGGAAGTCATTGAAAAAGCACAAGCCTATGCGAAAAAAATTCTACAATTATCTTAATAATTGGCTGTATTTTAGCTTATAATGTAGATAGTATACGCACTTAATACTATACCGATTTTCTATATTCGGCATAGTAGCAACCTTACGACATGGAAAGTTGTGGGGTATGTGAAACAACCCCATTTGGCCGGATGCTGAGTGGACGTTAATTAAAAACTCTTGAAGATCATTAATATGACAGAATCTTTTGCTCAACTCTTTGAAGAATCCCTGCAGAATATTGAAACTCGTCCTGGTTCTATCGTCCGTGGTACTGTTGTTGCCATCGATAAAGACGTTGTCCTGGTTGACGCAGGTCTGAAATCTGAATCTGCAATCCCAGTAGAACAATTCAAAAATGCTCAGGGTGAGCTTGAAATCCAAGTTGGCGATGAAATCGATGTAGCGCTGGATGCAGTTGAAGATGGTTTCGGTGAAACTATCCTTTCTCGTGAGAAAGCGAAACGCCATGAAGCATGGCTGATGCTTGAAAAAGCTTACGAAGAAGCTGAAACTGTTACTGGTGTTATTAACGGTAAAGTTAAAGGTGGTTTCACTGTAGAACTGAACGGTATTCGTGCATTCTTACCAGGTTCATTGGTAGATGTTCGTCCAGTTCGTGACACTACTCACTTGGAAGGCAAAGAGCTAGAGTTCAAAGTAATTAAGCTAGATCAGAAGCGCAACAACGTTGTTGTTTCTCGTCGTGCTGTAATTGAATCTGAAAGCAGCGCAGAACGTGATCAACTGCTCGAAAATCTGCAAGAAGGCATGGAAGTTAAAGGTATCGTTAAGAACCTTACTGACTACGGTGCATTCGTTGATCTCGGCGGTGTTGATGGCCTGCTGCACATCACTGATATGGCTTGGAAACGTGTTAAACACCCAAGCGAAATCGTCAATGTTGGTGATGAAATCACAGTTAAAGTTCTGAAATTCGACCGTGAGCGCACTCGTGTTTCTCTGGGTCTGAAACAACTGGGCGAAGATCCTTGGGTCGCAATCGCTAAACGTTACCCAGAAGGTACTAAACTGACTGGTCGCGTTACTAATCTGACTGATTACGGCTGCTTCGTAGAAATCGAAGAAGGCGTTGAAGGTCTGGTTCACGTTTCAGAAATGGATTGGACTAACAAGAACATCCACCCATCTAAAGTTGTTAACGTTGGTGATGTTGTTGAAGTTATGGTTCTGGATATCGATGAAGAACGTCGTCGTATCTCACTGGGCCTGAAACAATGCAAATCTAACCCATGGCAGCAATTTGCAGAAACTCACAACAAAGGCGACCGCGTTGAAGGTAAAATCAAGTCAATCACTGACTTCGGTATCTTCATCGGACTGGAAGGCGGTATCGATGGCCTTGTTCACCTGTCTGACATCTCCTGGAACGTTGCAGGCGAAGAAGCAGTTCGTGAATACAAAAAAGGTGACGAAATCGCAGCTGTTGTTCTGCAAGTCGACGCAGAGCGTGAGCGTATTTCTCTAGGTGTTAAGCAGTTGGCTGAAGATCCATTCAACAACTACTTAGCTGCAACTAAGAAAGGCGCAATCGTAACTGGTAAAGTTATCGCAGTTGATGCTAAAGGTGCAACTGTTGAGCTGACTCTGGGCGTTGAAGGTTACCTGCGTGCATCAGAAGCTTCACGCGACCGCGTTGAAGATGCAACTCTGGTTCTGAACGTTGGTGATGATGTTGAAGCTAAATACACTGGTGTTGACCGTAAAAACCGTGTAATCAACCTGTCTGTTCGTGCAAAAGACGAAGCTGATGAAAAAGACGCTATCGCTACTGTGAACAAACAAGAAGATACTAGCTTCGGTAACAACGCAATGGCTGAAGCATTCAAAGCAGCTAAAGGCGAATAATTAAGGTGGGGGTAACGGGTGTTACCCCTTCGTAGCGGTAGTTTAGGGAGGTACTATGACCAAGTCTGAGTTAATTGAAAGACTGGCTAGCCAGCAATCTCATTTGTCAGCTAAAACGGTTGAGGAAGCTGTTAAAGAAATCCTTGAGCATATGGCTGACACACTGGCTGGTGGTGAACGTATAGAAGTCCGCGGATTCGGCAGTTTTTCTCTTCACTACCGTGCTCCGCGTGTTGGGCGTAACCCAAAAACTGGAGACAAAGTGGAGCTGGAAGGTAAATACGTTCCTCACTTTAAACCAGGTAAGGAATTACGTGACCGTGTAAATATTTATGGTCAATAATTGACTATAAATCTTAATTATTAGTTCAAAACGGTGCTTGTATTTTACAGCACCGTTTTTTCTTTTAGCCTCAATCAGCCAATCAGCCAATCAGCCAATCAGCCAATCAGCCAATCAGCCAATCAGCCAATCAGCCAATCAGCCAATCAGCCAACCAACCAATCAGCCAACCAACCAACCAACCAACCAACCAACCAACCAAACGATTGTTTATCTATTAGTATTTATACTCGCCATGCTTCAAGTTGTACGGTTTTTTGTTAAGATATAAGGGACTGCGCTACGCTCGCCGAGTTACATCGTTTATCTATACTCCCCCCGACTATCTTCACTTTTCGCCTACCTGCAACTCCAATTATTTTGAGTATATATCGAGTGATATACACTATCGATTATCAATAAACACCCTATTTGCGAAGCGTTACCCAAAAGAATGTAATATTGCAAAACAAGGCATAAATTATTGCGTGCAGGTACGAACACTGCAAATAGCGATGACAAAAATAAGGCTCGATTTCGTTATGCTTAAAATAGGCATTGCGGCTTAGGGGGCCATGATGAACCAAAAATTATTTTATTGGCTGTGGGGAGGGCAACTTTCTTATACGCAAGCTGCTATTGCTATTTTTATCGGGATATTGCCTATTTTATTTATTCATGAGCTTCCTAAAATAAGTAATTCAACGATAATTTTATTGATATTATTTCTCTTTTTAATTTTTATCAAAGTTAATAGATATATTAAATTTATTGCTTTGATTATGATGGCATTGCTATGGGCTATTTGGCATAGCAATTTTTTGATTGAAAAAATGAATGCGCTATCAAAGACACAACATCAATTAGATATTACCGTGATTAGTGTACCTTCATATGAAAAAGAGAAGGAAAAGCTTAAGGTTAGGATCAATAAGATTAATAATGTTCCTCAGTTTCCACCAATCTATGCAATGTGGCAAGTCAATCAACCGATGCATAATTTATGTTCAGGTCAAACATGGCGATTAAATGGCTTATTAAAGCCATTGCATTCATCTTTAAATGAAGGCAGTTTTGACCAACAGCGATATTCCATATCTCAACGTATTATTGGGACATTAAAGGTATCAACGTCGCGGGTTATTGATGAAGAGTGTTCAGTTAGGCAAAAAGTCATTAATTCATACATTGATAGTATTAGTTTATTAAAAAACGCAGGGGTCACTTATGCGCTAATGTTTGGTGAAAGGGGCATGTTATCACCGGAACTATCATTATTATTACAAACTACAGGACTAAGCCACTTAATTGCGATTTCTGGTTTACATATCGGCTTATCTTATCTATTCGGCTATTGGTTAGTTAAGTTTATCACCTATTTCTTTCCCGTATGTTTTAGTCAGTATATCGTGCCCATTGTTGCGGGGGTAGCTTGCGCATATTTTTATGCTTGGGTTTCAGGGTTCGCCATTCCAGCGGTACGGGCATTAATTGCTTTAGTTTTATGGATTTACATTAAACAGCAAAATAGCTTTTATTTTCCGTGGCAATGGGCGATTTGGAGTATAGGGCTGATCCTTGTAGCCGACCCATTAGCGATATTATCGGATAGTTTTTGGTTATCTTTTTTTGCTGTTTTCGCAATATTATATTGGCTTCGATTATTTCCATTATCATCTTATATAAATTATACCAAAGCTATTCGCTGGGGAGTTGCTTTCATTCATCTACAAGTGGGCTTGTTACTTTTACTTGCACCGATCCAAATCATGTTATTTCAAGGGATCAATGTGATGAGTTTTTTTGCGAATTTATGGCTAGTTCCAATAGTATCATGGTTGGTGATCCCTCTGATCCTCTTATTATTTTTGTTACCATTTTCATTTGTTCAACACATTATTTTTAATATTATTGACGAGATTATAGAAGTAGGATTAAAGCCATTAGCATACTTAAGTGATTACTGGTTTGAAATGCAGTTCGCTCCATTATTCATTTTTCTATTTTGTTGGTTGATTGGTTTATTTATCGCGCTTGGGCTATATCGGTATTATATTGGGTTACTTGGTTGTTTGGCGGCATTATGCATAGGGACAGAAAATACAACTCGGCAAATATCAGGGAATGAATGGAGCTTAACGTTACTTGATGTTGGTCACGGGCTAGCTGTGGTTATAGAACAAAAGGGGTTAGCATATCTCTATGATACAGGGAACCGCTGGCCTGAAGGAAGTAATGCGCAAAGACAGATAATTCCTTATTTGAAACGAAAAAAATTATACCTATTGGGGTCATTCTCAGTCATGACCATCTTGATCATACGGGAGGTGTGAGTGCATTAAAAAAACAGTACCCTTGGCTGAGTCTACGTAGCAGTTTTAGTGGAGCTGCAAGTTTGCCTTGTATTAAAGGTCAACATTGGCAGTGGGGAAAATTAAATTTTGCCGTGCTTTGGCCAGAACGGATGTCTAAAAAATCACATAACGATGATTCTTGCGTCATTATGCTAAGTGATGGGTACCATAAAATTTTACTTACAGGAGATTTAGAAAAGCAAGGCGAACAAGCAATATCAGCAAGTTATCAGCAGCAGTTACGATCAGATATTTTATTTGCCCCACATCATGGTAGTAATACTTCTTCAACGCCATTATTCATAAGAATGGCTTCACCTAACATGGTGTTAGTCTCATCGGCGAGGTACAGTCCTTGGAAAATTCCATCAGATAAAGTACATTTTCGGTACAAAAGCAATAATATAAAATGGATTAATACAGCTGAGGCTGGTCAAGTAACTATCTGGTTTAGAAAGAAAACTATTGAATTAACACGCTATCGAAAGGAAATACATCCCCGCTGGTATCATCTCTGGTTTGGTGATCCGCAATTTCCCGAGTAGAATAGTGCGCTTACATTAAGTTTGGTAATAAAAACATGATTGATAATGACTTGTCGACACGACAAACGTTCCGCCGACTATGGCCTACGATTGCGCCTTTTAAAGCGGGTTTAATAGTTGCAGCAATTGCTTTAATTATCAACGCAGCAGGTGATGCGTTTATGATTTCTTTATTAAAACCTTTACTCGATGAAGGGTTTGATAAAGCAGATAACGACGTCTTAAAATGGTTACCTCTTGCGGTATTAGGCTTAGTTATTGTTCGTGGTTTATCCAGTTTCGTATCAAGCTACTGTGTTTCATGGGTATCTGGTAAAGTCGTGATGAGTATGCGTCGTCGGTTATTTGGCCATATGATGGGTATGCCGGTGAGTTACTTTGATCAGCAATCGACAGGGACATTATTATCGCGTATCACTTATGATTCAGAGCAAGTTGCGTCATCTTCATCAGGTGCATTAATTACTATTATCCGTGAAGGTGCTTATATCGTCGGTTTATTTGCGATGATGTTTTACTATAGCTGGCAATTATCATTAATTTTAATTGTGATAGCACCAATCGTCTCTATTACTATCCGTATCGTTTCTAAACGTTTTCGTAAGATCAGTAAAAATATGCAAACGGGAATGGGGAGTGTTACGGCTAGTGCAGAACAAATGCTAAAAGGGCACAAAGAGGTTTTGATTTTTGGTGGACAAAAAGTTGAAACTGAGCGCTTTAATAAAGTCAGTAACAACATGCGTAGTCAATCGATGAAAATGGTGACTGCATCGGCAATTTCTGATCCAATAGTGCAACTCATAGCTTCTTTTGCTTTAGCTTTTGTTCTTTATGCTGCAAGTTTCCCTGAAATTCGTGAGCACTTAACATCAGGAACAATTGCGGTTGTGTTTTCATCGATGTTTGCATTGATGCGCCCATTGAAATCCTTGACTAACGTTAACTCCCAGTTCCAACGTGGTATGGCTGCATGCCAAACTTTGTTTGCTATTTTAGATTCTGAGCAAGAGAAAGATGAAGGAACAAAAGTGCTAGCTAAAGTAAAAGGGGATATTGAATTTCAAAATGTCACTTTTACATATGCAACGAAAGAACACCCTGCATTGGATGATATTTCATTTACGTTACCGGCAGGTAAGTCTGTTGCTTTGGTTGGGCGCTCGGGGTCAGGAAAATCGACAATCGCGAATCTGATTACACGCTTTTATGATATTGATAAAGGCAGTATTCGTATTGATGGTCATGATATTCGTGAATATACGCTTGAGTCACTACGTAGCCAAGTTGCGCTGGTCTCACAACATGTTTATTTATTTAACGATACTATCGCTAATAATATTGCTTATGCAACCGATGGGCGTTATACCCGCGAGCAAGTCGAAAAAGCAGCAGAAATGGCTTACGCAATGGACTTTATTGCTAAGCTCGACAAAGGGTTAGACACAGTGATTGGTGAAAATGGCGTGATGCTTTCAGGTGGGCAGCGTCAGCGTATTGCAATTGCTCGTGCTCTATTGCGTGATGCGCCAATCTTGATCCTAGATGAGGCAACATCGGCGTTAGATACAGAATCTGAACGAGCCATCCAAGCAGCACTGGATGAGTTACAAAAAAACAGGACATCTTTAGTGATTGCACACCGTTTATCAACAATTGAAAATGCGGATGAAATTTTGGTTGTGCAAGATGGCCATATTATTGAGCGTGGCAGCCATAAGTCCTTGATAGCTGAAGATGGCGCATATGCTCAGCTGCATAAAATTCAATTTAGCAAATGATACAACGAATTTGGTCTGGCCAATCATGGCTTTATATTTTACTTCTACCGCTATCGTTTCTTTATGGCGCGATAGCACTTATTAGGCGTATTGGTTATAAAGTTGGATTGTTTCGTTCATGGAAAGCGCCAGTTCCAGTCGTTGTTGTCGGTAATTTAACTGCTGGGGGAAATGGAAAAACCCCAGTTGTGATTTGGCTAGTTGAATCATTAATGAAACAAGGTTACCGAGTTGGTGTTGTTTCCCGTGGTTATGGTGGAAAAGCTGAGCATTATCCGTTAATTATATCGTCGTCGACGACGACGGCAGAAGCGGGAGATGAACCCGTTTTAATTTACCATCGAACAAAAGCCCCTGTTGCTGTTGCACCAAAACGCAGTGATGCAGTAAAAGCATTGCTTGATAGTCACGCATTAGATGTGATCATTACTGATGATGGATTACAGCATTATGCATTGGGTCGCGATTATGAAATCGTTGTTATTGATGGCCAGCGTCGTTTTGGTAATGGTTGGTGGATACCCGCAGGTCCAATGCGTGAACGAGCAGGCCGTCTGAAAAGTGTTAATGCTGTGATTGTCAATGGTGGTAGCGCTCAACTTAATGAAACCGCCATGGTTTTAGCTGGGGATATGGTGATTAATTTACTGACAGGTGAGCAGCGACCTGTTAGCTCTCTTAATACAGTGATTGCAATGGCAGGAATTGGCCATCCACCGCGTTTTTTTACCTCTTTAGAGAAAAAAGGTTTATCGCTAATTCAAACATATGCTTTTGCAGATCATCAGTCTTATCAGCAGCAGCAGCTTTCTATATTAACCCCAAATAATGAACCACTATTGATGACTGAAAAAGATGCGGTCAAATGCCGCTCTTTTGCACAAGCTAATTGGTGGTACCTTCCTGTCGCAGCTTCTTTTGATCCTATCGGTGAAAAGCAGATTTTAAGTGAAATAAAAAATATTATAGTTAATAGTAAAAAAACTTGCCCCTAATCGTTTACTGTGATAATAATATCGCCAACGTGATGTAGATCCACTTATTATGTATATAGATGTAACTCATTAATAAGTGATATATCTACTGAGTTAAGTTCACGACCTACTTATTAAGTTAATCCTCACATTTCTGCGTTTACTCATCAGTTTTGTCATCTAAGTGTCAAAAAATACTGTTAAGTTACAGAGAGTCACTAGTGTGTGGAAGGTCGTTAATGAATGTGTGTAATTAAGTGATTACACATCAAAATGGTAAAAGTTTACTTACTCTTAAAACGTTTTAATAAATCGGCAATTTATCATGGGGTAACGAATATAAGAGTACTAGTACAACAATAAATAGAATTATTGTTCTTAGAACAAAAGGAGTTTTAATATGAATTTTCAATTACATATGGGTCGTGTTAAATGGTTTGATGCAAATGAAGGTTATGGGTTTATTTCGCCAATGAATGGCGGTGATGATATCTTTGTTACTCGAAAATCAATTGCAAATAAAAAAATCAAATCATTATCTGAAGGCCAAAACGTCGAGTTTTCTGTTACTCGCAATTCTGATGGTATAACGGCTGCTGACGTTATTGCTTATTAATTAAATAGTTAACAGTAATACTTCTCCTGCACCTATCCTCTCAATTCTATGCAGGAGATGTGATCCAAAAAGATTAAAGTTAACGGTGATATCGGCTTGTGTTATCCTGACCCGAAGTGAGTTAAATCCATTTGGGAGAAAACATGGATCACCGTTTACTTGAAATCATTGCTTGTCCTATCTGTCACGGTAAGTTGAGTTACAATAAAGAAAACCTCGAACTTATCTGCAAATTTGATCATCTTGCATATCCTATCCGTGATGGCATTCCTGTTCTACTTGAAACCGAGGCTCGTCAAATCTCATTAGATGAAGGGCAGTAATCATTATGTTTACTGTTATTATTCCTGCTCGTTATGCATCAACGCGTTTACCTGGCAAACCTCTGGCTGATATCCATGGGAAGCCCATGGTCGTTCGAGTGATGGAACAAGCGATTAAATCAGGGGCATCGCGGGTAATTGTTGCGACAGATCACCCTGATGTCGCTAATGCGGTTATTGAAGCGGGTGGTGAAGCTTGTATGACAAATCCTAACCATCAATCGGGTACTGAGCGTTTAGCGGAAGTAATTGATACTTATGGTTTTGCTGATGATGAAATCATCGTTAACGTACAAGGGGATGAGCCATTAATTCCACCTGAAATTATTAGCCAAGTTGCTCATAATCTTCAAGGTAGTAAAGCTCAAATGGGGACGCTTGCTGTACCTATTCATGATGCATATGAAGCATTCAATCCGAATGCAGTAAAAGTAGTGACCGATCACGAGGGTTATGCCTTATATTTTTCTCGTGCAACCATACCTTGGGATAGAGATCGTTTTGCTACTACCCAAAATACAATTGGTGATCACTTCTTACGTCATATTGGAATTTATGCTTACCGCGCAGGTTTTATTCGTCGCTATATTACTTGGCAAGCGAGTCCATTAGAAAAAATCGAGATGCTAGAGCAGCTGAGAGTGCTGTGGTATGGAGAGAAAATTCATGTGGCCGTTGCTGAAAAAGCGCCGGGTGCAGGTGTCGATACACCTGAAGACCTTGAAGTGGTGAGACAGCAATTTAAATAATACATATTCATCGTACTTCAAGTTACAGTGTAGTGTAGCGCTAAGATTGAAAAAAGTGTGACTCTGTTTTTGAGCCACACTTTTTTATTTATTCAGCCTCGATAGTTTCTGGGGTTAATATAGGGGCTTCAAGTGGTTGAGTGTTATCTGGTTTTAAGTAAAACCAAATAGAACCGATCAATTCATACCAAGCGCGTTCACTGTGGCTGAAGTAATATGCCGAGGGAATGTATTTTTCCCATGGATTAAGCGAACTTTTAATTGCGAGCTGGTTGGCTGGTGCAGGTATTGGTTCCATACCTCTTGCTGTAAACATGGTGACTGCTCTAGGCAAGTGGTTGGCTGATGTTACGAGTAAAAAAGGTTCTTTACCGATAATTTTTTCAACTTCAAACGCTTCTTCTTGAGTATCTTTTGGTTCAGTTAAAGCGATAGTATCTTCTGCCGGCACACCAAGTGATTGAGCGACCATAGCTGCTACCTCAGCACTGCTAATCGTGCTACTCGCTTTACCTCCTGTAAAAATCAGTTTGCTACCAGGATGTTTTAAATACAATCGTATCCCTTCCGTCACACGAGGTAAGCTGTTATTGAGTAAATTAGAGCTTGGGCTCCAATCAGGGTTATAAGTGAAACCACCACCAAGCACGACAATATAGTGAATGTTTTCGGGGGGATTGGTCGTAATCAACTCATAGCGTTTATCAAACTGTCCTTCAACGGGGCTAAGTAAACGGTCAGAGATTGGCTGAAGTCCTAATAGCGCAATCACAATGAAGCTGAATGTCACGCAGGTTTTCCCCACTTTTTGCCAGCGAGTGAACCATAACAATAAGATGCCGATAAACCCTAAAATGAGCAGAAGAGGGAGTGGCATCAATAATGCACCAAGGTATTTTTTTAAAAGAAATAACATAAGTGGGCCTATTTTTTTAGATTTATCGTCAATTTATTGTTCAGTTTACGCTATGGTATGCCAAAATAAGGCTATTATCTGTTATCATTGAGGTTTAGTTGACTTCAGCGCCTTGGATGATGTTGATACTCATCATACTTCAAGTTGCAGGGCTTTGAGTTAAGGTATAGTGACTACGCTTACCTGCAACTCTCATTATTTAGAGCTTAAGCTTAATTTTAGCTGAATTTACCTTAAATCGTATTCTGAATTTGATCTTATTTGATTGGCTATCAAAGCGACAAGATAGATACAGTCTGATTTTAGGGAGTAAGCATGAATTTAACCGACAAAGAATAGTCTATTTTTAGGATCACCGGACAATACATGGTAGACCGCAATTTTGATGATATTGCTGATAAATTTGCAAAAAACATCTATGGAACGACAAAAGGAAAAATCCGCGAAGCTGTTGTTTGGCAGGATCTCACACACTTAATTAGCCAGCAATTTCATGGGCAAACATTACGCATATTGGATGCAGGTGGTGGTGAAGGGCATTTTTCACGCAAACTTGCCGCATTAGGGCACCAAGTCATACTTTGCGATTTATCTGAAGAAATGCTGGAACGTGCAAGTGAACTTGCCGAAGCCCAAGGGATTAGCGAAAATATGCGCTTTATTCACTGCGCTGTACAGGACATCGGGCAATATATTGACCAACCTGTTGATTTAGTCCTTTTCCATGCGGTGTTAGAATGGATTAGCGATCAAAAATATGCAATTGAACGGTTGGTCGATATAATTAAGCCTCAAGGCGTATTTTCTGTCATGTTCTATAATGCTAATGGTCTAGTGATGCGAAATGCTATTTTAGGTAATTTTCACCTTGCTACGCCGCATATTCAACGCCGCCGTAAGCGATCATTATCGCCGCAAAATCCACTATTGCCGCAGCAAGTTGATGAATGGTTATCAGATTGCAAAATGGATATTATTGGTAAAAGTGGAGTGAGAGTATTTCATGATTACCTGCAAAGTAGGCAGTTACAGCAAAAAGACTTTCCTGCATTGCTTGAATTAGAACAACAATATTGTCGTCAGGAACCCTATATTAGCATGGGGCGTTATATTCATGTCATGGCGCGAAAACCAATAATAAAGGACGATTTATGAGTGATTTTTCCCAGACCGTCCCTGAACTCGTGTCTTGGGCACGAAAAAATGATTTTTCGATCTCATTGCCCGCGGAGCGTTTAGCTTTTTTGTTGGCGGTTGCAGTATTAAACAGTGAACGTGTTAATGGTGAAATGAGTGAAGGGGAACTGATTGATGCATTCCGTGAAGTTTGCAAAGGGTTTGAGCAAACGACGGAGTCTTTATCTGTTAGAGCGAATAACGCTATTAATGATATGGTTCGCCAGAAAATATTTAACCGCTTTACGAGTGAAATTGCGGAAGGCAATGCTATTTACCGATTAACATCGCTCGGCATTGGGATCAGTGACTATTATATTCGTCAGCGTGAGTTTTCGACGTTAAGATTATCAATGCAGCTATCAATTGTGGCGGGAGAGCTACAAAGATCAGCAGAAGCTGCGGAAGAAGGTGGTGATGAGTTTTATTGGCACCGCTTTGTTTTTGCACCATTAAAATATTCTGTCGCGGAAATTTTTGATAGCATCGATCTGACTCAGCGTGTGATGGATGAACAACAAAATGGTGTGAAAGAAGACATTGCAGCGTTATTAAATCAGGACTGGCAGGCTGCGATTGCCAACTGTGAGCAATTACTTTCAGAAACATCCGGTACCTTGCGGGAGCTACAAGATACATTAGAAGCTGCCGGCGATAAGCTACAGGCCAATTTATTACGTATTCAAGAAGCGAATATGAATGCGCCTGAGTTCTCCGATAGAGTAGATCGACTGGTTTATGATTTACAGAACAAACTAGACCGTATTATTAGCTGGGGACAGCAATCTATCGACTTATGGATTGGCTACGATCGCCACGTGCATAAATTTATTCGTACAGCGATAGATATGGACAAAAATCGGATTTTCTCTCAGCGCCTTCGCCAATCAGTTCAACAATATCTTGATCACCCATGGGCACTGACGTATGCCAATGCAGAACGTTTATTTGATATGCGTGATGAAGAGTTAACCTTGAATGATGAAGAAGTGATGGGAGAGCTACCACCTGAACTTGAATTTGAAGAGTTCAGTGAGGTTAATGATCGACTTGCAGAGTTGATGGAATCCGAATTGGCATTCTATAAACAACAAAAACAGCCATTAGATGTCGCGCGAGTGGTAGAAGAATACTTGAAACAGTATCCACAGAAACGTCACTTTGATGTTACGCGTATTATCATTGATCAGGCAGTTAAATTAGGTATCGCAGAGGCTGATTTGGCGGGGTTACCGTCAGAGTGGCAAGCA
Organism: Providencia sp. 2023EL-00965; assembly: GCF_033550225.1. Lineage (NCBI taxonomy): Bacteria > Pseudomonadati > Pseudomonadota > Gammaproteobacteria > Enterobacterales > Morganellaceae > Providencia > Providencia sp. 2023EL-00965. Next base: position 139,016 of record NZ_JAWUEH010000004.1, on the reverse strand, counting down.
ATTAATGATCACGGAGCCAAGGTGCAGGCACATGTCATCGACAAATATTGAACAATTTATGCCAGTTAAACTGGTACAGGCATTGGCCAACCCGATATTTCCAGAGCTAGATAGCCAATTGCGTTCAGGGCGTCACATTAGCATTGATGATCTTGATAACCACGCATTCTTAATGGATTTTCAAGAGCCATTGGAACAATTCTACGCGCGTTATAACGTTGAGCTGATCCGAGCGCCAGAAGGTTTCTTTTATTTACGCCCTCGTTCAACCACATTGATCCCGCGTTCAGTGCTTTCTGAGCTGGATATGATGGTGGGTAAAATTCTTTGCTACCTCTATTTAAGCCCTGAACGATTAACTAACCAAGGTATCTTTACGGCTCAAGAGTTGTTTGAAGAGCTGTTATCGTTAGCAGATGAAAGCAAGTTATTAAAATTTGTTAACCAGCGTTCAACAGGTTCTGACTTAGATAAACAAAAATTACAAGAAAAACTAAGAACGTCATTAAACCGTTTACGCCGTTTAGGTATGGTGCACTTTATTCAAAATGACACTAACAGATTTGTGATTTCTGAATCTGTATTCCGTTTTGGCGCTGATGTTCGAAGTGGTGATAACGTACAAGAAGCTCAATTACGCATGATCCGTGATGGTGAAGCCATTTCCCTCGAAGAGGGGTTATCCTTACAGGATAATGACGATGAAGAAACAGACGATAACCAAGACGCGGCCGAGAGTGATGAGGATGAACAAGTATGATTGAACGCGGTAAATTTCGCTCACTGACGCTGATTAACTGGAATGGTTTTTTTGCGCGTACTTTTGACTTAGATGAATTAGTCACCACCCTATCAGGGGGAAATGGTGCGGGCAAATCAACGACCATGGCAGCATTTATTACCGCCATGATCCCTGACTTGACGCTATTACATTTTCGTAACACCACTGAAGCAGGAGCGACATCAGGGTCACGTGATAAAGGTTTGCATGGTAAGTTACGTCCTGGTGTGTGTTATGCCATTTTGGATGTACTAAACTCAAAACATCAACGTGTAATGGTGGGTGTTAGGCTGCAACAGGTCGCAGGACGTGATAAAAAAGTTGATATCAAACCGTTCATGATCCAAGGCGTACCAATTGCCACTGTCCCCACAGAAATACTGACTGAAGTTTTTGAAGGTCGACAAGCAAAAGTTATTCCGCTTAATGACTTAAAAGAACGAATGGAAGCTCAAGAGGGGATCCACTTTAAACAATTCAATTCGATCACTGACTATCATTCAGTATTGTTTGAATTAGGGGTGCTACCAAAACGTTTACGTTCAGCAAGCGATCGTAGTAAATATTACCGTTTAATCGAGGCATCACTTTACGGTGGTATTTCGAGTGCGATCACACGTTCATTACGTGATTACTTATTGCCTGAAAACAGTGGGGTACGTAAAGCTTTCCAAGACATGGAAGCAGCATTACGTGAAAACCGACTGACATTAGAAGCTATCCGTGTCACTCAGTCGGATCGCGACTTATTCAAACACTTAATTAGCCAAGCAACTGATTATGTTTCGGCTGATTATATGCGTCATTCTAATGAGCGGCGCATTCATCTTGATTCTGCGATGGCTGCGCGTAGCGAACTATTTGCTAGCCGCAAACAGCTACGCCAAGAGCAAGTTCGCAGTGTTGAAATTGCTCGTGAATTGAATGAACAAAATAGTTCATCATCTGACTTAGAAGCTGATTACCAAGCTGCGAGTGACCATTTAAATTTGGTGCAAACAGCACTTCGTCAACAAGAAAAAATCGATCGCTATCAGGCAGATATTGAAGAATTAACCTACCGCCTTGAAGAACAATCGGAAGTGGTTGCCGAGGCGACAGAACGTCAAGAAGAATTGGAAGCACGCTCAGAAGCTGCGGAAATTGAAGTTGATGAGCTAAAAAGCCAGCTGGCGGATTACCAGCAAGCACTGGATGTGCAGCAAACTCGTGCAATCCAGTATCAGCAAGCCTTACAAGCGTTGACACGTGCACGTGAACTATGCCAATTACCTGAATTATCTATCGATAATGCTGATGAATGGTTAGAAACTTTCGAAGCACGTGAGCAGCAAGCGACAGAAACTTTGCTGTCGTTAGAGCAAAAAATGAGTGTTGCGGATGCCGCTCATAGTCAATTTGAACAGGCTTATCAACTAGTTAGAAATATGATTGGTGAAGTCAGCCGTAGCGATGCTTATCAACAAGCGAGGGCATTACTACGAGATTCGGCGTCACAACAACATTTAGCTGATCGTGTGCAGCCATTGCGTATGCAGCTTTCAGAGCTACAACAACGCTTAGATAGCCAGCAAAATGCAGAGCGTTTGTTAAGTGAATTCTGTAAGCGCCACAATAAGAGTTATGAACCCGATGAGCTGGATGCCTTGATGGCAGAGCTTGAAGCTCAACAAGAAGAGCTAAGTGTTGGTGTCAGCGACAGTGGCGAACGTCGCATGCAAATGCGTCAAGAGCTTGAACAAGTTCGTCAACGCATTCAAGTACTCACCTCTAAAGCCCCCGCTTGGTTAATGGCACAAGAGGCATTAACCCAGCTGAATGAGCAAGCGAATGAAACTTTTGAGTCAAGTAGCGCTGTCACCGAACATATGCAGCAATTACTTGAGCAAGAAAGGGAAATTACGGTTGAGCGTGATGAAGTCGCTGCTCAGCGACGTGAGTTAGAAAAGCAGATCGAACGTCTCAGCCAACCAAGTGGCGCTGAGGATGGCCGAATGCTGGCATTAGCAGAACGGCTAGGCGGTGTTTTATTGTCTGAGATTTATGATGACATCACCATTGACGATGCTCCGTATTTCTCGGCACTCTATGGACCTGCGCGCAATGGTATCGTCGTTCAAGATCTATCTGCTGTACGTAACCAATTAGAAACACTGCAAGATTGTCCTGAAGATGTCTATTTCATTGAAGGAGATCCATCGTCTTTCGATGATAGTGTCTTTGATGCTGAAGAATTTGAAAATGCGGTTTTAGTTCGTTCATCTGATAGACAATGGCGTTTTTCTCGCTATCCAGAAGTGCCATTATTTGGTCGTGCTGCACGTGAAACACATCTTGACTCATTGACATTGGAACGCGATAGCCTAGCCGAGCGTTATGCGACATTATCGTTTGATGTCCAAAAAATTCAACGTTCGCATCAAGCGTTTAGTCGTTTTATCGGGCAACACATTTCAGTGGCATTTGAAACGGATCCTGAAGCGGAAATTCGCACACTCAATCAAAAGCGTACTGAACTAGAACGTAGCTTGGCGCAGTTTGAAGAGCAAACTCAGCAACAACGTCAACAGTATGCACAAGGTAAGGAAAGCTTATCTGCGCTTAATCGTTTGATCCCATTAGTTGGCTTATTAATGGATGAAACGTTGGCAGATCGTGCTGATGAAATTCGCGATGAATTATCTGATGCTGAAGAAGCGGCGCATTTCCTTAACAAACATGGTCAATCACTGGCCAAATTAGAGCCAATTGTGACGGTGTTATTGAGCGATCCTGAGCAACATGATCAGCTACGTCAAGATTATGAAACGGCAAAACATGCCCAACAAACGGCTAAGCAACAGGCGTTTGCTTTAGTTGAAGTGGTTCAGCGTCGTGCTCACTTCAGTTACAGTGATTCAACGGGGATGGTTAATGAAAATGCTGACCTCAATGAAAAATTACGTCAGCGTTTGGAACAAGCAGAAGGTGAACGAAGCCGCGCTCGTGAACAGTTACGTCAGCAGCAATCGCAATCAGCGCAATTTAATCAAGTTTTAGCATCTCTACGCAGTTCATTTGATACTAAACAAGAGATGTTAAAAGAGCTCGAAGCCGAAATGCAGGATATTGGTGTTAAAGCAGATCCTGAGGCACAAGAAAGAGCACGCGTTCGTCGCGATGAGTTGCATCAATCAGTGATGGCAAATCGTAGCCGCATCAACCAATTGGAAAAACAACTTACCTTGTGTGAAGCAGAAATGGATAACCTGCAAAAACGCATTCGTAAGCTAGAAAAAGACTATTACTTGCTGCGCGAACAAGTTGTTTCGGCGAAAGCGGGATGGTGTGCGGTAATGCGTTTGGTGAAAGACAACGGTGTTGAACGTCGCTTACATCGTCGTGAGTTAGCTTACACCGATGGTGATAGTTTACGTTCCATGTCGGATAAAGCATTAGGTGCTTTGCGTTTAGCGGTTGCTGATAATGAACACTTACGAGATGTGCTGCGTTTATCGGAAGATCCAAAACGTCCAGAGCGCAAAATTCAATTCTTTATTGCTGTCTATCAACATCTGCGTGAACGTATCCGTCAAGATATCATTCGTACTGATGACCCAATTGATGCTATTGAGCAGATGGAAATTGAGTTAGCACGTTTAACGGAAGAGTTGACGGCTCGTGAACAAAAACTGGCCATTAGTTCGAAGAGTGTCGCGAATATTATTCGCAAAACGATCCAACGTGAGCAAAACCGTATTCGCATGTTGAACCAAGGCTTACAGGCGGTAGCATTTGGTCAAGTAAAAGGGGTACGACTCAATGTTAATATTCGTGAAAGCCACTCTTTACTGTTAACTGTATTATCAGAAGAAAGTGAACTACATCAAGATCTGTTTACTAGCCAACGCTTAACCTTCTCTGAAGCTATGGCTAAGCTGTATCAACGTTTGAACCCACAAGTCGATGTGGGGCAACGTTTGCCGCAGACTATCGGTGAAGAATTACTAGACTATCGTAACTATCTTGAACTTGAAGTTGAGGTAAACCGTGGTTCCGATGGTTGGTTGAAAGCGGAAAGTGGCGCCTTGTCAACAGGGGAAGCTATCGGTACAGGTATGTCAATACTTGTAATGGTTGTACAAAGTTGGGAAGAAGAATCACGTCGCTTGCGTGCTAAAGATATCATACCTTGTCGTTTATTGTTCCTCGATGAAGCTGCGCGTTTGGATGCGAAGTCGATCGCTACTTTATTTGAACTGTGTGATCGTTTAGAAATGCAATTGATTATTGCTGCGCCCGAAAACATTAGCCCAGAGAAAGGTACCACCTATAAATTGGTTCGTAAGGTATTTGAGAATCGAGAGCATGTACATGTTGTTGGTTTAAAAGGATTTGGTCAAGAAGTGATCAATCAGCAACAGCCATCAGCGCAAGAGTAACCAGCTAACTCTTTCAGGCAAAGTTAAAACGGTGCTAAGCATAAATTAGCACCGTTTTTTTATTCTTATATTAACTGTAATTAATGAGTGACTGACTAAATAGACTATCAATATGAGATATTAGTCTCATTTTTATGATAATAAAGACATTACTATTTATTTTCTTGTGATGCATAACAAAAAATGATGCGAGATGTCTCTATAGTTTGCTTTTGGATTGCTCACTAGTTAATCAATTAATTAAGGATCACACATGAAAAAAACGACACTGACTTTAAGTGCCATTGCTTTGGTGCTCAGCTTTACCGCAACATCACAGGCAAAAGTATTAATGCCAGAAGTCGTCAGTTCTGGGGTTACAGTAGCTCAACTTGCTGAGCAGAAACCCGTTCACTGGGTTTCTATTGAGCAAATTAAAAATAGTCTTGAAGGTCAAGCTCCGATGGCAGTGGGTTTTGATATTGATGACACCGTATTGTTTTCTAGCCCAGGTTTTTACCGTGGTAAGCTAGAGTATTCACCAAATGATTTTAGCTATCTAAAAAATATTGAATTTTGGGAAAAAATGAATAATGAGTGGGATAAATTCAGTATGCCTAAACAAGTGGGTATTGATTTAGTCCAAATGCATTTAAAACGTGGTGATACCGTTTACTTTATTACTGGGCGTACTAAAACGAAAACAGAAACCGTCACCAAATATGTTCAAGAAGGGCTGGGGATCCCTGCGGATAAAATGAACCCAGTTATTTTTGCAGGTGATGAGCCGGGACAAAACAATAAAGTAAGTTGGATGCGTGATCATAAACTAAAAATTTATTATGGTGATGCAGATGCTGATATTGCAGCGGCTCGTGAATTGAATATCCGTGGCATCCGTATATTACGTGCAGCAAATTCATCTTACCAACCATTGCCTAAGGCAGGCCAATTTGGTGAAGAAGTCGTAATAAACTCGGAATATTAATTAAGCGTAAGCTAGTCCAGAAGATATCTAAGAGAAGACCCGATAGTATATAGGGTCTTTTTTTATGCTTAAGATATCAGCTTATTCTCTAAAATGTAACAAGCTTAAATCTTTTATTGATGATTGTTTTTGGATTTGTTTTTTTTGGGGTATTTATTGCAATACTATTTTTCTTGAAAATTTTCATCTGAAAGCTAGCTAATTATTAACTTGATAAATCAGTAGGTGCCCATTCACACATTAAATGACTAATGATCATATTTTTTGATGTATCTAAATTGATTGTTAGTTGTTTATTCTAAATTAATTGCAAATATCTTATATATTTCTTGTTCTGAGAATGAAGTTAGCTAAGTGTTGTGTGGTGATTTTACTTTAGATTATATTGACTCATCAAATCAGTTATTCTATTAATCAAATATTCTTTTTTTTATGCCAGAAGAAAACGATTTTAGCATTGTAATTCTATTTATAAATATAATTTTTTTACTGAAATTATATTTTGAAAATATCTTTTTTGATCGAATATTATAAAATAACGTTGATTTTAAAGGAGTAAAATAAGTTGTAAGAATATGATGTATTTAAAAATATTTTGAAATAAATCCATCTTGTATGATGCCAGCCTAAATTAGTAATAATCATACTTATAGTGGAATATAAAAATGAATAAGGTTACTTTAGTTGTTACTGCTGTTTCTGTAGCATTGTTAAGTCATTCTGCAATTGCAGATGTTAGCTGGGCTGGTTGGAATAATAATATTTATTCTGAAAATTCTCATGCTGATGCGGCAAAAACATCAAATAATTTAAATGTGCTAGCCAAAAATGTAGATTCAGTGAATGCAGATCTACAAAATAGTAAAGCTGCACAAAATAGCATTAATCAAAACCAATCATTGGTAAATCAAACTCAATCTAATATCAACCAGAGCCAAGCAGCTACAAATCAGAACCAAGCGATGCTTAATCATAAGCAGGATGTGATTAATAATGACCAAGCAGTGATTAATACTAAGCAAGATGTCATTAATAAAGATCAAGCAGTGATTAACACTAAGCAAGATGGCATTAATAAAGACCAAGCTGTGATTAATACTAAGCAAGATGGCATTAATAAAGATCAAACGGTTTTTAATAATAACCAGATTGCAGTGAATAATCAGCAAAAAGTGATTAATAAACAAGTTGATAGCAGACTTAACCAGTTAGATGGACGAGTTAACTCTTTAGATCGTCGTGTTGATTCATTAAATAATGAATTGAAAAGAGGTTTAGCATCACAATCTGCATTATCTGGTTTATTCCAACCTTATAATGTTGGTAAATTTAACGTATCGATGGCTCTTGGTGGGTATGAATCAAATACGGCTTTAGCACTAGGTTCTGGCTACCGTGTGAATGAGAATATCGCATTCAAAACAGGTGTAGCATCGAATACTGAAGATTTTAAAGGTGTCAGCTATAATGCCGCTGTAAATTTTGAATGGTAATTAATCTGTAAGTATTATACTTAAGTTATATTTTTATGGAAGCAGGCTCAAGGCCTGCTTTTTTTATGTGCAAATTAATGCCTATCCATATATAGATTGCAAATCCATTAAAAGTGTAAATGGTTCTTTTTTTCAATAATCAGAGCATTTTTTCTTTTATATATCCATTAAGCTGATTTTATGATATTTAAGTATAAAATTAGTCTATTCCTATAAAATATTTTTTAGAATTTAATACAATGTACTTTAAATAGCTTGATGTTGGATTTGCTGCAACAGGAAAAAATACCTGATAAACATGAAAAGACAATGATTCGAGCGAGTAATGTCGTTGTTGTATTTCAGTGTAAAATAGCGCAATTTGAAATATGACAAAGATATGTCATCAATATAATAAAAAGAAAATTATCCATATTGTGGTCACTTAAGGTGGATTTATGGCAAATAAAAGGGCGAAAGCTCTGCGAATTTCAGTAATCTGTGGATTGTTGTCAATGCAATTTCCTGTTCTTTCTGCACAAGAGGTTGGTATTGGTCACGTGCAAACAGAGGAAGTAGTACAGCAAAATGTTATTGCAACACCTGAAATGACAATCAGTCCTAGTGAAAGCTTAGCTCAAATTACAGCAGCACTGCCCGTAGGAGTTAAACCTGTCTTTTCGTCACAGTTATCCAAAATTTATGCTGATCAACAAATGAAATTATTATGGCAAGATGAAACCGCCATTGAACAATTTCAGCAGCAGTTAGCAGAGTTAGCACTTTCTGGAGTTCAGCCTCAATTTAGTGAATGGTTATTGAGCCTTGAAAATGCTCAACTGAGTGAACTAGGACGAGATGTTATTCTTTCGGATGCCATGTTAGGGTATTTACAATACCTTTCAGGTGTTTCAGCAAATGGGCAATTTTGGCTATATCGCAAACAACCTTATAAATTAGTCGAGCCAACGGCAACACAAATAAAGCCATGGCTAGACGCTGTTTCTGAACACCGCCTGAGTGAATGGATTAAAGCCCAAGCGCCACAAAATGAGCTGTATCAGCCGATGCGTAAGGAGATGTTGAAGCAGCTTAATATGAATGATGATGGTTTAGAGTTAGTGGATACTAAGACGCTAAAACCTGGCCAGTCCAGTGATGACGTGATTACGTTGCGTGAAATTTTGTATCGACAAGGTTTACTCGATGAAGCTGCGGTTGGTGAGGCATTAGATGCTTCAGCAACGGAGGCTGAAATAGCGGCAGCAACAGCCAAAGCCCGTTTATACAGTGATGAGCTGGTTGAAGCTGTTAAGAAATTCCAACTGCAATATGGCTTAGAAGCAGATGGAATGGTGGGTAAAGGGACAAAAGTTTGGCTGAACATGAAACCTCAGCAAAAAGCTGGGTTGATGGCGTTAAATATTCAACGCTTACGTATTATTCCTGAAAGTAATGGAACAGGGATTTTAGTGAATATTCCCGGTTTTTCATTAAATTTTTATCTCAACGATGAGATCATTTTAGATTCAAAAGTGATTGTTGGGCGGCCTGATCGCAAAACGCCTATTATGAGCAGTGCATTAAATAATGTTGTGATTAACCCGCCATGGAGCGTACCAACTAGCATGGCTCGTAAGGATATTGCGCCGAAAGGTAAGCAAGACCCGAGTTACTTTAGTCGCAAAGGATATACTGTGTATTCGGGTTGGGGTCAGGACTCTTTTGAAATTGATCCATATTCGATTGATTGGGAACAAATCTCTCCTGCCAACTTCCCTTATCGTATTCGCCAAGCTCCAGGCCCCACAAACTCTTTAGGCCGTTATAAGTTTAATATGCCGAGTTCTGATGCGATTTATTTACATGATACGCCGAACCACAGTTTGTTTAACCGTAGTGCAAGGGCAATTAGTTCCGGCTGTGTGCGGGTGAATAAAGCAAATGAACTTGCGTCGATTTTATTAGGGGATGCGGGTTGGGAGCAAAAGCGTATTGATGGCGCAATTAAAGAGGGCTCAACAAGGTATGTCAATATACCGGATAGGATCCCTGTTTATCTGTATTATCAAACCGCATGGGTCGATAAAGATCAACAGCCACAGTACCGAGCAGATATTTATCAATATGACAACAGTATTAATAATGCAGAAGAATATTTACCAGCGATAAAAAATATTCTGCATTAGTACATTAATTGATTTCAGGGAGGCTTCTCCCTGAAATCATTCTTAAATAGTGATCAAGATGTAAACTCTAATTCACTTGAAGTATAATTAAGCGACCTGTGAACGAGTTTTTAGGCGTACACAAAATGCGGTAATTGGCGCGAGTGAATGATGTCGCTTATATCTTGATGAAAAACGCGATAACTTGAAGTTTGATATGCATATACTCAAATCTCACGTTATTTGGTTGTTATTCCCTTTCTTAAACTAAAAAAAATTATTTTTCACTATCAATTAGTGATGTACTTCTCTTTTTTGATGATAATAAGTTTAATTTGCGTTTATTTACTCACTTATTTACACTTTTATACATTCAAATTAAATATCATTTGTTAGACTGGTAAGTAGCGCGGGTTTTGCCCTATTTAAATAACGTATACTCTAAATAATTCGAGCTGCTGTTAGGCGTTAAACGAACGAGTCGCTAGGAGCATAGAAAACTGTGTGACTGGTGCCAGTGAACGTAGTCAGTCAATAGTTCAGCAACTTGAAATATGAAGAGCATAATTAAAATCTGAGTTATTCACTATGGATATAATTGACCAAAATCGCCGCAAGTGGTTGGGTGTTGGCGCAGCAACCCTTGGGCTGAGTTTATTACCAAGTCATGTATTTGCTGCTATGACTACCCCAAGACCTAGAGTTTTGCGTTTTCAAAATATCAATACAGGTGAATTTTTGAAAACAGAATTTTTTGATGGACGTCATTATAATAAATCAGAGCTTGCTCGGCTAAATCATCTATTCCGTGATCACCGTAGTGATAAAGTAAAAACGATTGATCCTAAATTATTTGATCAAATTTATCTTTTACAGATGATGATGGGGTCAAATAAACCTATTCAACTCATTTCTGGTTACCGTTCTTTAGAAACCAATAATGCATTGCGTCGCACCAGTAGTGGCGTGGCTAAAAAAAGCTACCACACTCGCGGGCAAGCGATGGATTTCCATATTGAAGGTTTGCAGTTGAGTAATATTCGTAAAGCCGCGCTGAAAATGAAAGCGGGTGGTGTAGGGTATTATCCAAGAAGTAATTTTGTGCATATTGATACTGGCCCTGCCCGCACTTGGTAATTATTCTAATTATTCGTCATACTTCACGCCGCAGCGTTGTTGACTACGCTCGGCTACCCGAGTCACATACTTATGTATGCTCCTCGGGATATCCTCACTTGTCGCCTAGCTGTAACGCGAATTATTTAGAATAATTGTTAGCAAATTTATTTTTAGAATGATTAATTGATTTGTTTTTGTTTTACTGGTTATGTTTAAATTATTTTGAATGGCTGGTTGTGGCTGTTCCTCTTCATTTACACTCTTCTCTGACTTCGGTATGCTCCCAATAATTATTTTTATTCTTTTAGCTGTTACGCAGATGGCTTAGTGCGTATGCAGCATAAATACGGAGCAAATGTTCAATGAAATATATGATTATCCCAGTAACGCCATTTATGCAAAATTGTCACATTATTTGGGATGAAAATACGTTGGAAGCCGTGATTGTTGACCCAGGCGGTGAAGCAGAGAAACTGATCGCGGCGATTGAAAGTCGTGACCTAAAACTGACTAAAATATTACTGACTCATGGGCATTCTGATCATATTGGTGCGTCTGCAACGATTTCAAAGCATTTTTCTGTGCCAATTTATGGCCCGCAAAAAGAAGATGCATTTTGGATTGAAAATTTAGCCCAACAAAATGCGATGTTTAATATCGGCGATTGTCCTGATTTTACACCTGATTATTGGTTAGAAGAGGGGCAAACAGTAACCTGCGGTGGACTAAGTTTTGATGTATTGCATTGTCCGGGACATACGCCAGGTCATATTATATTTGTTAATCATGCAGACAAACTTATTTCAATGGGCGATGTATTATTTAAAGGTGGTGTGGGGCGTAGCGATTTTCCACGTGGAGACCATCAAGCATTGATTTCTTCAATTAAAAATAAAGTCTTACCATTGGGCGATGAATATCAATTTATACCAGGGCATGGGCCAATGTCTGATCTAGGGTATGAACGCAAAACCAATCCGTTCTTACAAGATGAGCAACCTGTTTGGTAGTAGACTAATAAAAAATGCCCCTCTGTTTGCACAAGAGGGGCATTCCTGTCATCGTAAATCTTAATCGTTATATAATACTCGTCATACTTCAAATTGTAGCGTTACTACTGCACGATATTGACCGAGTCACTATGTATATCTATGCTCTCCGTCCATCTTTAATGGTGCTCTAACTACAACTCGAATTATTTGGAGTATAGAATTAGATTACTTTAACGATAGCGTCACACAGTGGAACCATGTTCTCAAGTGTTAGGCCTGCGACGTTAATACGTCCAGAGCTCACTGCATAGATACCAAATTCACTACGTAAACGTTCTACCTGCTCTTTTGTTAGCCCACTGAAGGAGAACATACCATTTTGGTTTATAATGAAGCTGAAGTCTTGCTTAGCGCCTTTTTCTTCAAGGGTATTGACTAGCAGTTGGCGCATACGTTTAATACGCTCACGCATCGAGGTCAATTCTTGGATCCACTCAGCTTTTAGTGCTTCATCAGACAAAATCGTCGTAACAACTGCTGCACCATGTGCTGGTGGGTTTGAGTAGTTAGCACGAATAACAGCTTTTGCTTGGCTAAATGCACGTTCTGCGTTATCACTGTCTTTAGCGATAATCGTACAGGCACCAACACGCTCATTGTATAAACCAAAGTTTTTTGAGTAAGAACTCGCAACGATCATTTCAGGGTTTTCTTTGGTAAAGATACGCAGACCTTCCGCATCTTCCTCTAAGCCTTTTGCAAAACCTTGATAGGCAAAATCAAATACAGGCAGTAGACCTTTTTCTGCACACAGGGTGGATAATTTAGCCCATTGCTCAGAAGTTGGATCAATACCGGTTGGGTTATGGCAGCAACCGTGCAGCACAATGACATCCCCTGCAACCGCAGAAGCAAGGCTATTAAGCATACCAGCAAAATCCATTCCATGGCTTGCTGCATCATAATAGTTATACGTGAGGACTTCTAACCCAGCGGCTTCAAAAATGTTTTTATGGTTTGGCCAAGTTGGATTACTGATCCAAACACGTTTTGCATTGGTTTGGTTAGCGATAAAATCTGCTGCGATACGCAGTGCGCCTGTACCACCCGGAGCTTGTGCAGTACGAGCACGTTTAGAGGTGACAATTTCATGATCTTTGCCAAATAGCAGCTCTTGGGTCACACGACCGAATTCTGGCATACCACTGATGGCAAGATAGTTTTTGGTGTTTTCGTTTTCTAGCAGAAATTTCTCTGCTTTTTTAACTGTGTCTAATACAGGGGTTTTACCTGATTCGTCTTTGTAGACGCCGATACCGAGGTTAATTTTATTATCACGAGGATCAGCACGGAAACTATCAGCAAGGCCTAAAATAGGGTCAGCAGGAGCAGCAGTAATTTTTTCAAACATGTTGTCGATTCCAAAGCTCAGTTGTTAAGCCGAAAATGTTGAGTGCTCAGGTTAACGCGCAGAAAACAATTTGCCAACCGTTTTGCCAAAAATTGGCAAGATCTTGTGATATAGATATAAATTGTATGCAATATGACCATAAATAGCACAAAAGGCAGTGTTATTAGAAGAGCGGTTACATTTATCTAAAAATCTTATCTTGAACCCTAAAAAATGTTTATTGTGAGATGCTTCTATCCATCAATATCGTTCCTTTTTATTACCAGCAATTTGTTGTGAATAGTGACTTAATTTTTGAACAATCGGTTGATTTTTTTTAAATATCCCTCCCATTTTTCATGGTTTCTTTTCTTGCGTAGCTGGTAATACTGCTAGTGGTAGTCGCTCGGAAAATACTGAACAAGATGTTTTAGAAGATATTTTTACCAAATGTACAGGTGTTCGAATTATTCAAAGAATAATAATTCGTATAGAAGATTTCTTACTAATAAACCAGTGGGTATATTTATGAAAAATAATATCAACAATGAGTTAGATCATCGTGTTAGGGAGGTGCTAGAGCAATCAGAGGTTGTAACAGATCCAATGCACCAATTGTGTGATGAGGTTAATCCTAAATCACTATTGGTAAAAGCGTATGGTTTGGCTAATGAACAATTTGCTAGAATTGTAGGGCCACATGATGTCTCTACGAACGCTGTAATGGGTGATTGCCGAGGCTTAGTAGGGCTTCTATCTAAATTAGCAGTCCCATTTTCTGACATCAAATGCAATGACTCATTTCCTTATGGTTTTGGTGCTCCTATTTCTACCAGTATTTATTACCCATCAGATATTTCAAACCTTGAAAAACTCCCTGTAATCAACTTTGTGGGAGGAATTTTATCGAATCAGGGGCATTATACCGAGATGATAACGCATTGGGCTAGCTATGGATTTATTGTGGTGATCAGCTCAAATTTTATTAATTCAACTATTGCGATGCATCTGCTTGGTTTCCTTTCTTTAAGTCAAATGAATCGAGATCCTGATTCCCCTGTCTATGGGAAGGTCGATCTGGCAAATAGTATTGTTGCAGGGCACTCCGCTGGAGGGCATGCGACATTGCGAACGGCAAGTCTATCGGACGAAACACTGGCTATGGTTGACTCTGATATCGGTATTTCAGGGGCTCTATCTATTGAGCCAGGCCCTTTAGCTATGGGAGGAACGGTGAAGAAGCCGACACTATTATTGACAGGTTTGGCAGATGTCGTTGTTCCACCTTTTACATGGCCTAGTTTATGGTTATTGCCTTTAATAAAGAAAGTTCCTGCATGGGGAGCTACTGCTCTGACAGCAACGCATTATAGTCCGCTAAGGCCTTTGGTGGACAATGAGTTTGCTGGGATAACAACTGCATGGATCCTTTATATGGCTAAAGGGGATGCAAGTGCCAAAGAATATTTTGTTGGTAAGAACTATAAATTAGCAAAAGATACACAATTTATTCAAAATACGCTAAATCCATTGCGGGTTAGTCGTAATGCATTGGCAGAAAACTTAAGCTAATTACGATAAACAGGAGGTATGGGGATAGTTGGCCGTGTGGATGGAGCCTTATATTTAATAAACGATTGTTTACTGAAGTTCATTTAGTGAACAATAAAAAAGCAACGCCGAAGCGTTGCTTTTCAAAACAGATTTCACTGCTATCTAAATTATTGTTTAAACAATAATTAGAATTGGTAGATCAGACCCAGACCAACGACGTTGTCTGTGTTGATACCGTTAGCTTTAGTGAAGTCATTGTTGTCCAGAAGGTTGATTTTGTAATCAACAACTGCAGACATATTTTTGTTGAAGTAGTAGTAAGAACCTACAGAAACATATTTAACCAGATCTTGGTTACCGTATGTACCTAGGTCTTTACCTTTAGATTGGTTATAACCGATAGATGGTTTCAGACCGAAATCGAACAGGTACTGAGCTACTAATTCAACGTTTTCAGTTTTGTTAGCGATACCAGTAGATTTATTACCATAACGAGTCATGTTCAGTGTTTGACCGTACATAGCTGCTAAGTAAACGTTGTTAGCGTCGAATTTACCACCAACGTTCCATGCTTGAGCTTTATCACCACCAGCACCTTTAGTAGCTTGTTGCTCAGGAGTACGAGAAGAGTTAGAGTAACCACCACCCAGTGTTACACCCCAACCTAAGTCGTAAGCTGCTGACAGACCATAACCGTCACCGTTGTCTTTACGAACGCCAGCGGTAGATTTGTTGTTGTCGCCGTTTTTGCCTTGATATTGCAGAGCGAAGCTCAGACCATCAACATAACCGAACGCGTTGTTGTTACGGTAAGTTAACAGGTTACGGTTACGGCTAGTCATGAAGTTGTCAGACTGAGCCATAGTGTCTGCGCCCCACAGTGGGAATACGTCAGTCCATGCGTTCGTGTCATAGATTACGCCGTAGTTACGGCCGTAGTCGATTGAACCGAAGTCAGCAAATTTCAGACCAGCATATGCTAGACGGTTTTTGTTTTCGCCTTCATCTTCAGCTTTGTTAGTCTTAGTTTCCCACTCGAAACGACCGAAACCAGTCAGTTGGTCAGTGATTTGAGTGTCACCTTTAACACCTAAACGAACGCGTGAATCGTCGCCATCTTCACTTTTTTCGCCAGCTTTTTTGTTAGCATCAGCAAAATAGTGACGAACGTCAACTTTACCGTAAACGTCTAATTTGTTGCCATCTTTGTTGTATACTTCAGCTGCGTTTGCTGCGCCGGCAGCCAACAGAGCTGGGATAACCATTGCAAGAATATTGCGTTTCATCATTATTATTACCCTCATTGGTGTTATTCGGACACCTGCCACTGCCAAAAATAATTCGCAAAAATAATTGGAACTATTTATGAGAGATTAGTGTCGTCTATGTCGGCGTCCAGTGTTCCATTGCTAAATAAATTTATCTACCCTCAAAGTGCTACAAAAATAAAGATTCTGAAACAAATGGTAACAAGGTGTTTCTAAATGTAAAAAATAGAGCGAAAAATAACCATAGGTTTGACCAGTTTAAAAATAATTACAAAATTTAGGGAACTTTTTCAAAGGTCAAGTTGAGCTTTTTTTGAACAAGTTGGAGAGGGATAAGTAATAGATTTATCCAAAGAAAACCGAAAAAATGATGAGAAAAGCAGATTTTTCTTAGCTAAGGTAAATGGCACTTATGAATAGGTGATTTATTGAACTATATAAGCAATAGTGTGAGGCAGATAACAAATATAATAAAGGGAAGTCATTAATGAACTAAAATAATATCGGGCTATTAAGCATAAAACAGCCCGATATTGAATAGAGGTTAAGAATTAGAATGCGGCATTTCTTGGGGTACGTGGGAATGGGATCACTTCACGAACGTTACCTACACCAGTGACATAAGCCACTAAGCGCTCAAAACCAAGACCGAAACCTGAATGAGGCACGGTGCCGTAACGGCGCAGATCACGATACCACCAGTAATCTTCTTTATTCATACCCATCTCAGCAAGGCGTGCATCTAACATATCAAGGCGCTCCTCACGTTGTGAGCCACCGATGATTTCACCAATACCTGGTGCCAGAACGTCCATTGCTGCCACGGTTTTGCCATCTTCGTTAAGACGCATATAGAAAGCTTTAATATCTTTCGGGTAGTTTTTAACGACAACAGGCGCTTTAAAGTGTTGCTCAGCTAAATAGCGCTCGTGTTCGGAAGACATATCGACGCCCCAGTAAACTGGGTTTTCAAATTTCTGGCCACAATTTTCCAAGATCTTGATGGCATCAGTGTAGTCCACTTGAGCAAAATCTGAGCTTACAAAGCTTTCTAAGCGATTGATAACTTCTTTATCAACACGTTGAGCAAAGAACTCTAGGTCATCACGACGCTCATCTAGCGCAGCTTTGAAGACAAACTTCAGCATTTGCTCAGCGAGACCTGCGACATCATCAAGGTTAGCAAATGCAACTTCAGGCTCAACCATCCAAAACTCAGCCAAGTGACGGCTAGTATTGGAGTTTTCCGCGCGGAAGGTAGGGCCGAAAGTATAAACTTTGCTCAGTGCAGTTGCATAAGCTTCACCGTTCAGCTGACCTGATACCGTTAAGAACGCTTCTTTGCCAAAGAAGTCTTCGCTGAAATCGACTTCGCCTTTATCGTTACGTGGCAGGTTGTTATAGTCCAGCGTTGAAACGCGGAACATTTCACCTGCGCCTTCGGTATCTGATGCGGTAATAATTGGGGTTGAAACCCAAAAATAGCCTTGTTCATCAAAGAAACGATGCAATGCTTGTGCAAGGGTGTGACGAACACGAGCAACAGCGCCGATTAAGTTGGTACGTGGGCGTAAATGTGCTGTTTCACGAAGGTATTCAACGCTATGACGTTTTGCTGCCATTGGGTATGTATCAGGATCTTCAACCCAACCCACTACCTTCACTGCGGTTGCATCCATTTCAAAAGATTGACCTTGGCCTGGTGACTCTTTGATGATCCCCGTGACCTCAACAGAACAACCTGTCGTTAAATGCAGTACTTCGTCGTTATAATTGGATAAATTATTATTGATGACAGCCTGTAATGGATTGAAGCAGGAACCGTCATAAACGGCGAGGAAAGAAAAACCAGCATTTGAATCTCTCCTTGTACGTACCCAGCCTTGAACGGTGACTTCAGAGCCAACCGCCACACGGCCTTGCAGTACATCGACTACAGGCGCTACGATCATAAAAATTACTCTCTTTTATATAAACGAAATAAATAATGATATTTTCACGGCGCTTAATAGGCATTTAATGCTTATTTATAGCCCAGTGAACGTATTTGTGTTCCTGAAATGCGATATATCAGGTTCGACTTTCTATGTTACTTGCAGTGGTGCAGGAAACAAGTAAAAAATCGCGACTTTTGCACTATCTTTTACACTATAGAGGAACCAACAGGTTTAGCTATAACCTAATTCATATCTGAATAGCAAGAAGAAGTCTATTTTTGTGTGATGCCTAGATGGCAGGAAGAGGCATCACACAAGGAAGAAAAAAAGAATTAACAGGCTTTTTCCATTTTTGGTAGGTCAAATGCTTTACGTAGCTGATTGACGAACTCATCATCTTCACAAATGGTTTTACCTGGGCTATCAGAAAGTTTAGCGACGGGTTTGCCATTACACTCAACCAATTTAATGACGATATTCAATGGAATAACGCCGGGTATATTGCAGGTTAATCGCGTGCCAATACCAAACACCAGATTGATGCGTTTGTGGAAATAACGATAAAGCTCTAAGGATTTTTGCAGATCAAGGCTATCGGAAAATACCAAGGTTTTGCTCATCGGATCGATACCCAACTTTTCATAATGAGCAATCGCTTTTTCTCCCCATTCAATAGGATCACCTGAATCATGGCGTAATCCTTGGTAGCGCTTCGCAAAATCGGCATCAAAGTCGCGCAAGAACGCATCCATGGTGATACAGTCGGTTAAAGCAATACCAAGTTGGTCTGGGTATTCATCAAGCCAACTCTGTAAAGCTGCAATTTGGCTATTGGCTAACTCAGGGCTAATTTGTTGGTGAGCTTGGAACCATTCATGTGCTTGTGTCCCGACAGGGGAGAGTCCAAGTTCATGAGCTAACTTATAGTTACTTGTGCCAACAAGGTAAGGGAATTCCTTTTTGAGCAGTGACACGATCGCGGATTGTACATCATATGAAAAGCGACGACGGGTGCCAAAGTCCATTAATTTGAAACGGCTGAGGTCGATATGATCCTCTTCCGCTTGGCTATAAAACACTGTAAGTAATTTTTTCAGTTGTTTTACAGCATCATCCGCAGTAATTTGCGGATGTCTATCGCGTTGAACAATTTCACTGACGAGAGCTAGTAGGGGAACTTCCCACATAATCACTTCGACCCATGGGCCACTGATGCGAATAGCTAATTGCCCATCATCAGTGGTCGAGATATCGACTTGCTCTGGTTTGAAATGGAATTGTTTCAGCCATGTGAGGTAGTCCTCTTTAAAGAAAGGTAGGCTACTTAAGTAATGGAACTCTTCCTTGGTTAGGGAGAGGTCTGCCATTAATTGCACTTGTTGGCGGATTTCATTGGCATAGGTGCCTAAAATTTCACTACTACGGCAACGGAACTCGGCAACAACCGGAACTTGGCTGTAATGGTGAAACACGGCCTGCTGCATATGAAGCTTATAAGCATCAGTGTCGAGCAGTGATGTAATAATCGGGGTAGCGTCTAGATTCATGGCGCGCAGGCGTCCTCGCGGAGCTATCTACTTATTAGCTAAATCGTTAAAGTTGGAAAAGTATACCCATTTTGCTAGAAGATAGAAGTCAAATTGATCATTCATTGCTGGTATCGCATTTCCAATTTCTTACCCAAACGATAATATTATTTAATAAACGTTAATATATACATATTGGGCCATTAAAGTATGAAATGATACTAACACGTAATTTTCTATTTAACAGCGTTATAGCATCAACGAACAAACCAATTTTTAACAATTGTTGATACTAGAGTCTAGAAATGATGAGTCATGCAGAAAATGGTTTTTAAAAGCCAGATCATAGGCAAGAGAGCTGTAGCAGCGTATAGTATGAAAACTCGTTATACTTCAAGTTGCAGTACTTTTTAAAGCATCGTTTTAAAGCGCAGTGACTAAGTTCACCCACATTAGCCACCGTGTTTGCTATGCTCCTAGCGACTTATTCACTGCTCGCCTAGCTGCATCTCGAATTATTGAGAGTATAAAAAACAAAGAGAAAACTACGATATCGAATTTACGAATTAAAAAGGTTACTTATGACCCAGTTGCGACAAGCGAAATATCGTCAGGACTATCAAGCCCCTGATTACACCATCTCAGAAATTGACCTTGATTTTAATCTCGATCCTGCAAAAACAGTTGTCACGGCAGTGAGCCAAGTCAAACGACTGAATGCGAACTCTTCCACGCTTGAGCTTCATGGTGAAGATTTGCAATTAATCAGTGTTGAAGTAAATGGTCATGCATGGGCAGATTATCAAGAACAAGATAGTAAATTGGTGCTGTCATCGTTGCCTGAATCCTTTACTCTGCGTATTGTTAATGAAATTAGTCCTGAAAAAAATACCGCATTAGAAGGGTTATATGTTTCTGGTGATGCACTGTGTACTCAGTGTGAAGCGGAAGGCTTTCGTCATATCACCTATTATTTAGATCGCCCTGATGTGTTAGCACGTTACACGACTACAATTACGGCGGATC
This sequence comes from Providencia sp. 2023EL-00965, assembly GCF_033550225.1. NCBI lineage: Bacteria > Pseudomonadati > Pseudomonadota > Gammaproteobacteria > Enterobacterales > Morganellaceae > Providencia > Providencia sp. 2023EL-00965. Next base: position 118,395 of record NZ_JAWUEH010000004.1, on the reverse strand, counting down.
GACAACGCTATCCTTATTTATTATCAAATGGTAACCGCATTGCGGATGGCATATTAGAAGATGGCCGCCATTGGGTAAAATGGCAAGATCCATTCCCAAAACCAAGTTATTTGTTTGCGTTAGTCGCAGGGGATTTTGATGTTCTTAGGGATACCTTTGTTACACGTACTGGCCGCGAAGTGGCGCTTGAACTATTTGTTGATAAAGGCAATCTTGACCGTGCTCCATGGGCTATGCAATCGCTAAAAAATGCCATGAAGTGGGATGAAGAGCGTTTTGGCCTTGAATATGACCTTGATATTTATATGATTGTTGCCGTTGACTTCTTTAATATGGGGGCAATGGAAAACAAAGGGCTAAATGTTTTCAACTCAAAATATGTACTCGCTAAAAATGAAACAGCGACAGACAAAGATTATTTAAATATTGAATCTGTTATTGGTCATGAATATTTCCACAATTGGACTGGTAACCGCATTACTTGTCGTGATTGGTTCCAATTAAGTCTTAAAGAAGGGTTAACCGTTTTCCGTGATCAAGAGTTTAGTTCCGATTTGGGATCTCGCTCGGTTAATCGGATTAATAACGTTAAAGTGATGCGAGCGGCTCAGTTTGCTGAAGATGCTAGCCCAATGGCCCATCCAATTCGTCCTGAAAAAGTGATCGAAATGAACAACTTCTATACGTTAACGGTATATGAAAAAGGTTCTGAAGTGATCCGCATGATCCACACGCTATTAGGCGAAGAGATGTTCCAAGCAGGGATACAGTTATATGTTCATCGCCATGATGGCAGCGCAGCGACCTGTGATGATTTTGTGCAGGCAATGGAAGATGCCTCGAATGTCGATCTTTCTCTATTCCGTCGTTGGTATAGCCAATCAGGTACGCCAATTCTTACTGTTCGCGATGAATATTTCCCAGAAAAACAGCAATATGTCTTGCATGTCAGTCAGATGACCCCGCCAACCGCGGATCAATCAGAGAAACATCCATTACATATTCCATTAGATATCGAACTGTATGGTGAAGATGGCGAGGTTATTCCATTACAACATCTCGGTAGTCCAGTAAACTCGGTTTTAAATATCACCCAAGAGTCACAAAGTTTTACGTTTGATGAAGTCACGAGTCGTCCCGTGCCTTCTCTGCTACGTGAGTTTTCAGCACCAGTAAAATTGGACTATCCATACCGTGATGAGCAACTGGCATTTTTAATGCAGTACGCCAGCAATGAATTTTCTCGTTGGGATGCTGCTCAGCAATTGATTAGTAATTATGTGAAGATCAATGTCGAGCATTATCAAGCTGGCAAAACACTGATATTGCCTGAGCATGTCATTGATGCGTTTAGAGCTGTTCTACTGAGCGATAATATTGATCCTGCTTTAGCGGCGTTGATTTTAACTTTGCCTTCCGAAAATGAGATGGCGGAGTCTTTCCAAATCATCGACCCAGATGCGATTCATGCTGTTGCTGATTTTATTGCTCACCAATTAGCGGTAGGAATGGCTGATGAGTTTTTAGCGGTTTATCAGTCAATCCAAATTGATGGTTACCGTGTTGATCATCAAGATATTGCTAAACGTGCTTTACGTAATGTGTGCTTGCAATACATTGCGGCAGGGGATGATCAACCACTCGCAGATAAACTTGTCTCTAAACAGTTCTATGGTGCAGATAATATGACAGATTCATTAGCGGCATTGACCGCAGCGAGTGAATCTCAATTGCCATGTTTAGCTGAGTTAATGGCTGAGTTTGATGAACGCTGGCATCATGATGGCTTGGTCATGGATAAATGGTTTACCTTGCAAGGCAGTCGTCCAGCTGCTGATGTGCTGGAAACAGTGCGTAGCCTGTTAAATCACCGCTCTTTCACCATGAGTAACCCAAACCGAGTCCGTTCATTGGTTGGTGCATTTACTTCAGGTAATCCAGCGGCATTCCATGCACTGGATGGTAGTGGTTATCAGTTCTTGTATGAAATCTTAGTCGATCTAAATACGCGTAATCCACAGGTGGCTTCACGACTGATTGAGCCTCTGATCCGTTTGAAGCGTTTTGATGAAAAACGCCAAAACTTGATGCGCAATACTTTAGAACAGCTAAAAGGTCTAGATAATCTTTCTGGTGATCTATTTGAAAAAGTCACTAAAGCGCTTGAGAGCTAAAGTCGTTTAATTGCGCGCTGATATCAAACACCCCTGAGAAATTTCTCAGGGGTGTTTTCTTTTTAATCAATTCGATAATGTTGAGATGAAGATCAAGGGTATGTGGCGATTCGATTGCTTAATTCATAATAAATTGATCTTTTCATAGATTAAACAGGCTTAGATAGGGTAATCTATGTCGCGTTTTATCGGATGAAAATGTATCCCTGTTAAAATAGCCTCGGCAAATTAAATTTTGGCGGGTGTTTTGACGCGCGGAGCATTGTGTCTTTAATCGCTAATAGGTTATCAGATATGCTATATCACCTTGCCCGCAAGGCTCTATTCCAGTTTGATCCAGAAAAAGCCCATGAACTGACTTTTCGCCAGCTTCAGCGTTTGAATAATTCCCCTTTTAAATGTCTTCTGCGCCAATCTGTCGCAACTAAACCCGTTCAATGTATGGGGCTTTCATTTAAAAACCCACTTGGGTTAGCCGCCGGTTTAGATAAAGATGGTGAGTGCATTGATGCTTTTGGTGCCATGGGTTTTGGTTTTGTTGAGATTGGCACTGTGACGCCTCGTCCTCAATCAGGTAATGATAAACCTCGATTATTCAGGCTTGTAGAGGCTGAAGGGTTGATCAACCGTATGGGATTTAATAATAAGGGTGTAGATAACCTTGTTGAGAATGTTAAAAAATCAACTTACGGTGGCGTAATTGGAATTAATATTGGTAAGAATAAAGATACGCCAGTTGAACAAGGAAAAGATGATTATTTAATTTGCATGGATAAGGTTTATAGCCATGCAGGTTACATCGCAATTAATATTTCATCGCCGAATACACCGGGTTTACGTACATTACAATATGGTGAAGCATTAGATGATTTATTAAGTGGAATTAAGCAAAAGCAATTGGAATTACAATCAAAATACCAAAAATATGTTCCTGTTGCAGTCAAAGTTGCACCTGATTTAACCGAAGAAGAAATAATACAAGTGACCGACAGTTTGGTTCGCCATAATATTGATGGTGTTATCGCGACAAATACCACTTTAGACCGTTCTTTAGTGCAAGGGTTAAATCATTGCAACGAGGCGGGGGGATTAAGTGGGCGTCCAGTGCAGCTTAAAAGCACCGAAGTGATCCGGATAATTTCTCGTGAGTTAAATGGCCAATTACCAATTATTGGTGTGGGTGGAATTGATTCATTAACTTCAGCTAGAGAAAAAATGGAAGCAGGGGCTTCATTAATCCAAATTTATTCAGGTTTTATATATCATGGGCCAAAATTAATAAAAGATATTGTGAACCATATATAGTTAACTGTAAATTTACCTAAAGGGGGCTTTATTTGTGCCCCCTTTTCTTTTATATTGATATAGAGTCGATATTTTATACTCACAATAGTTCAAGTTAGGGTATGGCAAGTTAGATTTAGAATAGTAGTATTAAGTATACGTTGAAGACGCTTGATAACATTCATAGCCTCTATGTTTCAACATACCATTATTTATGTTTAGCTGTACCTCAAATTATTTAGAGTATATGCAGTTATAAAATATTTTTTACTGATACATCAAAAAAAGGGTTCGTATATGAAAATAAAACCCGATGATCACTGGCGGTGGTATTTTGATCATGACCATGATCGGGTGATGTTAGATCTCGCCAATGGCATGATATTTCGCTCATGTTTTCCAGCAAAAATGTTAACTGCGTTTGCGCGTACTGAAATGCCTTTTAGTATTGAGGATGCTGGTGAGTTTTATATATTCGATGAGCAAGCGAAAAGGCTAAATCTGTCAAATGAAGAACGAGCAGAATTAGTTTTAAATAGCTTGGTCGCCTTTCGCTTTTTAAAACCACAAATGCCAAAGAGTTGGTATTTTTCGTCCTATCATGACATCACTGAGCCTGCTCAAGGTCAACTTATTCAAGTCTGTTTAGAAAACACCAGCAATATTGCCACTTTTATTATTGCTGAAGCAGGCGCATCGGCGAGTTTATGTTTACTCGCAGAGTCACAATTAGAATTACCAGATCGCACATTACGCTTTTGTGATCCTATTAAGATCATGAACGATCGCATGATGCAATATAAACGTAAGCCTAGCGGGCTAGTTTATGGCAAAGTAATGTAATAGATCACTCATGATCGAATTGTATTTTTTTAGATTTTATAAGATCAATAAAACCATCATTAAAATAATAATTAATTTATGATGGTTCTTGGATTTATTTTAAAGATAATTTAATTGCACTTTTGGGTACACAACTGCATGCTAATATATAGCCATTATCTTTAATTGCACTTTGTTTTAACGGTGTCACTTCACCTTCAATGAGTTTTATTTGGCATTTACCACAAATTCCTGCGCGACATGAATAAGGTAGCGATACTCCTTTTGATTCGAGCTGCTCAAGGATAACTTCTTGATTATTTCCTTCATATTCTTGATGCTCAAAAGTTACTGTTACCGTACTTAGCGGTGTTGCTGCTACAGGATCAGCATCAGTTTCTCTTTGCCTCGGTATATATTGATTGGGTTGTTTTGTCTCAAGTACCGTCACCTTATCGCCAACACGTATAACCCCCGTATTATTGATAATCACATTCTGCCCAAAATCAACATCGCCATTTTCTTGAGTACGAAAGGTTTGCAAAGTGGCTAATGGTTCACTATTTGGGTGTTTGATGCCTTTTTCTGGGCTAACGGTTGTTAGAATACAACGACTACATGAACGATCTAAGGTAAACACAACGTCACCGATCTGGATTGTTTTCCACGTATCTTCTTCGAAAGGCTTGGCTCCCGTGATGATCAAATTACCGCGAAATTGCTCTAGTTTGACACTGGCGGGGCAACGTCTTTGTAATTCTTGCACTGAAGCTTCATTGATCAATAAAAATGGATAGCCATCAGCAAAAGACATTGGCACTTCAGGCATAGTTTTGACACGACGTGATAGTTGAGGGCTTAACCAGCGAAGTTGTACGGGCTCATCAAAGTAGCCACTTAACCAAGTATTAATGGCTTCTGGGGCTATCAGTGCATGAAAATGATTGCCCCAAACTTCAGTTGGACTCTGATTCTGATCAAAGTCCTGATACAATACCGTCACACTTTCACCATCTGGCGCTTTGAGATACAGACCATTATTTAACATTGCTGGTGTAAATAGTAACATTTGCGGGTATTTTCTTGCGGTGATGAATTTACCTTCAGGTGTTGTTACCATAAAATTACGGTCAAATATTAGCCCGCTAGTATCTGCGTAGGCATGGGATAGACGGATCCCTCTCATAGACTTGACTGGGTGTGTATAAAGGCGCGAAAGCGTTATCATTTTTTAATCCTTATAATTGTTGCTGAGCAACTTTATGACAAGTGCATAAGATTAGCTATAATGCGCAACAATTTTTCATCCAAATTGGTAAAAAATACTATGAATTCTCTGTTTGCCAGCACAGCTCGTGGCCTAGAAGAACTACTGAAATCTGAATTAGAGGCTCTGGGCGCTAGCCAGTGCAAAATTGCACAAGGGGGCGTTCATTTTCAGGCTGATGAACGGGTGATGTATCAGAGTCTGCTGTGGAGCAGGCTGGCATCCCGTATCTTATTACCATTGAATGAGTTTGATGTTTATAGCGACTTAGATCTGTACCTAGGTGTGCAGGCTATCGATTGGACAGAAATTTTTTCTGTCGATGATACTTTTTCAGTTCATTTTAGCGGAACCAACGAAGAAATTCGTAATAGCCAATATGGGGCATTAAAAGTCAAAGATGCGATTGTCGATTGTTTTGTTCGCAAAATTGATCAGCGTCCTGATGTAGCGCGTCAGCAACCCGATATTCGTGTGAACGTTTATTTAAATAAAGAAAAAGCTAGCGTTGCACTCGATCTTAGCGGTGATTCATTACATATTCGTGGTTATCGTGATCTAGCGGGGCAAGCGCCATTAAAAGAAAACTTAGCCGCGGCGATTATTAACCGTTCGGGTTGGCAAAAAGGCACACCATTGGTCGATCCTATGTGTGGTTCAGGAACATTAGTGATTGAAGCGGCAATGATAGCGGCTGATAGGGCTCCGGGTCTACATCGCGAGCACTGGGGGTTCTATGCATGGTCAAAATATAATCCTGAACTTTGGCGCGAGCTGACCACTGAGGCGCAAGTCCGTTTTCGCCAAGGCTTGAAAGAAACCACTTCACGTTTTTATGGTTTTGATATAGATAAGCGTGTTCTCGATATGGCACGTGCTAACGCACGTAGAGCTGGTGTACAGGAGCTGGTTAGCTTTAATCAAGGCGATGCAGCAATGCTGGAAAACCCAGTCACAGCGGAAGTAACAGGGACCATTCTTAGCAATCCACCTTACGGTGAGCGCTTAGAAAGTGAGCCTGCACTGATTGCTTTGCATAGCCAATTAGGCAGAGTTGTTAAAGCGCGCTTTCCGGGGTGGCGTTTATCTATCTTTAGTGCTTCACCTGAATTATTAAGCTGCTTACAATTACGTTCTGAACGCGAATTTAAAGCGAAAAATGGTCCGTTGGATTGCGTACAAAAAAATTACCTATTAGCTGAAACACCATCAGATACTGTCGGTGAAATCTCACCCGATTTTGCCAATAGGCTACGTAAAAACCATAAAAAACTGAGTAAATGGGCGAAACAGCAAGGTATTGACTGCTATCGCGTTTACGATGCTGACTTACCTGAATATAACGTTGCCGTTGATATTTATGGTGAGAAAGTGGTGGTTCAGGAATATGCTCCACCCAAAACAGTGGACGAACGCAAAGCACGCCAGCGCCTATTTGATGTGATCACCGCAACGATGAATGTGTTACAACTTTCATCGAACCAATTGATTTTAAAAACACGTCAGCGTCAAAAGGGTAAACAGCAATATGAAAAATTGGCTCAGAAAGATGATTTCTTTTTAGTCAATGAATATAACGCAAAAATGTTGGTTAACCTGACAGACTACTTGGATACAGGGCTGTTTTTGGATCATCGTATTGCTCGTCGTATGTTAGGGCAAATGAGTCACGCTAAGGACTTCTTAAACTTATTCTGTTACACAGGATCTGCGACGGTACATGCAGGGCTCGGTGGCGCGAAGAGTACCACTTCTGTTGATATGTCACGTACCTACTTAGAATGGGCTGAAAAGAACTTACAGGCGAATGGGTTAACGGGACGTCAGCATCGATTGATCCAAGCTGATTGTTTGAATTGGTTAGCGAATAGCAATGAGCAGTTTGATCTGATTTTCATTGATCCACCAACGTTTTCTAATTCAAAACGTATGGATGGTACTTTTGATGTACAGCGTGACCATATTCAGTTGATCACACATTTAAAACGTTTGTTACGTAAAGGGGGAACTGTCATGTTTTCCAATAACAAGCGTGGTTTTAAAATGGATCTCGCAGCACTCACTGAGTTAGGGCTACAAGCAGAAGAAATTACCGCCAAAACTCGCTCAGAAGATTTTGCTCGAAACCGTCAGATTCATAACTGCTGGCTAATTCGCCATGCAGCGTAAAGGATAATATCAATGGCTTTAATTAATTTATCAGGTGCATACCTTGCGTTTAGCGATGCGCCTTTGTTGGATAACACTGAACTTCATATTGAAGAAAACGAACGCGTTTGTTTAGTGGGTCGTAATGGTGCAGGTAAATCGACGCTAATGCGAGTGTTGACGAAAGAGCAGCCATTGGATGATGGACAACTTCTTTATCAACAAGATTTGATTGTGGCACGCTTACAGCAAGATCCTCCTCGTAACGTTGAAGGGACTATTTTTGATTTTGTAGCAGAAGGTGTTGCAGAGCAAGCGGGTTACCTTAAAGACTACCATCATGTTTCTAAATTGGTTGAAGAAGATCCAAGCGAAAAGAATTTAAATAAACTGGCTGAATTGCAAGATGTGCTTGATAACCTAAATCTATGGTTATTGGACGCGCGTATTAGCGACGTGTTAAAAAAGCTTGATCTACCTGCGGATGCACAGCTTTCTTCATTATCAGGAGGTTGGTTGCGTAAAGCGGCGTTAGGCCGTGCTTTAGTCAGTAACCCACGCGTGTTATTCCTTGATGAGCCGACTAACCACTTGGATATCGAAACCATTTTGTGGTTAGAAAACTTTTTGAAAGATTTCCAAGGTAGTATTGTTTTTATTTCCCATGACCGCTCATTTATTCGCAATATGGCAACACGTATTGTTGACCTTGACCGAGGAAAGCTGATGTCTTGGCCGGGTAACTACGACAATTATCTGATTGCGAAAGAAGAAGCACTGCGTGTTGAAGAGATGCAAAATGCAGAATTCGATCGTAAGTTAGCTCAAGAAGAAGCGTGGATCCGTCAAGGTATTAAAGCAAGACGTACGCGCAATGAAGGCCGCGTTCGTGCGTTAAAAGCATTGCGTGTTGAGCGTTCAGAGCGTCGAGAAGTATTAGGCAGCGCCAAAATGCAGGTAGAAGAAGCGGCTCGTTCAGGCAAAATTGTTTTTGAACTAGAAAACGTTAACTACCAAATTAATGATAAAGTGCTAGTTAAAGACTTTAGTGCACAAGTTTTGCGCGGTGACAAAATTGCATTAGTCGGGCCAAATGGTTGTGGTAAAACCACGTTACTCAAGCTGATGTTAGGTGATTTAAAGGCGAGTAGCGGTAGAGTGCATTGTGGAACTAAATTAGAGGTTGCTTATTTTGATCAACATCGCGCGGCGCTCGATCCTGATAAGACGGTGATGGATAACCTTGCGGAAGGTAAGCAAGAGGTGATGGTAAATGGTAAACCTCGCCATGTACTCGGTTATCTGCAAGACTTTATGTTCCCACCAAAAAGAGCCATGACCCCAGTTCGCGCATTGTCAGGTGGAGAACGTAATAGGTTATTGTTGGCTCGATTATTTTTAAAGCCAAGTAACTTACTTATTCTTGATGAACCGACCAACGACCTTGATGTTGAGACACTAGAGCTACTCGAAGAGTTGGTGGATAGCTATCAAGGTACTGTTTTATTAGTTAGCCATGACCGTGAGTTTGTTGATAATAGCGTCACAGAATGCTGGATTTTTGAAGGCAATGGTGTGATCAACCGCTATGCAGGGGGGTATTTTGATGCCCAGCAACAAAAAGCACAAACCGTTAGTTTGAAAAATTCACAACCAAGTAAAATAGCGGACGAAGAGAAATTGCCGAAAGGAAAAGAACCTTCAAAGCGAAATAATAAGATAAGCTATCATTTACTACGTGAACTAGAACAATTACCATCGAAGCTGGAACAACTTGAAGGTGAAATTGAAGCACTGCAAAATTTGGTTGGTGATGCAGACTTCTTTAATCAGCCTCATGATGTGACCGAAAAAACCTTGAGTGCATTGGCTCAAAAAGAGCAAGAGTTAGAACAAGCATTCGACCGTTGGCAAGAGCTGGAACTATTAAAGAACGGATAGTTCTCACACTAGGAAATAAAAGGGGCGGATCACCTTGTGCTCTCATGAGTCTCACGAACATGTGTTATGTACACAGTGTGACATGCTTGTTGCGGTGCCTGAATTAGAACAGGGCACCAAAGCAACCTGTCCACGTTGCCATACGACGCTTGTTTCAAAGTGGCGATATCCGTATAAGCAACCTGCTGCATATGCATTTAGCGCATTAATAATGCTGCTGATTGCTTGCCTGTTCCCATTTGTCAAAATGGGGGCGGCAGGTATTGAAAATGAAATCTCACTTTTTCAGATTATTGAGATCATCTCTACCACTCGTTATAGCGGGTTAGCGTTATTTTTCTTATTCTTTTCATTAGTGATCCCTGCGTTTTGTATGGTCACTATCATACTGCTAGGGCTCCAAGTACACATCCCTAAGGGTCTCAAAGTTGGGATGAGCCGCATATTGTTCCAAATGAAATCATGGTGCATGGCGGAAATCTTTTTAGCGGGTGTATTAGTTAGCTTTGTTAAATTGATTGCTTATGGTGATATCGGTGTTGGATTGAGCTTTTTGCCATATTGTTTATTTTGTATGCTGCAAGTTAGGGCATTTCAATGTCTTGATAGGCACTGGTTATGGAATAAAATTGAAGCGGCTCCAAAACTGAATCAAAAACTGGAGGTAGGCAAAACAGGTATTAGCCAAAACTTAAGACTCTGTTTGGTTTGTACTGCTATTTTACCTGCTGAACAATCGCAATGCCCGCGCTGTCATGCACGAGGCCACGTACGTAGACATCAGAGCATACAGTGGACAGTTGCTCTGTTGTTGACTTCATTCCTCCTTTATATCCCTGCAAATGTGTTACCCGTTATGACAACACATATGTTAGGCAGTGATATGGATTCTACTATTATGGATGGGGTGATTTTATTGTGGAGTGATGGTTCATATCCTGTCGCATTAATTATTTTTATTGCCAGTATTATGGTTCCATCGCTCAAAATGATCGGTATTGCATGGTTATGCCTTGATTCACAAGGCTATGGTAATCGAGACCCACATCGTATGCATTTTATTTACGAACTCGTGGAATATGTGGGGCGCTGGTCAATGATTGACGTTTTTGTGATTACCATTTTGGCCGCACTGGTTCAAATGGGCCAATTGATGAGTATAGTCCCTGCACAGGGCGTTATTTTCTTCGGTGTCGTCGTTATTTTAACGATGTTTGCTGCGATGACCTTTGATCCTCGATTGACATGGGATCGCTGCGAAAAGAAAAATGCGGTAAAAGCTGTTGAACAAGAAGGAGCCATTGGGTGAGTGAACATGAAGCACCACAGGCGAATGCCAAAGTCAGTAAACTGAAAAGTTGGTCACCTGTTTGGGTGATCCCCATTGTCACTGTATTAATCGGTGCGTGGATCCTTTTTTATCACTTTAGCCATCAAGGGCCTGAAGTTACGTTAATTACCTCTAATGCGGAAGGCATTGAAGCAGGTAAAACTAAAATTAAGAGCCGCAGTGTGGATATCGGTATTGTTGAAAGCGTGACGCTAGATGACAATTTTAGCCGAGTAGTGATCAAAGCACGCCTCAATAGTGATATGAAAGATTTGCTGCGTACAGACTCTGCTTTCTGGATTGTTAAACCAACGATTGGCCGTGAAGGTGTATCAGGGCTGGGAACCTTGCTTTCAGGGGTTTTCATTGAGTTACAACCGGGAAATGCGACAAAAGAGCACAGTGAGTTTACCTTATTAGATGCCCCACCTTTAGCGTCCCCTGATGCGAAGGGGATCCGTGTCGTATTAGTGAGCGATAGGGCTGGGCAACTAAATGCAGGTGATCCTGTATTATTTAGAGGCTATCGCGTTGGTTCGGTTGAAACGAGCGACTTTGATATGAAAAATCGCGATATGCGTTATCAACTCTTTATCAATGCGCCTTATGACAAATTGATTAGCTCAAATGTCCGCTTTTGGAAAGACAGTGGGATTGCATTTGATATGTCATCACAAGGGATCCACGTTGAGCTAGGCTCAATTACTACGCTATTAACTGGTGGTGTGAGCTTTGACGTTCCGCAAGGTTGGGTTCCAGGTGAAGGAGTTAAAGAAAATACAGAATTTAAACTTTTTGATAATCAAAGTAGTATCCAAAATTCCCTGTATACCGAGTATCAAGACTTTGTCCTGTTCTTCTCGGACTCAGTCCGTGGGCTCCAACCGGGTGCACCCGTCGAGTTCCGTGGGATCCGTTTAGGTACCGTGGCACAAGTCCCGTTTTATACCGAAGGGCTTGACCAGAAGTTAGATAATGACTTCCGTATCCCTGTATTGATCCACATCGAACCAGAACGTTTCGCTAAAGACGTTGGTGCTGATTTCAATCTAAAAAATGAACTGAAATTGGCAATGAAAGATGGATTAAGGGCTTCATTAAAATCAGGGAACTTACTCACTGGAGCGTTGTTTGTTGACCTTGATTTCGTACCTAATGTGCCTGAATACAAAGGACCAGATAAGATTGCTGGCTATAAAATTATTCCTACTACTAGCGGTGGCTTAGCGCAAATTCAGCAGAAAGTGATTTCTGTATTGGATAAAGTCAATAGCATGCCAATTGAGCCAATGTTGAATCAAACAACACAAACGTTAGCTGAAGGGCAAAAAACCATTAAAGAAGCGCAGGTCATGCTCTCAGAGCTAAATAAAGTGATGGGTAGCAAAGAATTCCAAAACTTGCCGCAAGATCTGCAAAAGACCTTAAATGAGATGAACCGTGCAATGCAAGGGTTCCAGCCGGGGTCTCCTGCTTATAATAAGATGGTTGATAATATGCAGCGCTTAGATCAGGTTCTAAGAGAAGTTCAGCCATTATTGCGTACTTTGAATAATAAGAGTAATGCATTGGTATTCGAAGCTGAGCCAACGAAAGATCCTGTACCTAAAGGAGTGAAAAAATAATGCGATATTTGGTATCGATATTGGTTTTAATGCTGGCGGCTTGTAGCAGCACCCCTGAAAAAATGTATTACCAATTGCCGGTGAAAGCACCGGCAACACAAGCAGCGGTAATCATGGGGCAGCAAAACCAAGTTTGGTTACAGCGAGTGATGTTAGCGGATGTTTTGACATCGAATGGTATCACTTACCAAACCTCAGATGTGAGCTACAATAATGCCAGCTCTCATTTATGGGCTAGCCCCTTAGAACAGCAACTTGGCCAAACTATGGTAAGTGAACTCTCTTCAGCATTGCCAGGGCGTTTGGTGTCATTACAGCCATTGCAAAATTCGCCAGATATACTGGATATTACGTTAACCAGTTTCAATGGACGTTATGATGGCAAAGTGCTAGTTCAGGGATTCTGGACATTATCGCATGGTAAAGAAGTCGTTCGTCGTAATTTTGATATTCAATTAGAACAAAAAGAAGATGGTTACCCTGAATTAGTCCGCACTTTAGCCAGTGGGTGGCAGCAAGTTGCTGATGAAATAGCGAAAGAGGTTAGCAAATTGTAATCAAGACCTAATGCTATCTTCTGAATCATTTAAGATGTAGCAGTGCGACAAGTGAGCGAGTCGTTAGAAGTCTAATAACAATGTGTGGCGCGATGAGTATCACCTCTTATACCTCAACGAAAAATGCTGTAACTTGAAGTATGACGAATATAGATAAATACACCTCATGTTTTTATTTAACTGAGGTGTATTTTTTTGTCTGATTATTCAACAGGTAACTACTCATATATGAATCTTTTTACAAAAAAATAAAAATTATATTATTAATATCATATAGTTGTCTTTTTTTGAAAGCTTGAGTCACATTTATAACATTTATGACGTTTATATGAAATTCTTTACTTGATTTTCTCGTCGCCCAGCGTTATTTCTATAGTGTACCTAAATGAAATGATCCCCAACAAAACTTCGAGTGCCATTAGCGGTAAGCGAAGCTATCTATAGGACATCAGTAAGGTAACTAAGCATAATTTAACTGCTAGCTCGAAGTCTCAGGGGCATAGGTGCTGTTTTCTTTTCCATTTAATCGATGAGGGAAGTAAGGCATGAAAAGACAGAAACGAGACCGTTTAGAAAGAGCATTATCAAGAGGTTATCAAGCAGGTATTGCAGGACGTTCAAAAGAGTTGTGTCCATATCAAGCAGTGGATGCACGTTCGCATTGGTTGGGAGGTTGGCGTAAAGCCATGGAGGACAGGGCAATTCTTTCTGCATAGTCTTTTTTGAGAGTGCAGAACAACTATACTAACCTGTTAGAAAATCCGATTTAAAAACGGTTTTTTTAATCCCCTTAAACAATTTTTAAACCTCCGCAAAGGCGGAGGTTTTGGCATTGGGCGCTTAATTTGAGTATGAGATTAAAACGCGCTGGTGTCTTTAAATAAGCCAACCTTTAAATCATTAGCGACGTAAATAACTTTACCATCAACTAACACTTCACCATCGGCAAGACCCATAATCAACTTACGATTAATTACTCGTTTAAAATTAATGCGATAAGTGACTTTTTTAGCAGTTGGAAGAACTTGACCTGTGAATTTAACTTCACCTACACCAAGTGCACGGCCTTTGCCTTCACCACCAAGCCAGCCTAGATAGAAGCCAACTAACTGCCACATAGCATCAAGACCTAAGCAACCCGGCATGACAGGGTCATTAACAAAGTGACAGCCAAAGAACCACAAGTCTGGATTGATATCCAGCTCAGCTTCAACATAACCTTTATTAAAGGTGCCGCCATCTTCAGTCATTGTAATGATGCGATCCATCATCAACATATTGCCAGAGGGTAATGGAGGACCATTTTCACCAAATAATTCGCCTCGTCCGGAAGCTTCTAAGTCAGTTTTTGTGTAGGAACTTCGTTTATCAACCATGTTCTTCTGATAGCCTTAATTATGAGTAAGGATACAGGATAGCTTACACTTGTACGCTGAACAACTCCGATCTGATATTTTTTTCTTCAGCCGAGCCATTTTAGGAACCAAGGTAGTTTTGGCTTTTCTGGCGAATTTGCTTGGTTTATACGTTCTTGAATTAGAGCTAACAAGTGTACGTTGTCGCCTTCAACTTGTTGCTCAAAATAAGGCTGTCGGGTGAGTAAGGTAATCGCTTGAGCAACATGTTCAACAGGCCAAATATGAAATTGACCTTCTTTAACCGAATTCGTCACAGCTTCATTGGTACACAGATGGCGAACATTTGCCATTGGGATGATCACCCCTTGATTTCCCGTTAGCCCACGTTTAGCACAAATATCATAAAAACCCTCGATCTTCTCATTAACGCCACCAATAGGTTGGACATAACCGAACTGATCAACGGCACCGGTCACCGCAATTTGTTGATCGATAGGCTGAAGTGCTAGTGCACTAATGAGAGCACATAGCTCAGCGAGTGAAGCGCTATCACCATCTACCTCACCATATGATTGCTCAAAAACAATTGACGCTGAGAATGGCTGAGGTTGCTCTAATTTTAGCTCATAATTTAAATAGGCTTGCATGATCATCATGCCTTTAGCATGAATATTTCCACCGAGTTCAGCTTTGCGTTCAACATCAATGAATTCACCATCACCTAAATGAGCAACACAGGTGATACGTGAAGGCTCACCTAATGCTTCTGGATAACCCGGATACTGTAAAACAGATAATCCGTTGATTTGGCCTATGACCTCGCCTTCTGTTTTGATGAAAACTTGCTCTTGTAAGATATCATCTTGAGAGCGTTCAGAAAGGAAACTATGACGCCACAAACGGTTTTCTACGGCTTGAGTAAATGCCTCATGACCCATGATATTATCTGTCTGATAATGGGAGGCATCCGTTAATCTACGTGTTATCCAATGAGTGTCTAAGGGTAAATTAAATTTATCTTCACAAAACCGAGTGGCTTGGTGAATAAGTGCAGGCCAACCATCAGCACTAATCTCAGGAAGCTGATTTGTGACAATAATTGATTTGATGTAACGCATCCATAGCGTCAATTGTTCTTCATCATCAAAGAACATGACAGGCTCATATTCACCGTAAAGAGCGTTATCAAACAGATTTGAATGCGTATATTCAAACTCTTCGAGTTCGAGTCTATCACCAACAATGATCAATTTTAGATCAAGTGGCTGTGGCTCAATCTCTATTGGAAGAGGTTGAGTATCCGAAAATGGTAGCCATTCAAGTTGGCGACTAGCAACCATGCTTTGTAATCTCTGCCACATTAGAGGTTGAGAGACTAGCGCCGCCGCCGACAAAATTAATACACCACCATTAACATGGTGTAATAGGCCTGGAATGAGTTGTCTTGATGGGGTAACGTAGCCAAACAATTGCTCAGGTTCGATCCAATGACGGTAAGCGATACTTGTACGGCTTGAAAAGCGTCCATTAAGATCAGAGCACCATTTAAATGTTTGCTCGTTATCGGTAAGCTGATAGTCACCATTAATTGGCGAAAAATGTGTCAGTAAAGGGCTGATTGCTTCGGCAAATGTCTGTAGATAACCTTCACTTTCATCGGACTTGATAAACATAAATCGAGTCCTTGCGTTTTCTTTAATAAAACGCGCAATACTGTCAAACAGTCTTGGTTGGATTTCTGACAAAGTCGTGGGTGTCAGGGTATCTGAAGAGACAAAATTAGCCTGATACGGCGTTAAGTCGGGGGTTAGGCCTTGCCATGTTAGTTCTTGACTGATCACTATAATTTTTCTGCTATTAATATGATTATAAGTAAAATGCCTGTCGGTGAGCAGGGCGCGTGTGCCTGAATCCTGTTTGGATATTTTACATTGTTTTCAGGTCAATTTGTTACCCATTGGGCAAGGTTGCTATATTAGCGTTTGAAAGGCAATCTTGCAGCAATAATTGTCGAATAATCGGTTAGAATAAAGAAAATAACAGTACGACGGGAAATGACATTGGCCACGTTAAACCAATAAGTAGTGCACTGAGTAGTCTCATAAAAATATTAGGATCTTTTGTCAGGAGTAGTGTTACAAGCGCAGAGCATACACCGCCTATCCCGTATACTAGGAGTATGCATTCGAATGTGGACATGCTTAATTTATTAAATTGTTAACAGATGACGGCGGATTGTACACTATTTTGTGCTTAGTTGTTATCTTCTTTGTGGATAGTAAGTTGAATATTGTGGTTTGATTGTGCACTCTATTCTAAAATTGCTAATATAGAATTAGGATTGATATTCGTCGGGAAAATATATGAAATATCAGCAGCTTGAAAATCTGGAATGTGGCTGGAAATGGGAATATCTGGTCAAAAAATCTAGAAATGGTGAAACAATCACCCGCTATATCGAAAGAAGTGCGGAAGAAGAAGCCATCAGTTCACTACTGAAAATGGAAAACCAGCCCACGGATGTTCTAAAGTGGATTTCATTGCATATGGATCCGCAATTAGATAATCGGATGAAACAAAGCATTCGAGCTAGACGGAAACGCCACTTTAACGCAGAGCAACAACATACTAGAAAGAAATCAATCGATCTCAATTTTTCAGTATGGCAGCGTTTATCTAACCTTGCCGTAAAACGTAATAAAACACTATCTGAGACGATCATCCAGTTGATCGAAGATGCTGAACATAAAGATAAGTACGAAAGCCAGATGAGTTCGTTAAAACAAGACCTTCAAGCGATCTTAGGAAATAGTAAACAATAATTATTCAGATCATGATGGTGTGTTGCAACGATCGTCAATGATCAGTGTGGCTTTTTATTCTATTATTGCTTCCTCCACTTTCTAATGAAGGGGTAGTATCTATACCTACCATACTTCAATTGTCGAATTTTTCGTATAGCCACTACGTGAATTTGCCCCCGCCATATAGTTTTCAATATAACGAGTGATTGATTGGATTTTTGTCTAGACGAACTGGTATATATTGAATCGTAGGGACAAAAAAAACCCCATCGAAATGGGGTTTCTGATATTCAGTCTGAAATTCAAACTAGGGCTAAGAATTAAGCACCTGGTTGAGTTACAACTTCAGTTGTACCTTGAATTTCGATTTCAACGCGACGGTCTGGAGCCAGACACTCGATCAGAGCTGCACGGCCTTTAACGTCGTCACATTTGTTACCAGTTACTGGATCTTCTTTACCACGACCTTCAGCAGCGATTGCACTTGCTGGAACGCCTTTAGATACCAGGTAATCAACTACTGACTGAGCACGTTTTTGTGACAGTGGCAGGTTGTAGTTTTGTGAACCGATACGGTCTGTGAAACCAACTACCAGTACGCGACCTTGAGTTGGGTCGATGCTGCTCAGTTCGTTATACAGTTCGTTCAGCGCTTGCTGACCTTCTGGTTTCAGAGTTGCTTTGTTGAAGTTGAACAGAACGTCTGAACGCAGAGTGAAACGCTTGTTCTCAACAACTGGAGCTGGTTCAACAACTGGAGCTGGCTCAACAACTGGAGCTGCTTCTTGGTTGAAACGGTATGCTAGACCAACGCTCAGCATGCCATTGTCAGGACGTACGCCTAGGTTGTCTTTATCACCGATGTTGCTAACCCATTGGTAATCTAAACGAGTTGCCCAGTTTGGAGTGATTGCATATTCAACACCCAGTGCGTATACAGGAGAAACGCCAGTGTCGTTCTCTTTGTATTTAGGTTCGTTAGCTTGGTTAGCTTTAACGTCTGTACGCCAAACCATACCACCTAAACGAGTGTAAACGTCTAAGTCATCCATTACTGGATAGCTCAGTTTGGTAGTCAGAGACACACCCATAGATTTCAGGTCGCCGCTGTTACCAGCACCTTTGTATTTCATTTTACCAAACCAGTCATAACCAAGCTCAAAGCCCATGTACTGGTTGTATTGGTAACCTGCGTATGCACCAGCACCGAAAGTATCACGATCAGTGCTGTTACCTACAGAGTCAGTACGGTCAACTGGTGTGAATTTGGTATCTTCATAGTGAGACCAACCCAGTTTAGCACCTGTATACCAAGTGTTGTCTTTTGGAGCTGCCTGCGCAACAGTTGCGAAAGCTGCTACTGCCACTGCTACTGCGATAGCTGTCTTTTTCATTTTCTACGCCTCGTTATCATCCAATATAGGCATGGCTTCAATGAGCCTTATTATTCGCCATTGGTTTAAAATACTTGCTAGGTTTCGCTGACATTATCTACAAAAATTTATAAAAAGTAAAAAATAATGCCATAACCTTAACAAGCTAAAGTCTACAACGAACTTAAAAAGATACAAGTAGAGGCAGCAAAAATCGTTATAAAAAAACTTTTTTTAGCGGATAAATCAGAGAGATAACCGTAATCACATTCTGAGTTGATTATAATCTATCCCTTTGATCTCAATTATTTTTTCGGCGATTTCCTAGACTGATTTATCCAAATGTCAAATTTACTAAGAATATTCTTAATCTTGGCTAGTGATAATAGTTAGAGTGAATTTTTAGGTTATTTTGCTGTCCAGAATGGATACCCGCGATATTATGTGTTTTTTGTGGGCGCATAATAAAACCAATAGAATGACCTTCTTGCGCTGCATTTTGTAATCGACAAAAATCCTGCTCACTTAATTCTGGAAGCCAACCTAACACTACACTGTAATTACCACTTCTCAGTGCTTTTTCCATTGCCTCAATAGTTGTGATTGAAGCCATATTATTTAACTGCATGATTTTATTAGTAGGCAAACCAGATTGCTCTAGCCAATGACGGCTCAGCTTTTTATTCGGGCTTAACCAAAGCAACCAACGTGACTGTATACCGAACTGGCGCAACATAGGCAGTAAAATACAATCCATAATAGGATGTTTTTCATCATAGATGAGTTCACTCACCATACCTTGCTGTAGCGCATTACCCGTTTGGGTTATTGAAGGCATTGTTTGAGCATAGTGGTTTACAGAATGTTCAGTTATTTTATTCCAAGAATAGATAGCCATAATTCACCTCGCCAACAAAACTGTATGCATGTACAGTAACTGTATATTTATCCAATATCAAGCCTATTTTTTCAAAGCGCTTCGCAAGTTTGTTGTTTTTATCTGCAATATTCTTGGAGTTTTTGGTGGGTTCTCTCAAAATATCTATTTGCTAATTGTCTGTTAAATTTAGATATTTATAGTTACAACAAGGATCAAGATGGATGAATACTCATAAGGAGTTTGGGTGTATGTCTTTAATGGAAAAAAATGATTATTGGTTAGATCAACTATTAAAACGTTTTGGGGAAATTAAACGGAAGAATCATTTTGGCGGTGATTGCCTCATTATTGATAACGCAATAATTGGTCTTATATTAGAAGGATGGTTTTATTTAAGGGGATGTTTGTTCGCGAGAAGTTACTTTGAATCTATTAACTTAGAACGTTTGATTTTCAGTAAAAAGGGTATCCCACTTGAGTTACGTTACTATCGTGTTTCAGAGCAAATTTGGCACAACGAAGAACTGTTAATGCACTGCATTGACTTAGCTTATCGTTCCGCGCTTGAGGAGAAGAAGATAAAGCTATCAATGGTAACAAGGATCAAAGATCTCCCTAATATGAATATGTCGGTTGAAAGAGCGCTCGGTAAGATAGGTATCCATAAAGCGGAGGATTTACGTGAAATAGGGGCTAAGGCTTGTTTTCTAAAATTAAAACAATTTGGGCGTTTTCCTCCAAGTATTAAATTATTAATTGGATTGGCTGGGGCGATAGAAGGTTACCATAGTGCTGTTTTACCAACACCAATTAAACAAGAGCTAATTAACTGGTACAACAGCGTAGGGTGATTTTAATCGGTATTGAAAGAGTGGGGGGCCAAAATCATCATATAAGGCAATTTTGGCTCCCGCTCATCAGTTTTATTTCTATGCGTTATGCCGTATTGGTTTCACTTGAAGAACTAAGAGGCGTATTAATCTGTTTAATCATGGATTTAATTTCAGGTATGAGTTCAAGCAATAATCTTGTTTGCTCCATAATTAATCCAGTTTTTTCATCGTCACTCGCAGTAATATTGTCAATTCGGTGAGTAATGCTTTCACGTAAGCATTCCGACTTTTCTTCTGAATGGACATCTAATGTGGCGATTTGCAGTGATGTTTCAACATAACAGATTGCATCACTTAAAATAGCAAGATTTTCTTCATTGTGTATTTGTTCTCGGTGAGCACCAAATGCGGAAATATAACTCAGCAAAGTATGATTAAGGCATAAAAGCCTAAAAGCTTGTTCCTGAGTTACTTTGTAGGATTTAGGGTCGGTTGCCATGTTAGAAACGACAGAGGCAAACTCTGCATCATTGTTATGTGCATCGCGGCGCGCAACACGGTATTCAAGGCTATTATCTTTACCTTGATAGTATTGTTGTAAGATGGCATCTAAGTAGCGACAGTTGCTATCCATGGTTTTTTGTACCACTTGCGGTAATTGGCGAAATTTCCAATCAGGCCAAATAAAGCTCACCGCCAAAAATGCGATAAAGCAACCTATTAAAGTATCGATAATGCGAGGAAGCGCGACGTCAAACCCTTCACCTAATAAGTTAAAGCAAAAGAGGACTAGTAAGGTAATAAACAGTGTGGCTTGTGCATACTGACTACTGCGGAAAACAAAGAACAGTAATCCTGAGATCACGATTAGTGTCAGTTGCCCTTCCATTGAAGGGATAAAGTTTAACAGCGGTAGCCCAACGAGGATCCCAATAATGGTTCCTATAATACGTAAAGCTAGGCGTCGTTTGGTGGCGTTATAATTGGGTTGACAAACGAATAGGCTAGTTAAGAGGATCCAGTAACCTCTTTCCAAGTCAAACAATTGAATAATAGCATAACCGGTACATAGCAGTAGTGACATCCTGACTGCATGGCGAAATAGTGCTGATTTAGGGGTTAAATGATGCTTAAAACGCGCCACAATATCACTGAAGCCAGATAGTGATTCATCTGATAGTTGTTCAAGCTGTTTTGTATTTTGTTGTCGTGAACTCTGTTCAAGGCTAAGCCCTCTCAACTGTACATCAATTCCTTTTAAATTCTTGAGTAGGTTATAAAGGGCTTTTACCTCATGAAAATCAGGTGATTGTTGTTTTAAGAGCTGAAGTGAGTTTTCAAGATAGCTAAAAGTGCCTTCGAAGCGCGGGTTATGTTGATAAGGTTTACGCCACAAGACTGATTGTGCGACTTGTTGGCAGGCCCTTGCTTGCATGGTCAGTAAGCGCTGAAAACGAAATAGAATATCACTATGGCGCAATGTGCGACTCAATTGCTGATATTGAATATGGGATGAGCTGGCTCGCTCGTGAATATCTTGTGCAACAAAGTAATATTGTAATGTAGTACGTGTCCCTTTTTGTCCTCTATCGCCTTTTAATCGACTGAGAAGCGCTATTTTAGCTTGATTCATGGTGTTGACTAACGCGCTATTAACAATAGCTAAATCATAGATAGATTGTTGATAACCATCTTCTAAGTCTGGGTCGAATAAATTTGCTTTGGCATCTAGGTAGGCTGCGAGCTGTTGATAGCATTGAGTAATTGCATCTTGTAACGGGCGAACAGGAAAGAGAATATGACCAATTAAAGTCAGTAAATTATACCAAACTGCACCCGTTAGTAGCAAAACAGGTTGTTGATACCAAGTATCGAAGATGGGAACACCCAACATGGTATAAATAGCAATCAATAAAGCACCAAAGGCAATGGTCGCATAGCGTTGCCCCAATGCACCTAGCAATATAAAGCCACAAGTTGAAAGTGCTAACCCAAAAAAGAACAAAATTGGGTGAGGAAAAAGTAGCTCAATTGAAACGGATGCGATAAAAAAGCATAACAGGGTAATGACAAGGTTTTTTAAACGGCCAGTTAGTCTATCATCTAAGTCAGTGAGTGCCGCGGCAACCATACCTAACGTGAGTGGTATAGTGACTTTAGGATCTTGACCTAATAACCAAGGGAACAGTGTCGTCCCTGTCAGGGCAATCAATATTCGGATATAATATAAAGCATGGCTGTTATATAAAACACGACGATAACTGGTAAGCAGCGTTAACACAAAGTACCTCAGAGGCAAACATTCCCTAGTCTATATAG
Source organism: Providencia sp. 2023EL-00965 (assembly GCF_033550225.1). NCBI lineage: Bacteria > Pseudomonadati > Pseudomonadota > Gammaproteobacteria > Enterobacterales > Morganellaceae > Providencia > Providencia sp. 2023EL-00965. Next base: position 95,680 of record NZ_JAWUEH010000004.1, on the reverse strand, counting down.
GATAGCCTGTTTGCAAGTAATAAAAAACCGTCTGAAATCAAGCAGCCATCATTTTCATTATTGGATAATTCAGGTGCAAGGTGTATGGAACTGAAATCAACACAGATTGGGCAGCGCCTGGCTCAGCATCCCTATAATCGGGTACGCTTATTAAATGCAGGCATTGAGGTAAGTGGTGAAAAACATCAGTATCTCATCCCTTTTAACCAATTAATTGATATTCGCTGCAAAAGAGGGATTGTTTGGGGAGAGTTGGAATTTGAATTGGCGGACGAGCAAGTTGTCCGCTTACATGGAACGGAGTGGAAGCAAACACAGCGTTTTTATCATTATTTAAATGATAAATGGCAGCTATGGAGCCATGAAATGAGCGAAATTAGTGCTCAAGTGCTTGCAACGCTCGCAAACTCTATTCAACAACAAATACAACAAGATAAATGGTTCAGTCTACGTGAATTAGCATCATTTCGTCACAATATTACCCAACAGTTTTCATCCCTTCCTTTACCGTTGGCTCGCGTAAGCCAATTTGAAAACTGCTCTGCCGCTTATCAGTATTGCTTACAATGGCTGAATAACGGTGAAAGTTGTCGCCAACGTACTAATGAACAGTGGTGCGATTCAATACTGTCACGCTACAGTGAATTTTTCGAACATGTTGAAACATCGCCACTTAACGCTAGCCAAGCACTCTCCGTTATTAACGGTGAAGATAATGTTTTAGTCCTTGCAGGCGCAGGAAGTGGGAAGACGTCAGTACTTGTCGCAAGGGCTGGGTGGTTGCTTTTAAGAGGGCTAGCAAAAGCAGATCAAATATTATTACTTGCATTTGGTCGTAAAGCCGCACAAGAAATGAACGAACGTATTCAACAACGTTTACATCAAGATGATATAGAAGCAAAAACCTTTCATGCGTTAGCACTACATATTATCCGTGAAGGTAGCAATAAATCGCCGGTGATCAGTGAACTAGAAACGGATACACAAAAACGAGGGGAGCTATTGCTTAACGAGTGGCGTGAGCAGTGCGCGAGTAAAAAAGCACAAGCAAAAGGCTGGCGTGAATGGTTGACCGAAGAGCTACAATGGGATGTGCCAGAAGGTGAATTTTGGCATGATGAAAAAATCAGTAAAAAAGTTGTTAGCCGCTTAGAACGTTGGTTAGGCTTAATGCGTATGCATGGCGGTAGCCAAAAAGAGATGATCGAATCCGCTGATGAGCAGTATAAAGATCGCTTTCAAAAGCGTATACGATTGATGTCTCCATTATTAAAAGCATGGAAAAACGCCTTAAAAATTGAAGGTGCCATTGATTTTTCAGGATTAATTCATCAAGCAATTAATTTACTTGAAAAAGGTCGCTTTATTAGTCCATGGAAACATATTTTAGTCGATGAATTTCAAGATATTTCGCCATTAAGAGCTAAATTATTACAAGCGTTGCGTCAGCAAAATAAACAAACCGCACTATTTGCCGTCGGCGACGATTGGCAAGCCATCTATCGTTTCAGTGGCGCTGAGCTGGATCTCACGACATCTTTTGAACACAATTTTGGCGAAGGGGCTCAATGTGCTTTAGATACCACCTATCGTTTTAATGAAAGGATAGGGGAAATTGCCAATAGCTTTATTTTGCAGAATCCTACTCAGCTAGATAAACCTTTAAATAGCTTAGTAAAAGGGAACAAAAAGTCAGTTATTTTATTATATGAAAATGCACTAGAGCGCTTATTAGATAAAATGAGTGGCTACGTCACGGATGATGAAACTATCTTATGTTTGGCTCGTTATCATTACTTACGACCTGACATTTTAAATAAAGCAAAAACACGTTGGCCAAAACTCAACATTGAATTTATGACAATTCATGCATCTAAAGGTAAGCAAGCTGACCATGTGATCATTTGTGGGCTCAATCAAGGTAAAGATGGGTTCCCTGCTGCGCCTAGAGAATCCGTGATGGAGCAGGTATTGTTACCTAAGCATGAAGAGTTTGAGCACGCAGAAGAACGACGGCTTTTGTATGTGGCAATGACGCGTGCAAAACAGCAAGTATGGTTACTTTATAACCCTGATGAACCTTCAGACTTTGTCGAAATACTGAGGCAACTAGGCGTTCCTAGACAGAAAAAGCCATAGTGATATGGTGCCGAACAGATGAGTCGGCACCTCAATTTTTATTTTGTACGTTCTTGTAGATAGTGGTGGTAGTCAGGGATCACAATATCTATTTCACCCTTAAAGTAAGGGGAGGTGATGATAAAATCTGCCGTTGCAGCATTAGTCGCTACAGGAATATTCCAAACCGTTGCCAAGCGTAATAAGGCTTTAACGTCGGGATCATGAGGAACGGCGTTTAACGGATCCCAAAAGAAGATTAGCACATCAATTTTTTGTTCAGCAATCATAGCGCCAATTTGTTGGTCACCACCCATTGGACCGCTTAGCATACCTGTTACATTCAGCCCAGTGTGATGGGTAAGCAATTTAGCGGTGGTACCCGTTCCAAATAGTTGATGTGGCTTAAGTTGTTCACTATTTTTTGTTGCCCAAGCGAGTAGTGAAGACTTACAGTGGTCATGGGCAACAAGAGCTATGTTCTTAGGGGTTTTTATTGTACGAGTGGTTGATTCCATGATGTTCCCTTAAAATTAGCGTGGCTCAATCGAGCCACTATGCGGCATCAGATATATCATATTGTGAGTTAATAGTTTACTGATTTTGGGAGATATTTTGATGGCTAGTCAAGAAATTGCAGAAATATTACGTAGCGTTAACACGATTGCACTGGTTGGGGCCAGCGATAAAAAAGATCGGCCAAGTTATGAAGTGATGGAATATTTATTGGAGCAGGGTTATACCGTGATCCCTGTTAGTCCTAAATTGGCAGGTCAAACTTTATTAGGGCAAACAGTGTACGCTAAATTAAGTGAGATTCCACAACCTATTGATATGGTAGATGTGTTTCGTAATGCTGAAGCAGCGGTAGGAGTCGCCCATGAAGCGGTAGAAGCGAGAGCGAAAGTTCTGTGGTTACAAAAAGGGGTTGTTAGCGAAGAAGCTCAACAGATAGCACTTGATGCGGGTATGCAATGTGTTATGGATAGGTGCCCAAAACAAGAGATCCCAGCGTTAGGGTTAGAAAAATAACCAATACGCAGTAAAGCAGCGATATTGCTGCTTTACTGTAAGTTTGATAATCAGTTAGTTACGTAGGCGTGGTGCTTGTAATTGTGAGCGAATGGATTCTGCCAATTCGTCCATAGAGGGTTGCTCTGGATGGTCATCAGCGGCTTCATATGTAATTTGGGCTTCTGCCAAATAGGTATGAATTGCATCGCCGTTATCATCCTCCATTACAACATGATACCAAGGCAGATCACGTAATGCGCTATTTGCTGCAATATCGTCGTCATCGTGTGGTTGTTCGAGCGAGTATTCTGCATCAACATCCACGACAACACCTAGGTAGCCGAGTAGTTTATGCCTAACTTGTTGCCCTATACCATATTTACTGGTGATCATCATAGCCACCTCCTAAAAGCCTTGCTTATGCTATAACTCTATATTTGGGCAGTGTTCCGCGTTTTCAAGCCAATGTATGGACAAATACTCATAACGCAATACACTGTCTTATATGTAACATGAAAAGCAGTGCCTCAGTCTCAGATTATCTGTTCGGTGAAAAAAACACAACAGTAATAAATAGCACATTAATAATTAGAGTACTGATAATGGGGGATAAAAATGACAGCAACAGGTGGACGTTTATTTTATATCTATGGTCGCGTTCAAGGTGTAGGCTTTCGTTACCAAACCTATCATTGGGCAAATCAAAACGGCATTAAAGGCTATGTATGTAATCGCGATGATGGAAGTGTTACTTTGGCCATTAATGGCTCAGAGCAAGACATTAGTTTTGTCGAAGAATGGCTAAATGCAGGTGGCCCCCCAGGCGCAAAAATTGACCATTATTTCAGCGAAAATTGGCAAACAGATAAAATAGCGGATTTTTCAGTCCGCTATTAACTGCTGTACAATTAGATACATTTTACGGGTTTAGGGAGTCCCGCGAGCTTAGTTGCTTGCTTAGCTGGGCCTTTAGGGAATAGTCGATATAAATAGCGGCTATTTCCTTTTTCCTCTCCAAATTGTTGAGAGACAGCTTTCACTAACATGCGGATTGCGGGGGAAGTATTAAACTCCAAATAAAAGGCACGAACAAAGCGAACGATTTCAAGGTGTTCTTCTGTCAGAGTAATGTTTTCTTGCTCTGCAAGTAGAGGGATAAGCGCTTCGCTCCATTGTTGGCTATCAATAAGATAGCCCTGAGAATCAGTCTCAATTTCTTGACCGTTAAAAAGCAACATACACATTTCAACCTAAACAAAAATAGACTGCAAATTTAGCAAAAAATAGTCAATAACCCAAGCAACCCGTTAGATATGTTGATAATTTAGTCCATCAACACACTAAGCGCCTATTTTTATAGCAATTGACATGATAAGGGGTTTACATCCAACGCTCAGATGTTTATAGTGCACGTCATTGCGGAGGGGTGGCCGAGCGGCTGAAGGCAGCGGTCTTGAAAACCGCCGATGGGAAACCATCCGAGAGTTCGAATCTCTCCTCCTCCGCCATCTTCACTTCTAGTAACGTCTTCCAAAGTCTTCCAATCCCAAGTAAATCAAGCATTCTCGCGAAATCTCACTTCACCGAAGTTTACTAACGTCTTCCTTAACCTGTATAAATTGTTGTATAGCTTTTCGTATAGAAATTCTCCCTACAATTTTCCTATATAATATTAGTGAGTTATGAAGCTAATAGATATGGTGTACCAAGCGTGCTAAGCCAAAACAAAAATCCTACACGCTGGTGGATGGTAATGGGCTATCTTTATTAGTTGAAATTAGCGACTCCAAAGGCTGGAATCAAGGAAGCCATGATTGCTGAGGTTAAAAAGAAAGGTTTAGATATCCGAGAGAGCCACATTAAACAGGGATTACGGTCATACATTAGCCGCAAGGCTTATTTGAACGTCCTTACTTTGGTTGGCAATCGGTTTGATATGAACGAGCAATCTAACGGAGAGGTTACACCAAACAACAAGCTATAGCAGAACAAAAGCTGGCGGAATGGAACAATAAATAATAAATTGCGTTTAAACATCCAGATTCATTGTTGATTCTGGTACTTACTTTTTATGATTAATTAAGGGATTAATATTGATGAAGAGCCGTTATCAAATTCAGTTTTCAGCATCGAGATTAGAAGCAGAGAAAATACGAAAATTAATAAAACAGCCAGCAACTGCCATTATAGATAAAGAAAAAATGCCATACAGATTATTCACTAAGCTATGGAATTTATTTTCTATAGCATCGATTGTGCTGGGCGGCGCATTGTTAATAATTGGTTATGAGGCTTATTCGAAGTTGGATGAGTTTTCAGGTCTTAAAAATATAGGTTTTTTGTGTTTTTGTGGCTTATTAATTTCTTTGATATGTTTGTATATTACATTTCGCATAGAGCAAGGTTACATAAGAAAAAATGAGGAAAAAGAACAAAGTAATCCCGATAGATTAGTCAAGGTTAAAATTAACAGGAAATATATAGACAGTATTACGAAAGAGACTCTAGTCAGAATGTTTTGGTCGAATATAGAAGAGTGCTATATCGAGGAAGAGTACATGTTTATTTTTGCTTTTGGTGGTGAAGGAACCGTTATCCCTGCAAGAGTTCTATCAGAGGGGGAGTTTAAAGAGCTACATCAGTTCGTAATGGAGCAAATAGCGAGTCATAAATCTAAATAAAAATATCGCCAATGCATAAGCCGAGGGGGGGCATATAGCTAGTTTTCTACACGTTAGCTATTAACTTCCTCTTTCAACGTTTTTATCCTTTATTACATTGGACTGGCACTGGTGATACTGTCATCGTAGCATATCAGAGTTGTTCAAAATAGCTAAAAGCTTTGATTAACTCACTTTCATTTTTTGGTTTATTCAAGTCTACACCTGTTGCTTTTATTGTGATTTTAAATAGCTCCTCTCGTGTTATACCAAGCCTAGCCGAAACATGATTAGCACAGCTTCTAGCATGGGATGCTCTTTGATTTAAAGGTAATTTAGAATTGAGGACTTTTGACCGCGAGCTATTGTGTGACATACATTAACCCCAATAATTTTAGCATGAAGTATTGTAGCATGTAGCATTAAGAAGCTCTAAATCAAGGGGCGCCATTGATAAGGTATTTACTCGATAATACAAATAAGTACTCTGAAAATACTAATGAGTTACTGTAAAGAAAATAAAAAAGCGACGAGTACGTAGCCTTGAAGATTCATTTTTTATCAAAAATAACGCCTTATAATGATAAGTTATTAATCAAGCTAATGTTAGATTTCAATTAATCTTTTATTATTAATGCTATGGTTGTTATATCGCTCTATTTTTATCTACTAATGAGAGTATCCTATTTTTTCTCATAGTATTTTTTGTTATAAGTGTTTCTGGTACTATTTTATAGGCATTAAATTTATCAGTAAATTAAAAATGATGTTAAAAGGTGTGAGTCATGATGGTAGCTTAAAAAGAATAAACCAGTCTCCATTGTCTTAATATGATTTGTTTTTAAAATATTTATTATTATTTCTAATAAAACGAATTAATTAATCATCTCAGTTTTTTTCACCAAGCTAATTCTTGTAATAAATCCTAAATTACTAATCTTTCTAAATATTAACCCTATTTAGAGTTTCGTGGGTAAATTAATTAACTTTAAGTCATAAACTATAACCTCATTTTTATAGTTTATAGATAAAACTATTATCAATACAAACAATGCCAATTTGTTATTATTGTTATGGTTAATTTTTAAATTTATTAAAAACATGAGATTGAAAGAGGTTTAAATAAGGGTTTGTTTCTCTAGTTAATTGTTTTTAAATGATTAAATTTATTTCTGTAAATTAATTTCCATTACCTTGACTTTATATGAAAATAAACCAGAATGAATAATACCCATATATGAATATGTGAATGTTAAATATATTCATGATGATTATTCTCTAGATGAATTTATTTCAATAAGATTTGTTTCACTGTGTTATTTTTTATGTTAAAGGTGAGTGTGAATGAACGATGAGTCTAATCCATCAGTTTCTTTATTGGGAGTAATAAAAATGACACTTTGTAAGGGATATTAATTTCTTTTTTAAATTTTAATTTATCTCAATGAAAATAAACGTAAACACGCATCTTTTACCGTACATTAAGTTCATCTAATTATTTTTTAGTACTAAGAGGAACAGTTACATGTTAAATAATGATACTTACATATCTAAAAATGAAAGCGCGGCGGTTTATTTATTAGAACAAGCAATGGGATTTACGTTTCAAGCATCATTGAGAGTGGCTGCACTTTTAGATATCGCTGATAAGTTAAAAAATGGCGCTAAAACAATTGATGAGCTTGCAAAAGAAGCTGATGTTAATCCTAAACAACTTTTCAGAGTGATGAGAATGTTGGCTGCTAAGGATATTTTTGCACAAACAAGTGATGGTAAATTTGAGTTAACCCCCGCCGCTGAATTTCTTCGGACCGATCAATTTCATTCATTACACGACGCTGTTCTTATGCTGACAGATAAAACATTTTGGGAACCATTAGGTAATTTAATTCATAGTTTACGTAGTGATATTCCTTTTAGAGATATGTTTGGGGAGTCTTTTTATGAATATTGGGCAGACAAAAAAAATTATGAAAATGGCTATAGTTTTCACACTGGGATGTCTTCAATGTCTACAGTTGAAAATTATTTTCTAACTCAGCGGTATGACTTTCCTGATAATTCGACAGTTGTCGATATTGCTGGAGGGATGGGCGGATTACTATTAACGGTTCTACAAAGCAATAAGACTCTACATGGCATATTATTCGATCAACCTGAAATTCTAAAAAAACATCGGCTTGATGACTTAGGTGATTCTACAAGATGGAGAATTCAAGCGGGGAACTTTTTTGAATCATGCCCTGAAGCCGATTTCTATCTATTAAAATATATCACTATGGATTGGCCAACGGATAAAGCACAAAAAATATTACAAAGTTGCCGTAATGCGATGCATGACAACTCTAAATTACTTATTTTAGAGCCTGTTATTCCAACTGGTAATCACTGGCATGGCGGTAATTTAATAGACCTATTACTCTTAGCAAGTTTTGATGGTGGGCAGACTCGTAGTGAAGCAGAATTGAAAGCATTACTTGATAGTGCAGACTTAAAACTTAATCGAATAATTGATACAGGTTGTTATGTGTCGATTGTCGAGGCAATTCCTAAATAAAAATCCAAATAAATCTGCAAAATATATATAGGTAGAAATTGTAATACAATCTTACTGATATATATGCTTGGTTAATATATAACGAGCAGTAATAATCATTTACTGCTTAAATAATTAGGAGATGCAAGATGGGAGCGATTGCAGGTAAAGTTATTATAATTACGGGAGCAAGTAGTGGTATTGGTGCATCTACGGCTCTTTATCTTTCAAGTAAAAAAGCAATAGTTGTGTTAGCAGCACGCCGAGAGGAGCTTCTAGAAAAGTTGGCACAAGCTTGTGTTGGAAAAACTCTTGTTGTGCCGACTGATGTGACTAAATATAGCGATGTTAAAAATTTAGTAAATACAACACTTTCTCAATTTGGGAAAATTGATGTGTTAATTAATAATGCCGGCTTAATGGCTATTTCTCCTCTAAACCTTAGTAAAGTGGATGAGTGGGAAAAAATGATTGATATTAATATTAAGGGACCTTTATATGGGATTGCCGAAGTGCTTCCTATATTTGAAAGACAAAAAAGTGGTCATTTTATTAATATATCTTCCGTGGCGGGGGTAAAAGTATTTAGTCCAGGAGGAACTGTATATAGTGGAACAAAATTTGCTCTTCGCGCTATATCGGAAGGTCTACGAAGTGAAGTTGGCAAAAATATTAGGACTACAACAATTTGTCCCGGTGTTGTCGATTCCGAATTAAAATTTGGCAGTAGTGATCCTACAAGCTTACAATCAATAATTGATTTTTATAAGCAAGCTATCCCACCTGATTCTATTGCACGAGCTATTGCTTATGCTATTGAGCAACCGGCAGATGTAGATATTAATGAGATTATATTACGCCCCACGCAACAAGAATTTTAACTTTATTATAAATAATCTTTTAGTTGTATTAATGGAGTCTGATTTAATAGGCAGGCCTATTAAAAAATATCAGGTAATTGTCGGATAGTTGAAATCGATTTTATATCTCATTGTACTCTCATTTTAGTAGGTATGATAATGAAGAAGAGTTATACTGTAGCAGATTATCTTTTAGATCGACTTGCTCAAATAGGCATTCATCACTTATTTGGTGTTCCGGGCGATTACAATTTGCAGTTCCTTGATCATGTTATCAGTCATCCTAAAATTGATTGGATTGGTTGTGCAAATGAACTTAATGCATCTTATGCTGCTGACGGCTATGCTCGTTGTAAGCCTGCATCTGCGATGTTAACCACATTTGGTGTCGGAGAATTAAGTGCAATCAATGGAATTGCGGGAGCTTATGCAGAATATCTTCCTATTATTCACATAATTGGCGCTCCAGTATTACAATTCCAGCGAGATGGATTATTGTTACATCATTCCCTTGGTGATGGTGATTTCGAACATTTTTCTCGTATGGCAAAAGAAGTCAGTGTTGCCCAAGCTTGCCTAACGCCAAGTAATGCAGAATCAGAAATAGATAGATTAATTACGATTGCTTTGAGTGAGCATCGTCCTGTACATTTGGTCATTCCTTGCGATGTAGCGATATTACCGCTCGTGTCTAAACCAGCGCCGTTGGTATTACCAACAAGCGTTTTATCAAACACATCGCTAAAAATGTTTATTGAATCCGCACGTAAAAAACTCACAGGTACAAAAAAAGTATCAGTGCTTGCGGGCTGTCTTGCTGAACGACTTAATGTACAACCATTGTTACAGCAGTGGATGGATGAAGTGGCACTTCCTCATTCAGCTTTGCTTTTCGGTAAAGGTGTATTCAATGAAAATCATTCTAATTATGCGGGAACTTATATAGGAGCAGCAAGCGAAGCTGAAATAAAAAATTTAATAGAAAACGTTGATGTCACAATTAATATCGGGGTGTTATTTATTGATACAGCAACTGCGGGTTTTAGTCATAAATTACCAACTGAAAACTGTATTAGTATTCACCCTAATGAAGCTAGAGTGGGGCATCAAGTCTTTACACAAATACCTATGGAAGATGCAATTAAAGCTCTTCATCAATTGACATTATCCCTTGCACAACAATGGCCATTACCAATAATTAATCCGCCGTCGTTGTCGCCTCCGTTGTCTCAGACCAGTAAATCCAAATTGGATCAGCGTTCTTTTTGGCATGAAATTCAAAAATTTATTCGGCCAAATGATATATTATTTACCGATCAAGGCACTTCATGTTTCGGTGCGGCAGAACTCATATTACCCGAAAATTGTAAATTTGTGATCCAATCTTTGTGGGCATCTGTTGGTTTTTCCTTAGCAGCTACTTTTGGAGCTCAACTTGCTGAACCTAATCGTCGAGTCATATTGTTAATTGGTGATGGAGCGGCACAATTTACAGTGCAAGAACTAGGAACTATGTTGAGAAATGGATTAAAGCCAATAATATTTTTAATGAATAATCAAGGTTATACTGTTGAACGTGCAATTCATGGTCCTGAACAGGTATACAATGATATTACCGCATGGGACTGGACACTATTATTTAAAGCATTCGCGAATCAATATCCTGCATTCGTACGACGTATAACGGAGACAGAACAATTGAAATGTGCTTTAGAGGAGGTGACTAATTGTAATCAACTCGCTTTTATTGAAGTGATTTTACCTAAAATGGATACTCCGAAAATATTAAATGATATTTCTATTGCCTTAAAAAACAATATGGTGGAGCAGAGATAGATTATTGTTAATATGTAGGCCTTGTATATTAGTTTATTGATGTTAATGTTTATTTAACAGAATAGGTATGATTAACTTTGGTTTATCTTTTGTTAAAACTTCAATGATTATTTTAAATGTTATAGTCAAATAATACCGCCAAATAAAGGCGGTATTTGATGAGCAATATGTCGTGAAATTTATAGTACTATGATATTTTAGGTATTTAATTAATTCCCACAATAAAAGTTACACCATGAGCATTATCGCTAGATAGATATCCGACTCCAGCTTTTATCTTAAATTCTGTATTATTAATGTTTATAGGCGTTTCTAATGCTAATGATGTATTATTTATAAACCCAAATGACAAATCTCTATAGCTATTACCATAAAAACCGCCAATATCGTTAGAGACGATGATGTCAAAAGGTTTTCCTTTAATATCAAAGGCATTTGTCATAGTGTATTCACCACCTGCGGACCAAATGCCTATATTATTGCTTATTTTTATATTGCTTTTATTGCCGATGCTTTCCATGAACATATAGGCAATACTTGTATGAAGACTAATATTATCTCCATTGCTTAAAGTGTTTTTATTTACTATCCCTATTTTCGGGGTTATATGTAAAGTGTTTATATCCCAATCTAAGAGTTTAGCTTCACGAAGCCCCGCTTTTACATCATCTTCACCGTAGAATGATGACTTGTTTTGCATATTTGAATAGCCAAGCTCAAGTTCACCTTCTAAACTATAGTTTTTATTTATGCTGTATGTTAATTGTGGAGATGTAGTCAGATTTAAGATATCCCAACGGGAACGAAGGCTATTTGATGAATCAATATCTATGACTTCTGATTTTACTTTAAGATAATTTCCTCGTATTTGAATATTGAAAGCGTAATCGCCATCAGTATAAATATTTTTGAAGGTATAGGGTAATGAATACTTACTGTAATCAAGGCCGTCTGAGTATAATGTTGAAGCGCTAATGTCATTTGTTGAAGACAAAGCAATAAGTTTAGCGTAACCCGCTGTTAAAGCTTTATCACTGAGCGCGTCTGGTGAAAACAAGGCAACAAAAGGAGAAAAGTAAGTCAATAGAAAGCGTTTCATTGTAGTATCAGTATGAGCTAATTTTTGATTATTAGACTCGATATTATAATCTTTTACAGTTGAAATTATATAATAAGTATCAGAGTAAATATGTTTTTAACACCTGCTTAAGTGGAATTATAAGTTTTACTGTCTATTTTGTAAGGTGAGACTATTAAAACCAATAGGGCTTGTTGTTAGTGTGTTTCACTTAAGTTGCTAAAAAGAAAAATAATTGTTATTGACTGTTATCTGTTTTTTGGTGTGTGTCAGCAGACAAGTGTACATGAGACTGTCGATTAATTAGTAAATTTATTAATAATAATATTCTTGATTCAAACGTTTAAATTAGTTTGTTTATAGAAATTAATACATCGTTAATTAGCTTTAACATGATTTTTTAACTAAATTAGTTCTGTTTTTATATATTGATTTAATATTATATTATCATAATTAAATATTACGGTTGTTTTTTTTAGTCTTAAATAATTAAAGAACAAAAAATGCTAGAACAATTTTTTATTTGGGATTATCTTATGTTGATAAGTAATCTCAAGTTATTTTTATTTAAAATTAGGAGGCTTTATGCCATTACCAGAGCGTTTAAAACCAATAAAAATTAACCGTTCAATTATGAAGGATAAGCTTGATTTACTCGAGAAAATTACGATTAAGATTGACAGTGGTGCTAAAGAAGATAATACAGAACTTAATCTGATGATGAAAAACTGGAATACTCAAACAGCTAAAATTTATGAGTTTTCAGATTTTCGTGATTATAACTCATGGACAAGCGCTAAAGAGTTTACAAAGATGGCATTTAATCAAACTAAATATATAGACGACCTTACCTATGAGGAATTGATCGCTATTATTGAGTTTATATGTAACGCGGAAGGGAATGAATCTGAACAATCGTACGCTCTTGATTTACTTGAGATGAATTTTGATGCTAATCCGTCAGATTTAATATATTGGCCTAATGAGTGGTTTAATGACGAAGATGTCGATGATTTATCATTTGAAGAGGTTGCCGCTTATCTTATGCATAGGTCTCAACGGATATTGCCAGATTCACCTAAAATCATATTAAGATATCCTATCCCTGAAAAAATTGATGGCTAATGATTATTAAACGGTGAATTACGACATTTCACCGTTAATCTTTATATTTGCTGTGTTGTTTTTAGAAGCTTTCAAAGCTTGATTGTTTTTATGCCAATCATAGTCGCCTGTCCACCCACTCTAACACGACTAATTTCATTTTCTTTCGTATCTATGATGACTTGGATTAAAGAGGAACAGGTCATAGCTCGACCCTGTTCAAATTGAAAATGTGTTTCTTTGGGGAAAACATTTTTAACGAGGTAACATCCTAAAGCGCCACTAGCGCTACCAGTTGCAGACTCTTCATCTATACCGTATAGCGGTGCAAAGTTTCGACAATGTGCGGTGATGGATGGAGCATCGCTTAATTCAAATACATGAAAACCGATAGTATTAAACTCACGGCTTAGCTTTGCGAGTGCCTTAAAATTAGGTTGTAGTGTATCCAATTGGCCTGTTTGTATTGGGACGATAATATCAGGTAACCCCGTTGAGATAATGCTTACAGGTAAATTAGTTTCTGTAATGACATTTGGGTGCACTCCGAAAGCCGCCGCAACATCCTTTATATCAGGTCCTTGCCGCATAATAGGTAAGGTTTGTTCCATGACGATATTATTAGGTGTAATGACGACATTAAGAATACCTGCTTTCGTTTTTTGCTTGTAATTACCTGAGTTAAGTAAATTGAGTGAGTTTAGAGTAAAGAAAACAGCTAAAGTTGCGTGTCCACAAAAATCGACTTCGCCTTCAGAGGTAAAAAACTCTACGTTGAAATCGGTATCTTCGCCTGAATAAACAAATGCGGTTTCAGAGAAACTAACTTGACGAGCGATCGCTGTTTTTTGTTCAACACTTAGTTTAGGTGGATAAAGAACAACTCCTGCGGGATTACCTCCGGAATTATTGAGGGTGAATGAGTTGACAAGATGAACTTTGATTTCATTTTCAGCTAAGTGTGTTAGCGCATTTGGCATCGTTTGTTCTCATATTATGCCTCGATATTGTTTAATGCATATGCAAGGCCGATTGTGGGTGATAGAACAGAATATTTCATCGTTCGGATGATTACTAAAGCCTTTCTATCATTTTTTGAATGGAAAATCACCCTATAACCTAGGTAATCCGTATTTTGCACTATATAAAATGCTATATATATCAAACTGATGTAAGATAGGGTGCTTGTTAGATTGTCTAATAAGACGGCTTTATTGACTAGCTGTATTTTAGTCATATCAGATTTTGATAGTGTTGAATTTTTAATTTTAAATTAGTGAGGTGGTCATTTAGAATATGTAATTACTGTTCCAGATACTCATAATGTTTAATCAGTAACTCCATTCTTTGTTGCGCTGTTTTGTCGCCTAATTCTCTTAAATTTGCATATTGCTTGATCTCTTTTAATGGCATTCCTGTTTCTTTCAAATGAATAATAAATTTCATCCATTCAACATCATGATTGGAATAGAAACGATGATGATTATTTTGTCTCGCAGGATTTAATATATCTTCTTTTTCATAGTAGCGTGTATATGCTAAAACCTGTTAACAGTGAAAATTCGCTAGTAGTATAGTTCATTTATTTTCCAAAAAGTGTTGACCTAGAGTTAGCTCTATCCTCTATCGTTTAGTGACTTTATCAAAAGGAGGTAATATGAAACAACAATATTATGCAGTGATAACGGGGGCTAGCTTAGGAATCGGTCGTTTAATCGCTAAGGCATTCGCGAAGAAAGGAATGAATATTATTGCCGTTGCTCGCAGAGATAACTTATTGGTTGAATTAAAGGATGAGATTGCGGATATAAACCCTGATATTGAGGTGATAGTTAAAAAGTGTGATTTATCGTCGACGGAACAAGCGATAGCATTTTATCATTCGCGAACTCACTACCAAGTACAGGTATAGGTGAATAATGAATCAGGCGATATTTACTGTTTTTTATCTAAATAAGAATGTCTCTTTTGGTGATTAAAAAAGTATTATCTATTAAGTGGTTAATATCAATGAAGTTGGGTGTTCATTGTATTATAGTGGAACCATTATCATGAAAATGAAAAACAATGGAAAAGGTATAACCCCTATGAAATATCAAGATGTCACTAAAACTCCAGGAGAAAATTCATATTTCCTCGTTTTCAATATTGTTGATAAACAAAAGCACCGTGATCAGTTGGTCTCGTTTTGCAATAATTTATCCGGTCTAATTCGCAGTATGAGAACGCGTTTCCCCGCACTTGAAACTAGCTGTGTGATGGGATTTGGTGCCGATGCATGGGAAAGTTTATTTCCTCAATTGGCTAAGCCACAACAACTTACTCCTTTTAAAGAAATAAAAGGTAGCCGCCATACGGCTGTTTCCACACCGGGAGATTTATTTTTCCATATTCGCGCTTTAAATGTCTCTGCTTGTTATGAATTAGCTTCCATTATTAGTCAGCAGCTCAATGGTATGGTGACACATGTCGATGAAGTACATGGATTCCGCTATATGGATGGGCGCTCGATCATAGGTTTTGTTGATGGCACTGAGAACCCTGAAATGGAAGATGAACGTGTCGATTATGCTATTATTGGTGATGAAGATGAACAATTTGCAGGTGGTAGTTATGCATTTGTTCAAAAATATATTCATGATATGAGCGCATGGCAAAGTTTGAGTGTAGAAGAACAAGAGAAAGTAATTGGTCGCCATAAATTTAATGATGTGGAATTGACTGATGAACAAAAAATACCTAGCTCGCACAATGTTGTGACTAATATTAAAGATGAAAATGGTGATGATTTAAAAATTGTTCGTGCCAATATGCCATTTTCTAATCCTTCTAAAAATGAATACGGTACTTACTTTATTGGTTATGCAAGGTATTTTTCAACGACGCTTCGTATGTTGGAAAGCATGTTTCTTGGCAGTGAAAATGGTGCCACCGATGAGTTGTTAAAATACAGTACCGCTGTTACAGGGACACTATTCTTTGTTCCATCACCATCAATGCTAGATGATATTGAATAAGCCATATTTATTTTGTTCTGAGGTTATTTGTTAACCTCAGAACCCACTCTACAGAGATTCAACTATTACCGATCTGAATAATTCGAGGGGGAGCTAAGTAATAAGCGAACGGATCGCTAGGAGCCTAGAAAACTAGACGACGGGTGAGGGTAAAAGTCGTTAAGAACGTTGCAACTTGCATTATAACTCGTCTGATTTAAACCCCAATGGTAACTCGTGACATTTCTCACATTCCTTCATCTCAACTGAACTTTTAGCCGCTTTTTTCTCGCATATATTGCGTTTATCGTCTTTATTAAAGTTTATAAGTAAATGTTATCAATTTGTAACCGTTAAATAAAGAGCGATATAAATAATAAGAAGAGGGAAACGAATGGACTTGATTACGACATGGTTAGGTGAGTTAAATGGTATTGTATGGGGCGTTCCAATGCTCATTGGGATCCTCGGTGTTGGCATTTATATGCAGATCCGATTAGCCTTTTTACCTATTCGTAAGCTGGGGACTGGCTTTAAATTACTTTTCCAAAAAAATGGAGAACGAGGTGAAGGGCAGATTTCACCATTTAATGCCTTGATGACTGCTTTGTCGGCAACAATAGGCACAGGAAATATTGCTGGTGTTGCGACTGCGGTCGTGATGGGGGGACCTGGCGCGCTATTTTGGATGTGGATCACGGCACTCGTTGGTATGGCGACTAAATATTCAGAAGCTGTACTTGCTGTGCGTTTTCGTGAAGTAGATAAATATGGCCAATATGTTGGTGGCCCTATGTATTACATCAAGAACGGTTTAGGACCTAAATGGGTTTGGTTGGGCACTTTATTTGCTTTTTTTGGTGCCTGTGCCAGTTTTGGTATCGGCAACACAGTGCAAGCTAACTCTGTCGCTGATGTGTTAGAGAGCAATTTTGGTCTACATAAATGGCTAACTGCTGGAGCACTTGTTTTATTGGTTGGTGCTGTTTTAATTGGTGGATTACGTCGTATTTCTGATGTTGCAGGTAAGTTAGTCCCATTTATGACCGTTGCCTATTTTGGGGCTGGTTTATTGGTTTTAGGACTTAATTTTAGTGAGATCCCCACTGCATTTTCTTTAGTTGTAACTTCAGCATTTTCTCCTGTTGCTGCACAAGGTGGTTTTGCCGGAGCCGCGGTATGGGCTGCTATTCGTTTTGGGGTAGCTCGAGGCGTATTTTCGAATGAAGCAGGTTTAGGGAGCGCACCAATTGCGCATGCTGCTGCGAGAACACAAAACCCGATCCGCCAAGGGTTAATCGCGATGTTAGGTACCTTTATCGATACTATCATTGTCTGTTCTGTCACGGGGTTAACCATCATTATTACTGGTGGTTGGCTAACGGCAGAAACCGGTGCAACATTGACGGCATCATCTTTCCAATCAGCAATACCCGGAGGTAATTATATTGTCGCGATTGCGTTAGCTATTTTTGCATTTACGACCATTTTAGGGTGGAGCTTTTATGGTGAAAAATGTGTTCAATATCTATTTGGTTTAAGGGCGATTAAGGTATTTAGAGTGCTGTGGTTGATTGCTTTACCTATCGGCGCGACGCAGTCACTGGATTTTGTTTGGTTATTAGCTGACACCTTGAATGCCATGATGGCGATCCCGAATCTTATTGCATTGTTAATGCTAAGTCCTGTTGTATATCGACTGACTCGTGATCATATTAAAGATGTCAACGCTGATAGTATTGATATGGCAAACAAGCTATATGAGAAGTAAATAGTTAGACGAAGCTTCATAGGATTATGGAGCTTCGTTTATTTACCAAAAATAGTTCCACATGAATAATTAATCATCGGAAAATTTTGCAATTGATTGGGCAACATGTTTTTATAGAGACAATACCCTGATTTTATAAGTAAATATTGCTCACGATTTTGAATGTATGGAGCCATAATGATAAAAAAAGCGTTTACCATCACACTGCTTCTTGCTGTATGTTTTCCGGTCTTTGCGATGAAAGAGTATCAGCTTCAATGCCCTGAAGGGGAAAAAATGACGATACTCCATACTAACTATTTGATCTCAACATTGAAGAGAGGCTCACTCTTTATTCTTTCTCACCCAGCCATTCGTCATAGTGATAATAATGTTAAGTATAAAATTTACAATTTCCTAAATGGAGAGTCATTAGTCAAAACAACGGGGAATAACAAGCACTATTATTTTATTTATAAAAATGGTGATAGGGTAGAATGTAATAAGCTAAATGAAACCGAGCTAGAGATTACCAAACTACCCATTGTGCACAATGTTGGTTAAATTATCGACACATTACAGTCGCAGTGAAACATGAGAGCAATATACCATTGTTGCTCATTTTTTCTGTCTATAGCATTAAGTCACCCTAATTGGTGTGACAATGTGGCTTGAAGTTAATGGCTCAATGATACTGGCGCATAATGCTATTTAACCCTTATTCGTTAGTCCATCAATAATCAGCTTTAGCCCATCTAAAAAACGTTCATCATAGTTATTGGCAAATAACATTTCTTTAGCTTCCCATGTATAGGGAAATTTTTCTTTGGATAACTGATCAAATTCAGATTCTTTATTAATAAAATCGCTGTCTGCTGAGAATGTAGCCGCTTGTTGTTCAATGCAGCACCCAAGAATGAAATAAAATACCGTCATGGTACTACTGGCAGCGCTTTCTACAGGTATCCCAGCTTGCATAAATGTTTTAATCAATGCGTTGTTAATACGTAATACATTGTCAGAAATAATATAAGTACCCGCAAAGACACGTGCGCCATCTCGATGCTTTAAGAGAGCGTTTCTAAGTTGAGACGTTATCTTAATTAGGTTCGTTGACCAATCATCTTCGTATTGAAAATCGACAGCGACCATGGCGACAATATGGTCGGCCATTCCTTCGACGAGCGCTTGCTTATTATTGAAATGCCAATACAGTGACGCCGCTTTGATGTTAAGAGCATCAGCAAGCTTTCGCATCGTTAAACCTTCAATTCCTTCAGTTTCTAGCAGCATTAATGCTGTTTCTAATACCTGTAAACGGGTAATTTTTGGTGTTCTCATAAAAAAGTCTCATTTAGTCCTTTATTCCCTAACGATGTTAGTTTAACATATTTAAACAACCTAACGATGTTAGATTATGAATTTTTTTTATTTAGGCAGAGTTGCTCAACCTAATGATTGAGTCGTATTGAGGTTAATAAAATGACGACAAATGGATCTAAGCCTTTCTCACAGAAAATAATTTCTTTAACACCTTGGCTCAGCGTGTTATGCATTGGTGTTTTTATTCTGTTTACCACCTTAAATTGGGATAAATGGTTAGGGTCTAAACGCTATCAAGAGTCGAATAATGCGTACATTAAAGCCGATTCAGCCATATTGAAATCACGTATGACAGGTTATGTAGCTAATCTTTTGGTCGATGATTATCAATTTGTTCGCCGTGGAGATGTGATCGCGAAAATTGATAATCAAGAAGATGTTTTCAAACAGAAAATAGCCAAAGCCAATTATCAAAAATCTGAGCAACAGTTGAGTAATTTAGCAGGAGAAATCAAGGAACAAGAGCTGACGATTGAAATGCTATTTAATCGCTACCAAGCTGCAAAAATTGAAGTTGAGCAAATGAAGCGTAGCCCCTTATTACGTAAAGCATTAATCAATAGTGGTGC
Source organism: Providencia sp. 2023EL-00965 (assembly GCF_033550225.1). Classification (NCBI taxonomy): domain Bacteria; kingdom Pseudomonadati; phylum Pseudomonadota; class Gammaproteobacteria; order Enterobacterales; family Morganellaceae; genus Providencia; species Providencia sp. 2023EL-00965. Next base: position 75,776 of record NZ_JAWUEH010000004.1, on the reverse strand, counting down.
AATAACCCAGCAGAATTACTTGGATGCTAACTCGGACTTACAGCGCTTAATTAAGCTAGAGCAAGCAGCAAAAGCACAATGGGAGCAAGCTAAACAATCAAAAACAATATTAAGTCAGCAAAAGGAAATACGGATTGCTGAGCGAGATATTGCATTAGCTAATTTAAAACAAGCAGATACTCAATTATCTTATGCAACAATAACTGCTCCATTTGATGGGCAATTGAATAAGGTAAAACTTAATATTGGTAGTTTTGTGACGTCAGGTACTGAAGTGGTCACGGTCACTCCCAATAAACAGCCTTACATTATCGCTAATTTAAAAGAAACACAGTTAAAGAATGTTCATACCGGTCAAGCGGTATCCGTCAAAGTTGATGCCTTTCCGGATGTTTTATTCAGCGGGGTTGTGCGTGATATAGGTGCTCAGAGTAGCGGTGAATCCGCATTAATTCCTGCTGATAATAGCAGTGGGAATTTCACTAAAGTCGTCCAGCGTATTCCTGTTTATATTAGCTTTTTATCTGAGCAAAGTGATTTAAATAGACTGAGACCCGGTATGTCTGTTGTTGTGAATATTGATACACAAAGCATAGCTCAAAAAGGTAAGTAAAATGTTCTTGAGTTTATTTTACGGAGCAAAAGAGACAAAACCATTATTTGCGGTTATTTCTGTTTTTCTTGGTGCTGTTTTATCAACATTATTTATTCGTATGTTTTCTCTTTCATTAGCAGATATTCGAGGCGTATTTGCATTCGATATGCAAGAGGGAACATGGATTAATGTTTCATTAAATTCAGCGCAGCTGATTAGTATGACATTAACGCCTTGGTTTATGGTCACTTTAGGTGCTGAAAAAATTCTAATGTCTACGAGTGCCATTTTATTGGGTATTTTTTTAAGTACACCTCTTTTAGGTGGGTATTATGGCTTTGAAGTATTAATTGTGATCCATTTTATTTTAGGCTTATGTTTAGGGGTCTATCTTCCGATGACCATTTCATTAGCTTTAAGAAGCTTACAACCTAGTGTTTGGTTAATTGTTATGGCGGCATACAGCTTAAGGGTTTCTTTGGGGATGGATGCCGGAGTTGGAATTTCCGGCACTCTTGTTGATACATTTAGCTGGCAATGGCTATATTGGGTATGTGCTTTTTTCGCTGTATTGATATTTATTTTTGCTTGGAAAGGTATACCGTTAAGTAAAGTTAATTATGCGCTACTATCTGAAACCGATTGGGGCGGTATGGCGCTGAAAAGTTTAAGTTTAGTTTTATTATATGTCGCTGTTGTTCAAGGTGAAATGTTGGGATGGGAGAACTCTGGATTTATTATTTCATGTTTAATTAGTAGTGTTATTTTATTCGGTATTTTTATTTGTAGAGCATTATTTTTCGATAAAACTTTTGCTCAGCCTCATTGGCTGGCAAATCGCAATCTATGTCTTTGTTTCATAATTTCGTGTTTATATGGTTTTTTAATGCTAGCGAATTCGTTATTTGTTCCTTCATTTTTATCTTCTATTGGGGAATTAAAACCACAGCAAATTGGCGAGGTCACTAATATTGCATTTATTGTATATCTACTCTTCAGTCCTATAGCTGTGTGGCTGGCTAAACGAATTGATGCTCGGTTATTGATGACAGTAGGTGTTGCACTCATAGGATGCAGCTGTATTTTAGGTATGCAAGTTGATTATCAATGGCGAGTGCATGAGTTTATTCCTTTGATGGTGATACAATCGATAGGTGAGTGTTTAGTTTTAATCGGTTTAATTGCGTCATTTGTTGTCAATATGCAACCTCAATTTGCCTTGCATTTGGGCGCTTATGTTTCTATCGCAAGGGTATTAATGCCAGCTCTTTCAGGGGCATTAATGAATACCTATTTACGTATTTCTTTTGATGAACATTTTGACGCCAAAAGAGCATTTATCCAAACCGGTGAGCAAAAGTTACTTTCTGAAGACACAAGTTTGACGCTTTTATCGCTGATAAATCGGGAAGCCTATGTCGGTTCCTTTATTAATGGATTCAGTTTGACGTTTATTATTGTCATTATTGCACTGATACTTATTCTATTTTTGAAGCCGCTACCAAAGAATAATATTGTGCCTCACAATGAGTAAATCTATTGAATAAATATAAGGTGTTATTTATTGATTAATACTAAGGCATTTTTTCATCCAACAGCTTTTTTAAATGCACTTCTAATTGAGTAAGTTCGTTGTTTCTTATCTCATTTCGTTTTAGCTTTTTAAAAATAGCCGCAATTTTTAATTGCTCAAGCCTGCCTTGTTGAATACGCCTTTCAAGTGCATGGAGTGCTCTTTTTTTCGATTCATGATACGAATATCGCTTATGTAATATCAGTAAATTTAGCCAAATTCCGTGCCGTGCTGTAAAAAATGCTAATGTCGGCTCAGGATGTTGTTCATTTTTGCGTGCCAGCAATAATCCACTAAATAGTCGATGCATAAATTGGGTGGTTGAGGCTTTATTTCCCTGAATTAATCTATTGATACCTTGTTGGAATTGTTGCTCTGCAAGATACAATAATTGTCGATAACGTTTTTTAGGGCTGGTGGGATAAATCCATGCAAAAGCAACCATTGCGACTAATGGGCCTGAAACAATCGCGATAGCATTGCCTATACTTTGTGCAAATGATAGCGAGTAGGGATAAGTAGGTTGCAGCAAAATGAGTGAAACCATAATGTAATCAAAGGCGATGAGGATCAGCTTATTATGGGAAAAAATAATCACACCACTGATTATTACAGGGATGATGAGAAAGGTCATTTGCCATGAAGAAGAAGCAAAAGGCCATAAAAGCCACGTACAAATTAATGCGGTAATGGCTCCAAGAAATTGCCCCGTAAAGATATTTTTCATAAATTTTGCGGGGTAATCTAGTGAAGCAAACAAAGCTAGCATGACCGATAGACCGAGAGTGAGATAGGCCAAGGCTTGCCATTGCGTCCATAACCATAAAAGTCCTACTACGCCAATGGTAACAAATGAACGAAAAACAGTGTGCCATGCAGAAATTCTATCTTGATGGAGTTTTAATTTATCAATTTTCTTTATTCGTTTGATGGATTTCTCTTGCGTTACATAGTAAAGCGGGATCAATAAGGTTTTTAGGAGGCCATTGGGGCAAAGAGAGAGTATTTGCTTCCACTGTGTGTTTGTAGGTTCTTGGGGTGGAAAGTAAAAAGGTGCAATCGTTAGATAATTATCTAAGTGCAATAGTATTTGGCTTTGTGAAATCAATTTTTGACGTGCTTTAGCGACTTGTTTACGGTGGTAACGCCAACCAATTCGGTTCGCTTCTAACATCTCTTCGTAACTTGTCATAAGTTGCCACAGTTGCTCGATAACCTGTTTTTTCACTGGTTTTTTCAATTCGAGTACGTCATGAAGGATTTGGTAAAACTGAGTATTTATTTGATCTCTAAGAGCAATGATAGGTTCTTGTTGACGTTTAGGCGTAAATAAAAAGTTAAAAACAACCGCTGAAAGTACGCCAACAAGAATAGTCCAAAGCCTATCCCATGCGACAGCAAAGAGGTTATTGGTATCATGGATACTGAGCATACTGACCATGACCGCTGAATAACCGGCAAGTAATGTGCCATAAGCAACAAAGCCTTTTTGCAGTTGACCTATACCACTACATCCACCTAACCAAATGGCAAGGCCAAGAATAAATAATAAAGGGTGAATTAAATTTAAATGGAGCAAAATCACCCCTGCAAGGACACCACTGACAGTACCTGCAAAGCGCCACCAACTTTTTTCTAATAAATTTTCACGCCAAGGTTGCGCAGATGCCCAAACCGTCATCGCTGCCCATTGTGGATGGATCAATTCTAAATATTGAGCGATAAAAAGTGCCGCAATAGAGGCACATGCGGTAATGACGGCAAAACGAAAGCGCGCTGCGTTAAATCCTAAGCGGTGCAGTAAAGTTGTATTTAGTGACATAAAATATGGGTAATTTTCGGGGTGTTAAATGGGTTGTTAGTTGATAAAATCAACCAAATGCCAGCTGATTATCGACTAATTGGTTGATAAAATCAACTAAAGAGGTGTTATGCGTACAGAACAAGCCCGAGTATTTGGCGTGATAAGTCGAGCCGCTCATCATTATATGAAATGGATGGGCGAGCCATATGGAATTAATGCGATTGAATGTTTGATGATTTTACATATCCATCAAAATGATGCTTTGACTTTGGAGCAAATTTCTAAAGCAATGGTAGTGGATAAATCCGTCACGACGCGAGGTGTAGGGAAATTTCTTGAAAAAAAGTGGGTTGAGAAAACGAATAGTCAGATAGATAAGCGTGCGTACCATGTTTCTCTAACGGAGCTTGGCGCAACCATTGTCAGCGAACTAAACCATAAGTTAGATAAATGGAATGATTATTTAGCCGCCGACTTATCGGAGGAGCAGGCTGAGCAACTATTCCATTCACTTGAAAGTCTCACTAAGCGAGCACTTGAAAGTTCAGTGAATGATTTTCCGTTGATATGTGCAGATACAAAAGCATTAGAGAAATAGTGGCTATACTGATGAATATCACCGCCTTAAAATCAGGCGGTGATATTGTGTATCAATGAGATATGATAACGGCTTATTTACGTGCGTCTAATAGCTGTTGAGCATTTTCTTTGGTTACGACCGTCCAAGGAATTTGGTAGCGCTGATCTTTACCATCATTCCATTGCAGTTGATCTGCATATTGTTTCCAAATCGCTGATTTTGGCTGATAGCTATCGCCTTTTACTGATTTCATTGCGATATCGATAGAGCCTTGCATTTGTGCATTAGCATCTTGCAGAATGGAAACCATTTCACCGTCCTGAACCGCAAAAATCGCATCAGAAACGCCATCAACACCAGCAATGGCAAAGCTGTTTACTTCAAGGCCCGCACCTTTAATGGCTTCGATTGCACCTAAGGCCATTTCGTCATTTTGTGCAATAACACCGTTAATTTTTCCACGGTGTTTTTGTAGCCAGTTTTCCATCAGTGGCATCGCTTCTGCCCGTGACCAGTTTGCGGTTTTGCGCTCTAATACTTTGATTTTTCCTGGGCCACATTCGGCAATGGCTTTATCGTTACCTTCACCACGTTGGATTTCACCGCTTCCCCCTTTAGGGCCTTCGATGATCACTACATTGCCTTCACAGTTCATTTTTTCCAGCACTGCTTTAGCTTCCATGTAGCCACCTAGAACGTCATCAGAGACAACTTCAGCGGTCATTTTGTCGGTATTTAGGCGGGCGTTAGTGACAATTACAGGAATTTTAGCTTCATTTGCCATGGTGACCACATCAATATTGGCCTCATAATCCATTGGGTTGATAATGATCGCATCTGTTTTAGTTTGAATTGCTGTTTCAGCTTGGTTATTTTGTACCATTGGATCATAACGGCCATCGTAAACGGTAATGATGGCTTCGCCGTCTTTAACCGCAGGATGCTCTTTTGCCGCTTTCTCCATTAACTGGACGAACTCAGCCTTCATGCCATACATCAAAATGGCAATTTTTACAGGCTCTTCTTTAGCAGCGAGCGCCATGTTACTCATCAATAATGCAGTGGTAAGAGCTGCAATTTTAGTCATTTTTTTCATTATTATACCTTTCACAGTGAGGGTTCAGTGTTGTTTTAATTAATCACGTCTTTGTTTACGTGAAGGGTCGAGCAGTACAGCGATGACGATTAATGCACCTTTAATAATTTGTTGGTAATAGGATGGAACACCTAATAAATCCAACCCATTGTTCATAACACCAATAATTAATACGCCGAAGAAAGTACCCACTAAGGTGCCGACGCCACCAGACATACTGGTTCCGCCGATGACGACAGCGGCGATAGCATCTAATTCATACGCGCCACCAGCACTCGTTTGCGCAGAGCCAGTTCTAGCGGTTAAGATCAAACCAGCGATCCCCGCTAGCGCACCACAGAGTGTATAAACTAATACTTTGACTTTGATCACGCTGATCCCGGATGTTCTAGCACTTTTGGGGTTACCTCCCACAGCATAAACATAGCGGCCAAAAGTGGTCTTATTCAGCAGGATCCAAGCGAGAGCGAAGATAACAATCAGCAAGACAACAGGGACTGGGATATCAAAAATATAGCCATTACCTAGCCATCTAAAATCGCTATTCAGTTGCGAAACCGGGTTACCGTCGGTGGTTAACAGTGTTAAACCACGTGCCGCAGATAGCATCCCCATGGTAACGATAAAGGGTTGAAGGTTAAATTTAGCTAAGATAGTGCCGTTGATCAGGCCACATATGATGCCAATGCCTAATGCGATGATCATCGGCACCATAACCGCATTAGCAGTATCACCGATGGAAAGCCCTGCGTTGGTTGTGGCGAAACGCGCAGCAACAATACCACTAAGAGCAAGCACAGAACCGACAGATAAGTCGACCCCAGCGGTGATAATCACAAAGGTCATGCCAATCGCCAATATACCGTTAATAGAAATTTGGCGTAACACAATCATCATATTGTCTTGGCTAAGAAAATAGTTGTTGGTCCATTCTCCACGAGCAACTTGTACTTCGCCAATGACTGCGACGATAAGGCAAAGCACAAAGAAAGCCATGATAATTCCATACTTATGCATGTTTTTCTTGTTGCGGGCGAGTAAAGACATCCCCGGTGTTGGTGTAGAGTAAGTAGTAGTCATTGTTTTTCTCTTAATTCTTTTAGTAAAAACGATGTCGATAAATTAAACAGCAAGCTTCATTAATTCTGTTTGGGTGGCTTCAGCTGCGGATAGCTCACCGGCAAGTTCACCGTTACGGAAAACAATTATTCGGTCGCTCATGCCAATTATTTCGGATAGCTCGGAAGAAACCATGATGATCCCTTTACCTTTCAAGGCAAATTCAGACATAAAGCGATAAATTTCTTTTTTGGCTCCGACATCAATGCCTCGTGTCGGTTCATCCAATAACATCACTTCAGGATCAAGCAACGCCCAGCGACCAAGGACGACTTTCTGCTGATTTCCGCCACTGAGATTTCCTGCAAGCTGTTCAGCATCAGGAGTTTTAATATTAAACAGTTCGATCATATCGATGGAGCGAGCTTGCTCTTTCTTTTCGTTGATAAAACTGGCTTTGCTGATGGCTGAAAATGAAGCGATATTAATATTTTCACTAATCGAACGACCTAACATGAGTCCTGTTTCTTTGCGGTCTTCCGTCACATAAGCAATACCGGCTTTGATAGCATCTTGAGGTGAATGTTTGCCTAATTGAGTATCATTGATTTTTATGGTTCCAGTCGTGGCATGTTCAATACCAAAAATGAGATCAAGGAACTCACTGCGACCAGAGCCAACCAGACCATAAATACCTAATATCTCGCCTTTTTTAAGGGTTAGATTGATCTGTTTTATTTTATCCAGCCAACTCACTTGTTCGACAGTTAACAGCGTTTCATTGGTTGGTTGATTAAATTTGGCGAACTCATCCTTAAACTCACCGCCAATAATGTGCTCAATGAGTTGTTCACGCGTGATATCAGCAATGGCACCTTCAGTAATAAAAGTCCCATCACGGAAAATGGAAAAAGTATCAGCGATTTGAAATATTTCAGATAAGCGATGAGAGACGTAGATGATCCCTTTACCTTTTTGCGCTAAATGCGTGATCACATCGAAAATCTTTTGTGCATCTTCTTCACCAATGGCAGACGTTGGCTCGTCCATAATAATAATATCTGCATCAGCATGAGAAAGTGCTTTAGCAATTTCCACCAATTGTTGCTCGGCAACGCTGAGATTACGGACTTTCTCTGTCGGTGATAAATCAAAATGTAAATCGGCCATTAAATCAGCGGTGAGTTGATTCATCTTTTTAAAATCAACAAACCCTAATTTTTTAGGCTCACGACCTAACCAAATATTTTCAGCAATAGTCAGATCAGGGATAGAACTAAGCTCTTGTTGAACGATGGCTATACCAGCATTGAGCGCATCTTTAGGCTGTTGAAAATGGCAATGTTGGCCTTTAACAATGATGTCACCTGAATCAGGCTGAATGAACCCCATTAGGATACTTAAAAAGGTTGATTTACCTGCGCCATTACCACCACATAATGCGTGAATAGAGCCTTTTTTAAGACTAAATTGTGCATTTTTGAGAGCGACAACTGGCCCAAATGATTTTTTAACCCCTGTAATATGAAGAAGTTCATCTGCCTGAATGTCCACTGAGTTTGTCATATGGCCACCTCTGGATATTCAGTTTGTAGTAAGGAAAGATAATCTTGGTACAGTGCCTCGTAGCATGAAACATGAGTATGATCAGGTTTGACTAATGTGCTTTCATCAAGATGAACAAATCGTTGGCAAATTTGTGCTAGCAATTCTGTTTTATCATCTTGTTCCGTTAGCGTGTCACACCAGATGGCTTGTATTGCAGCGCCAAGTGCAGCGGCTTCACTGTTAGTGACACAAATAACCGGAGAATTCATGATATTGGCAACAATTTGACGCCATTTGGCACTTTTGGCTCCACCACCAGTTAAGCGAATTTCATTGGCTTGGATGCCTTGCTTACGGAATAAATCAATACCAAAACGTAAGCCATAAGTGGCACTTTCAACCACTGCAAGGCTGAGGTTATGTGCATTTAAATTATTACTATCAATATTATGGATACTGGCTTTCGCTTGAGGGAGTTGAGGAACACGTTCACCATTAAAAAATGGCAGCATTTTCAATCCATTGGCACCGGGAGCGGTTTGTTCTAACGCATGATTAAAGCCATTCAGATCCAGATTCAAAAAGTTTTGAATCGTCGTCGTCGCTGAGGTGACATTCATCGTGCAAATCAACGGTAACCAACCATTGGTTGATGAGCAGAAGCCTGCAATCATTTCAGAATCAGCAATAATTGGCGTATCTGAATAAGTAAATAATGTCCCTGATGTGCCTAAACTCATGGTGATAATACCGGGCTTTATATTCCCCGTGCCAATAGCCGCCATCATATTGTCACCGCCACCTGAAGCGACTTTGGTTTGATGAGAAATGCCAAGTCTATCCGCAATATCAGGTAATACCGTACCAATACAGGTTTCTGCCGTGACTAATCGCGGTAGTGCGTGTTGTAAGCGACCTGAATCATCAACTAAATTGATGGTATGTAAATCCCATTCACGAGAACGAATGTTTAATAGGCCAGTGCCAGATGCATCACCATATTCAGCAACACGTACACCTGTTAACCAAAAGTTAAGGTAATCATGTGGTAACAGTACGGTATCTAGCTGCTCCCACAATTCAGGGTGGTGCGTTTTTAACCATAAAATTTTAGAAATGGTGTAACCCGTTTGAGGCATTAGCCCCAGCTGAGCGAGAGCACCTTGTGTTCCCCCTAACGCATCAATAATCATTTGATTTTCTACGGCTGTTTCTGTGTCACACCACAATTTCACTGGCGCAATAACGTGTCCTTGTTGATCAAGCGGCACAAAACCGTGTTGTTGGCCTGATACTGAAATCGCGGCAATCTGCTTACCATCGATTTCAGCATTATTGATGGCTTGGCAAAATGCACTTTCTAAGGCATCCGTCCACCAAGAAGCATGCTGTTCACGGCGCCCAGATGCTTCACTAATCAGCGGGTGTGACGCAAAGCCTTCGCCCAAAATTTGTGCGCTTTCGCTATCAACGATAACGACTTTGGTACTTTGTGTACCGCAATCGATCCCAGCATACAGTGTCATTGATTACTCCATTTCCAGCACAATTTTAATATCGGTTGGGCGGCCTTCAGCAGCACGCTCATAGGCTTCAACGCTATCTTTAAATTTATAGGTTGCTGATAAGAGTGGTTTTACATTCAGTTTGCCTGAACTGAGCAAGCGAATAGTGCGAGGGTACATGTTTGCGTAGCGGAAAATGGTTTTAAAGGTGATTTCTTTCGCTTGTGCGGAAACGATATCCAGTGGTGCTGGGTCAATTGGCATACCGACTAAAACAGCAATAGCACCGGGAGCCATATGTTCCGTGATATTGGCAATAACGGCTTTAGCACCACTGCACTCGAACAGTACATTAACACCATTGCCTTCGGTTAATTCACTGACTTTATCTGCGATGGCTTGTGTATCTTTACTGTTGATCGCGTGTAGTCCTGGGTATTGTTTGGCAACTTCTAATTTCTTATCAAACAAATCACAGATAATGACATCAGAGCAGCCGCCTGCCAGCGCAGACAATGCCGTGATAATGCCAATGGTTCCTGCACCAATCACTAAGGCAATATCACCCGGTTTGATCTCGGCTTTAGTTGCAGCTTGCATACCAATAGCCAGAGGTTCCACCATCGCACCTTCTGCAAAACTGACGTTTTCAGGTAACTTAAAGGTGAATGCAGCAGGGTGGATAACACTTTCCCGTAAGCAGCCATCAACGGGTGGTGTTGCCCAAAAACGTACCGCAGGATCTAAGTTATAGAGACCCGCGCGAGACTGTGTGGATTGTAGATTTGGGATCCCCGGTTCCATACACACGCGATCGCCAACTTTTAAATGCGAGACATTTTTACCGACGGCAGTAATGACCCCAGAGGCTTCATGACCGAGGATCATGGGTTTTTCGACCACGAATGGGCCGATACGACCATGTTGGTAGTAGTGAACATCGCTACCACAAATTCCAACAGTATGAATTTTAATTTCGACATCATCCTCTCCAAGGATTTCAGGACTTTGCCAATCTTGAATAGAAATTTTTCCTGCTTTTTCGAGTACTAATGCTTTCATGATCACCTCTAGCTCATTTTTATGGTATCGATATCATTTTAATGATGCGGATATTAGATCGAATTTTATTATTTTTATGTGATGTAGGTTATAGTTTCATTAAATGAGTAGCTTTTTTGTAACGATAAGCGGAAAAATGGGCTGGTTGATCACATTTTTTGTAATTTGAATACCGTTATAATGTTATCGGTATCATTAAGGAGAGTCGCAGCATGAATAAAGATAATTACCGCCAACAAGTGATAAACTTTTTACAACAGGCACACATAACTATCACTGAAGAAGAAAAAGCGCGGATTGAAATTGCCAGTTTTGGTTTACCTGATTATCCACGTTCTGGGTTGCAGTTGCTAACTTATTGTAATAACGAACGTTATTGTGCGAAAGAGCTGGTGCTATTTCCTAATCAAGTCTGTCCTGAGCATCGACACCCTCCTTTTGATGATTCAATAGGTAAGCAAGAAACGTTTCGTTGTCGTTGGGGGGAAGTATATCTTTTTGTCGATGACCCAACACTCAAATTAAATCAAAATGATTCAGGTGAACCTATTTGTACTAAGCCTGAAGGGGATGAACAATGGTATCAATGTGATCGCTTTATTTTATTAAAAGCAGGTGATCAATATACGATAAAACCCAATACATTACATTGGTTTAAGGCCGGCAGTATGGGAGCGGTTGTTTCTGAGTTTTCCAGCGAGAGTCGTGACGAATTAGATATTTTTACTGATCCTCGCGTGCGGCGCTTGGAAGGCGTTTGAGTTATTGAACGGATTTTGCATGACTGAAACGATTAAATGATACTATAATGGTATAAAATGATACTTAGTTTAATGAGGAGATGAAATTGGCCGATCATAAGTCACAGAAGGTGACACTCGAAAATGTCGCGGCACTTGCAAATGTTAGTAAAATTACTGCATCCCGTGCTTTTTCACAGCCAGACAAAGTTCATCCCGAAACCTTAAAAAGGATTTTAGAAGCAGCAGATAAAATAGGCTATGTGGTAAACACTGTGGCACGCAGCCTACGTGCTAAATCATCAAAGACTATCGGTATCGTTACCCCTGATATGGGAAATCCATTTTTTGGTGGATTAGCGAAATTGATGACGCAAGAAGCTTATCATGTAGGTTATGACACGTTGGTTTTTGATTCTTATGAATCAAAAGAAAATGAAGCACGTATCATTGAAAAACTGATCGGGTATAACGTGGATGCCATTATTTTGTCTGTTGTTTCATCTGATCGCTTTTATAAGCCTGCTTATTTTAGGCAACTAGAATTATTAAATATCCCAGTTATTTTAGTGGATAGGGAAGTGGACATTAAGCAATGTAGCGGCGTTTATATTGATAATTTAGATTGTGGTTTGCAAGCAGGGCGCTTTTTGCAATCGCAAGGCGCAAAAAAAGTCGTGATCGTTTCAGGTCCTGAAGATTCGAATGTTGCTAGAGACCGAGTAACAGGTTTAAATGCAGCATTGCAAAGCAGTGTCGATAAAGTTGATATTTTATATGCCGACTTCCTGATGGACGAAGCCTATAAGGTAACAGATAATTATCTGCAACATCATAAAGCCCCCGATTATTTTGTTGGTTGTAATAACCAAATCTCTTTAGGGATTATCAAGGCTTGTATAAAGCATCAAATTTCACTACGTGATGATGTGGCTTTATTTAGCATTGATGAAGTGTCTTATTCATCAATATATGGTTTTAATTTCCCTTGTATTTCTCACGACTTACAAGAAATTGCTTGGCAAGTGATCAATATGGCGGTGAGAAGAGCATCTGATGATACGGCTAAGCCTGCTAAAGTGATTGTGCGTGGGAAATTGACAGCAATATCACCAGAACGTGCTTTATAAAGAGTACAGTTTTTAACTTATACTCTAAATAATTCAAGTTGCGGGTAGGCGACAAGCGAAGATAGTCGCGGAGTATAGATAGACTATGTGACTCGGCTAGCTGAGTGTTGTCACTTATACCTTAACAAAAGCCCTGCAACTTGCAGGATGACGAATATAACTTTTTATTCAGTGTCATCGTTTATATTAACCTTAAATACGCTTATCGCTTTCAGAGAATGGGGCGATTGAGGTTAATATGAACCCATTGCCCATCGAATAACTCGCTGAAATTAAATATTTCGGGTAAATGTGCGTCCATGGTAAGGCGATATTAATCAACGCTGGCCAATTCACTGTAGAGATTATCAAGGCATTTCTTTTTCATTGACGATAAGTGAAAACTTTTATAATCACTGTCTTTCTCTCCACTCTTCATAGGTAAATTATGACTATAAAATACCGTTTTTTGCATACCTCTCAATTAACACCCAGTGAAAAAGAAATGCTATTTAGTTTGCTAGTAGAAGGCTTTGATAATGATTTTAGCGACGATGACTTTCAACATACATTAGGTGGTATGCATGTTATTGCCTATGACCAACAAAAAATGATTGGTCATGTTGCTATTATACAGAGAAATATGGCCATAAATAATGAACCCATTTCAGTGGGTTACGTTGAAGCGATGGTGGTTGAGCAAACTTATCGTCGCCAAGGAATTGGTACTCATTTGATGCAACACACCAACGAGATCATTAGTTCATGTTACCAGCTAGGGTTGTTATCAGCTTCAGAAGAAGGGCAGCAACTTTATTCTTCTGTGGGTTGGAAGGTGTGGAAAGGCAGCTTATTTGAGCTAAAACAGAGACAATATATGCGCTCCATTGAAGAAGAGGGCGGTGTGATGGGGTGGTCAGCGAATGAGAGTATTGATTTCACCGCTTCATTGTATTGCGATTTCCGCGGCGGAGACCAGTGGTAAATTAGGTCATAGCCATCCTTATTCGGATGGCTATTGAATTGGCCTATTAATGGCTATGCTCTTGTTGTGGCAAAGCTGATGTAGGGAGCCCAAATATTTTGTCGAATGCCCAGTTAAAAAAGAAAGTATAAATAGGAATAAAAATAATTAGCGCAAAATCGAGTATGAGTGCTTGTAGCAAGCTAATTGATAGCCACCATGCAATTAAAGGGATCAAAAAGATCACTAAAGTTAATTGAAATAAAATCGCATGAATAAATCGACGGCGAAATGTTCGAATTCTTGATTTTTGTTTAGATTCCCAATATTCAAAAGCAACATTGAAAATAAAATTCCAACTAACGGCAATGGTAGTAATCACCAAAGCCAAGGGGCCTGTAGTACCCGCTGAATTCCCCGAAAGAAATGCCAGTGCTAATGATGAAATAACCCAGCCAATGACTTCATAGGCGGTAATAAAAACCACTTTACGTTTGATACCTTGCATTTTATATCCATTATTCTGTGCTGTGAGAGCTGGTAAGTTAAGTCAATATTGGTGATAATAAAAGTTAACTACTGTCAGAATTATTGAAAGGTTAGCGATGCCATTTAATAGTGAAAATTTAAGTATATTTTTAACGGTCATAGAAAAAGGTTCATTTTCAGCAGCAGCACGATCGCTGCATAAAGTGCCTTCAGCGGTAAGTATGGCTATTGCTAATTTAGAAGCGGAGTTAGGTTTTTTACTATTTGAAAGGCATACACGTGAGCCAAAACCCACGGAGAAAGCGCTCGCTTTAGTGCCTTACGCTCGCAATATTGTGGATAATTTGTGGCAGTTAAATATTTTTTCTCGTGAATTAACTGAAGGTGTTGAAAGCACATTAACCATTGGTGTTGCCGAAGGGATAAACCCAAATATGCTGTTTGAAGCGCTAAAAATAATTAGCCAGCGCTACCCTTTAATGCATGTGGAGTTAATCACTGCGGCACAAGATGATATTTTCCCCCTGCTGCATGAGCACAAAATTCAATTAGCGATGGCGTTTGGTGGGTTATCGGTGAATTCACAGGAGCAGTTTTATTGTATTGGTTATGAGTCTTTAGTTGCAACTATTAGTGCCGATCACCCATCAATTGCTCACAAAACAGGCTTGTTTATCGAAGATTTAGTGCAAACACGGCAAATTGTGATCAGCAGTTTTCAGCGTCAATTAAGTGACATTCGGTCGGTGGTAGCAACAAATTTTTGGCGGGTGGGAAGCTTTACTATGGCTCTAGGTTTAGTGAAAGCAGGTATGGGGTGGGGAAATTTACCCATTTCTTTAATCAAAGATCAACTTCAGTCTGGTGCGCTAAAACAGCTGGAGTTTAAAAATACCCCAAATGGTTTGGAACTTCCCATTCATATTACCTGTTTAAAAGGTCAGGTATTAAAACGGGGCGCACAGGAATTGATTGAGTTATTAAAAACCAATAATTCGGCAAGATAAAACACAGTAATTTGATAGAGGATAAATTTATGTCATTAAAGATTATTGGTTTATTTTTCTTAACTGCATTGGCTGAAATAGCGGGATGTTATTTCCCTTACTTATGGATGAAAAAGCAGGGAGGAATATGGTTATTATTACCCGCTGCATTATGTTTAATCATATTTGTTTGGTTGCTAACATTGCACCCAGAGGCAAGCGGCCGTATTTATGCAACTTATGGTGGAATTTATATCGCAACGGCATTGATATGGCTACGTGTTGTTGATGGCGTATCATTAACCACAACCGATTGGCTCGGTGCCATCGTGGTATTTATTGGCGCAGGTATTATTATTAGTGGTTGGAAGTAGCTAACACTATGAATTTATAATTTTTTATGGTGGTAGGGATTGTTTGCGGCTGACGACATACTTATATATGCACAGTACTATAAATGTTTATCGCTCAGCCTTATCTCAAATTATTTAGCATACGTATAAAATATAATTATAATATTATTATTTCTTTTTAGTTAAGCTTAGGAATGATTATTTATAAATTAAGCTAAATTCTATTTTTTGATTTTAATTCCTATTTTGTTTTTTATAAATTTATGGTGGATTGATCTGCATCAATAATGAGAAATATTACCTAGTTGGTGGTATTTTAAAAAGAAAATTAACTACTCAAATAATATTAATTTACTATTTATTTTCACATTCATTGATTTTAGGCAATATATTATTATCATGCGCTGATATTCTGCGACCGATTTATACTCGTTATACTTCTAATTGCAGGGTTGTTGACAACGCTCCGCTAGGTGGGTTTCATTATTTATTTTATTTCCCATCTATCTTTGCTTGTCGCTTATCTGCACCTCGAATTATTTAGAGTATATAAAACAAATATAAAGAGGGAAGCAATGAACGTCAGTCGCAGAAAGTTTTTTAAAATCTGTGCCGGCGGGATGGCAGGTACTACTGTAGCTGCGTTAGGTTTTATGCCTGCAACGGCAATGGCCAATGTACGTGAATATAAATTACTTCGGTCTAAAGAGACTCGTAATACTTGTACTTACTGTTCTGTAGGATGTGGATTATTAATTTATAGCATGGGCGATGGTGCCATGAATGCTAAATCGGCTATCTTCCATGTTGAAGGTGATCCTGATCACCCAGTCAACCGAGGTGCACTGTGTCCGAAAGGCGCTGGTTTACTTGACTATATCCATAGTGAAAACCGCTTACGCTATCCTGAATATCGCGCACCGGGCTCTGATAAATGGCAGCGTATCAGTTGGGATGACGCATTTACTCGCATCGCTAGATTGATGAAAGATGACCGCGATGCCAACTTTATTGAAACAAACGATCAAGGAACCACGGTCAATCGTTGGCTCTCCACAGGGATGCTGTGTGCATCAGCGGCGAGCAATGAAACCGGTATGCTAACCCAGAAATTTGCCAGATCACTGGGGATGCTGGCAGTTGATAACCAAGCGCGTGTCTGACACGGACCAACGGTAGCAAGTCTTGCTCCAACATTTGGTCGCGGTGCGATGACCAACCACTGGGTTGATATTAAAAATGCCGATGTGATTATTGTCATGGGCGGAAACGCTGCGGAAGCACACCCTGTTGGGTTCCGCTGGGCGATAGAAGCGAAAAACAATAATGATGCAACCTTAATTGTGATCGATCCACGCTTTACGCGCACGGCATCAGTTGCAGATCATTATGTCCCTATTCGTTCTGGTACTGACATCACCTTCTTGTCAGGCGTTTTGCTGTACCTGATTGAAAACAACAAAATCAATGCCGAGTATGTTCAACACTATACTAACGCAGCATTGTTGGTTAGGGATGATTTCAGCTTTGATGATGGTTTATTTAGTGGTTATAACGCAGAAAAACGCGCTTATGATAAAACGACTTGGAACTATCAATTTGATGAAAACGGTTATGCATTACGTGATGATAGCTTGCAACATCCTCGCTGTGTTTGGAACTTACTCAAACAACACGTTTCGCGTTATACACCTGAAATTGTAGAGCAAATCTGTGGTACGCCAAAAGATGACTTTTTAAATGTCTGTGAGATTTTGGCATCAACCAGTACAGCAGATAGAACGACCACTTTCTTGTATGCATTAGGCTGGACGCAACATACTGTTGGTGCTCAAAACATCCGTACTATGGCAATGATCCAATTATTGTTAGGTAATATGGGCATGGCGGGCGGAGGCGTTAACGCATTACGTGGTCACTCAAATATTCAAGGTTTAACCGATTTAGGTCTGTTATCCACCAGCTTGCCGGGTTATTTAACCTTGCCTTCTGAAAAATTGACTTCTGTCGACAGCTATTTGGCAGCAAACACACCGAAAGCGACGTTACCTAATCAAGTTAACTATTGGAGCAATTATCCAAAATTCTTTGTCAGCTTGATGAAGTCTTTCTACGGTGATGCGGCTCAAAAAGATAACCAATGGGGTTATGACTGGTTACCTAAGTGGGATCAGGCTTATGACGTGATGAAGTACTTTGACATGATGAGTAAAGATCAAGTCAATGGCTATATTTGTCAAGGATTTAACCCAGTTGCTTCATTCCCTGATAAAAACAAAGTTGTCAGTTGTTTAAGTAAACTGAAATACCTAGTGGTTGTTGATCCGTTGGTAACCGAGACCGCAAACTTCTGGCAAAACCACGGTGAAATGAATGATGTAGATCCAGCTGCTATTCAAACTGAAGTTTTCCGTTTGCCATCGACGTGTTTTGCTGAAGAAGATGGTTCGATCGCTAACTCAGGCCGTTGGTTACAGTGGCACTGGCAAGCCGCGGATGCACCCGGTGAAGCACGTAATGATGGGCAAATACTCACAGGTATTTTATACAAAATTCGTGAGCTGTATGAGCAAGAGGGGGGCAAAGGCCGTGATCCATTAATGCAAATGCGTTGGAACTACAAACGCCAATTCCACCCTGAATCAGAAGAAGTCGCGAAAGAGAACAATGGTGTTGCATTGGTCGATTTGTATGATGCTGATGGCAACTTGCAAGCCAAAAAAGGTGAATTACTCAGTTCATTTGCGCTATTACGCGATGACGGCTCTACGGCTTCGTCTTGCTGGATCTATACCGGCAGTTGGACAGAAAAAGGCAACCAGATGGCAAATCGTGATAACAGCGATCCATCAGGCATCGGTAATACATTAGGTTGGGCATGGGCATGGCCGCTAAACCGACGTGTCATTTATAACCGTGCATCTTGTGATACTCAAGGTAGACCGTGGGATAAAAAACGCACCTTAATTGAATGGAATGGTAAAAAATGGGTCGGTAATGATATTCCTGATTTTAATACCTCTGCGCCTGAAGTAGGGACAGCGCCATTTATTATGCAGCCAGAAGGTCTAGGGCGTTTATTTGCGATTGATAAAATGGCAGAAGGGCCGTTCCCTGAGCACTATGAGCCTTTTGAAACACCACTGGGCACCAATCCATTACATCCTAATGTGATTTCAAACCCAGCGGCACGGATTTTTGAGGAGGACAAACAACGCCTTGGAAATCACGAGCAGTTCCCTTATGTCGGCACCACCTATCGCTTAACTGAGCATTTCCATACATGGACTAAGCACGCGCGTTTAAATGCGATTGTGCAACCTGAACAATTTGTGGAAATCAGTGAGACGTTAGCGAAGGCAAAAGGAATAGCCAACGGTGACAAAGTTAAAGTGAGCAGCAAACGAGGCTTTATCAAAGCAGTTGCCGTGGTGACTCAACGACTACAAACCTTGATGGTCGATGGTAAACCGATTGAAACGGTTGGCTTACCGATCCACTGGGGCTTTGAAGGTGCAACACAAAAAGGTTTTATTACCAATACGTTAACACCATCAGTCGGCGACGCAAACTCTCAAACACCTGAGTATAAAGCGTTTTTAGTTAATATCGAGAAGGCGTAAGGGAGGGAACAAATGCAATCTCAAGACATTATTAAACGTTCCGCGACCAACAGTATTACGCCTCCGCCACAGGTGCGTGATGACAAGTTTGAAGTTGCAAAACTGATTGATGTGACATCCTGTATTGGCTGCAAAGCCTGTCAGGTTGCTTGTTCAGAGTGGAACGATATTCGTGATGAAGTAGGTCATTGTGTTGGGGTTTATGATAACCCAATGGATTTGAGTGCCAAATCATGGACCGTGATGCGATTTAGTGAAACCACTGAAAACGGTAAGCTCGAATGGCTGATCCGCAAAGATGGCTGTATGCATTGTAGTGATCCTGGATGCTTAAAAGCCTGTCCTTCCGCGGGTGCCATTATTCAGTACGCCAATGGGATTGTGGATTTCCAATCTGAACATTGTATTGGCTGTGGCTACTGCATTGCGGGTTGTCCATTTAATATTCCACGGCTGAATCCGAAAGATAATCGAGTGTATAAATGCACCTTATGTGTGGATAGAGTCGCGGTAGGGCAAGAGCCTGCGTGTGTGAAAACTTGCCCAACAGGCGCCATTCATTTTGGTACTAAGCAAGAGATGTTGGAGTATGCAGATGAACGCGTCACTAAGCTTCAGAAGCGAGGCTTTAGTAATGCGGGGATCTACGATCCACAAGGCGTTGGCGGCACACACGTTATGTACGTGTTACAACATGCGGACAACCCTCAGCTCTATCATGGATTACCAAAAGATCCTCAAATAGATACACCGATTAACCTTTGGAAAGGGGTTCTCAAGCCACTTTCAGTGGTAGGCTTTATTGCCACTTTTGCCGGTCTAATTTTCCACTATGTAGGAATTGGGCCAAATAAAGAAGTGGATGATGAAGAGGAGAAAGACGATCATGAGTAAAAAGAGCAAAATGATTGTTCGGACAAAATTCATTGACCGTGCATGTCACTGGACAGTGGTCATCAGCTTCTTTTTAGTGGCTTTGTCAGGGATAGCGTTATTCTTCCCGACATTACAATGGTTGACTGAAACCTTTGGTACACCGCAAATGGGGCGTATTCTTCATCCATTTTTTGGTGTGCTGATCTTTGTTGTGCTGATGTTTATGTTTTTTCGTTTTGTTAAACATAATATTCCAGACAAGCAAGATCTACCTTGGATTAAAAACATTGTTGAAGTGTTAAAAGGCAATGAACACCATGTGGCTGATGTGGGGAAATACAACGCAGGGCAAAAAATGATGTTTTGGAGCATCATGAGCATGATTTTTGTTCTGTTGGCGACAGGGATCATTATCTGGCGTCCTTATTTTGCCCATCTATTCCCTATGTGGTTAGTGCGTTGGAGTTTATTGATCCATGCTGCTGCTGCAATTATTTTAATCCATGCGATATTGATCCATATGTATATGGCATTTTGGGTAAAAGGCTCTATTAACGGCATGATCGAAGGAAAAGTGAGTCGCCGTTGGGCGAAAAAACACCACCCGCGTTGGTACCGTGAAGTTGAAGCCAAAGAAGCCAAAGCTGAAACGCAAAAGAATAAATCTTAGTAATTAAACTGAGAGGTATAAAGCCATTGCTGTCAAATTGAAGTGACCCCGTAAAGTTGGACACTTTTAGTTAAGCGGCTTGTAAGGCCTGATTTCGATATTCAATCGGAGTCAGGCCTTTTAATTTGATGATTTGGTGCTATTTGAAATTTTTTCAATACAAAAAAGACGGGAGGTAAGCTAAAACTAATAGTTACTTGCAAATCATAATGAAAGAGCATCACGATGAGTATTGAATCCGTTAGAAAATTTATTGCCGAACATGCCCCTGATATTGAAATTCTTGAAACAGATGGTGTGACTGCAACAGTTGAACAGGCGGCGATTGTCCATAATGTTGAACCAAATCAAATCGCGAAAACCTTATCCTTAAAAGTCAAAAATGAGGTTGTGCTGGTGGTTTGCGCTGGGGAAGCAAGGCTAGATAATCAAAAAGTTAAGCAAGCTCTCGGGGCTAAAGCAAGGATGCTAAGAGCGGATGAAGTCGTTGAGTTGACGAGTCATCCAGTAGGTGGGGTTTGCCCTTTTGGGCTACCAGAAGCATTACCTGTATATTGCGATGTATCGTTACAACAATATAGCGAAGTATTGCCGGCAGCTGGCTCAGTGAATAGTGCGTTGCGGATTTCACCACAGCGTATATTAGAACTCACCAAAGGAGTTTGGATTGATATCTGCCAATAAGGTTATCTAAAATGGCTTTAATTTGAATGACCATCGACTACCAAAGATAAATACCTTTAGGGAGCTACATTAGCTCTCTATTTCAGGATTCTGTAGCCGATATAACACATGTTCACTCAGCCAATGACCTTCCGGAAGTGCTGGGTGATTAAAATGTTCTGCGTCTTTATGCATCCCCAATTTTTTCATCACAGCCTCTGAAGGGGTATTGGACACAGCAGTAAAAGCGACTAATTCTTTCAGTTTTAGCTGTTCAAAGGCAAATTTGATCACAACTTGAGCGGCTTCGGTGGTATAGCCTTGACGCCAATATTCGGCGCGCAATCGCCAGCCAATTTCAGTACAAGGTGAGAAAGGAAACAGATATCTAGGAATATTTAGCCCAACAAATCCAATTAATTCACCCGTTAATTTTAATTCAACAGCCCATAAACCCCATCCACCTTGCGAATCGAACCTTGCCATTATTTGTGACATTAGGTGATCGCTTTGCGCTTTATCTAATACAGAAGGGAAATAGCGCATCACCTCTGTAGAGCTGTTCATTTTAAAAAAAGCAGGCTTGTCTTGTTCTGTCCAGCCCCGTAATCGCAGGCGAGGTGTTTCTAATTCAATAATTGACATGGTGCTCCTCATTTTATTGATGGATTTAGTCTTAGATGTAGGATTGGAAAAGGATTACCCTCACCGTCTTTTTCAGAGCGAGCGAATTGTTTAAACCCCATATATTGATAGAAACCAACTGCTTGAGGGTTTTGTTCATTCACATCAACTTCAGTGATACCTAGTTCTTTAATGGCGAAATTCAGTAATTGTTTACCTGTTCCTTTGCCGCGATTAGCCTGAGATATAAATAACATTTCAAGCTTATTGCCATCAACACCTAAAAAGCCATCGATGCGATTATTATTGAGAGCAACATAGACTGTAAGATGTGGCAAATATTGTTCAAGGATAGCGACTTTTAATTGTTGTAGTATTTTTTCAGGCAAGAAGTCGTGTGTTGCTCTGACTGATGATTCCCAAACATCAATAATTTCATGATACTGAGAGGGTATTGCGGGTAAGATTTTCACGTAATTTTATTCTTTTGTTAATCAAAAAAGCATCTTAAAGCGTCTCTAATTAATGTCAATAGCAGGCTTACTTCGTAACAATAACCTCATTTATAAATAGGCGTATTAGATGTTAATTCATTGATAAGTCTATTTTTGAGATATTAATCGCAGAAAAAAAAGTCAGTTACTTCATGATAAGAGGATGACATATTTATCACTGTATCGACTCTATTGGTTATTTTTCTCAGAGAGTTGCTGATATTGAATAACTGTAAAAATATTAAAATGGTAGGGGTATCTCGATGAAATATAAGGTTTTAACATTTTGTTTATCCGCCGCATTATCAGCACCGATAGCACCCGTTCTGGCAAGTACAGATAATGCTGAAAATATGCAACTCGAACAAGTCTTATTATTAAGTCGTCATAATTTACGGACACCAATTGTTAATACAGGTATTTTGACTGAAGTCACAGATAAAAAGTGGCCTGCTTGGGATGCGCAAAGTGGCTATTTAACGACTAAAGGCGGTGCACTTGAAGTGTATATGGGACACTATTTCAGAGAGTGGATTGATCAAAATAAACTTGTCTCTGATGAACTTTGCCCAACAGATAATGAAGATCTGTTTGTTTATACTAATAGTTTGCAAAGAACGATTGCCACCGCTCAATTCTTTACCGCAGGTGCATTTCCGGGCTGTGCAGTAAAAATTCATCATCAACCTGAAATAGGTAAGATGGATCCTGTATTTAACCCAATTATTACTAATGATAGCCCTGAATTTAAGCAAAAAGCACTTGCTGCAATGGCTGAGCATTTAAAAGGACTTGATCTTAAACCGGGTTATGATGAGTTAGATACTGTTCTCAATATTAAAGATTCACAGAAATGTAAGGCTGATAAGTTATGTGAGCTCTCATCACAGGATAACAGTTTTATTATTGAAGCGGATAAAGAGCCAGGGGTAGTGGGCTCACTTAAAATTGCGAACTCTGCTGTTGATGCCATTGATTTACAGTACTATGAAGGTTTTCCAGCGGATCAAGTGGCTTGGGGACTTGTTAATAGCGCTGATAAGTGGAAGAAGCTTAATACGTTAAAAAATGGCTATCAGGAAACGTTATTTACGCCAAAATTAATTGCTAAGAATGTCGCTCACCCTTTATTAAATTATATCAATAAAGGTTTTACTTCCGCGAGTAAAGGTGAAACAGCTAAGTTTATTATGTTAGTAGGCCATGATTCGAATATTGCATCGTTATTATCGGCTATGGATTTCAAACCTTATCAATTAGCGGAACAATATGAACACACACCAATTGGCGGTAAATTAGTGTTCCAACGTTGGCATGATAAGAGTGATAAAAAAGATTATGTTAAGGTGGAATATGTGTATCAAACCGCAGATCAGCTAAGAAATAATAGCTATCTCTCATTAGAGACACCGCCAAAACACGTCACTTTAGAAATGAAAAATTGCCCAATCGATAAAAATGGTTATTGTTCTTGGGAAGATTTCCAAAAGGTGATGAAGTCCGCGCTAGAGCAATAAGTGGTTTTAAATGTAGTTGTTAGCCCGCCTGAGTGATTGGCGGGCTTTTCATTGTTAGTATACAGGGAGGCACATAGACAACTTGAGGTAGTATGATGGGAACTTCAGGAAAAAAGTACCTAAAAGTCAGAAAAAACCCTGCTAGATAGCAGGGCGTGAAAGCCACGAAAATGTTTATGAGTCTCTAATCTAACCTATAATCTTATGTAATAGTCTTATAAATTGTGTGTATTTATTATCTCTCGATTTGTTCGTTTTAAGATGATCGTAAAAAGTTAAATGACTGATAATTCCGCTAAAGAGACTATTTTTAGCTATGCCGCTGACTGTTTAAGTTGCAGTATCTTTCGTAAAGTCATAGATAGCATATTTACTCATGCTCCATAACATATTGATGTACGCTCTAATCATTGCATTAACTTATTGCTTAGCTGCATATGAAATTATATGTAGAGGATTAACGGATCACTAAAACCGATGTTTTGGCATAACGTACGACTGAAGCCGCATTTGAGCCCAGTAGATAGGTCGACATACTTGGATGGCGAGAGCCAATTAAGATGATGTCGGCGTTAATTTCTTCTGCGATAGCTAAAATTTCATCTTTAACTGAACCGACTGAAGAGGTCACGTGAATTTTATCTGCGGGAAGTGAGAAGCGTTTTACTTTCTCTTTTAACTCGTTAAGGATGATCTCAGCTTGTTTTTCATCATCAGGGAAGTCGCCTGGTAGTATGGTGCCACCGTAACGTAGATAGTTTGAAATGGGGGCTGTAACGGCAAGAAAATGAACGTTTGCATTGTTTAATTTTTGGATGGCTTCAACGTGAGGGATAACGAGGTCCGTCAAGGCATCTTCGGTTACATCAATCGGAACTAAAATAGTTTTGTACATACATCCTCCTTTTTATCTTTTATTTTATAAGTTTAGATCATTTTATTGTATATTGAAATTAATCATTAATATTTTCAATATAATGAGTGTTTATAAAAAGTAAAAAAGAAACGGATTATGAGGGGAGAATGGAACAGATATAACCACCGTGATCATGGTAATCACGGTGGTCATCATCACAATTATTTTTTACAAGCTTCCTTTAGGCCACCTTTGCAGGCTTTGTCGAGGTATTCGGCCGCTGATTTATCACTTAACTCAGTGCCTTCACCGTTTTCATACATTTTACCTACTTGATATTGCGCTGGTGGATATTTTTTATCTGCTGATTTTTTAAACCAATCGAATGCCACAATGTAGTTTTGTTTAACACCAATACCTTGGTAATAGATCTGTCCCATATAGTTTTGAGCCTCAGCATTACCTTGTGTTGCGGATTTTTCAAACCATTGGATAGCCGTTTCGATATTGGGCTCAACACCATGGCCATTCAAGTACATATCACCTAAAAATAGCTGCGCATCTGAGTTTCCTTTATTTGATGCCATAGTTAGCCATTTTTTGGCTTTAGGGTAGTCTTGCTTTACTTCATTACCAAGATAATAACCAATACCCAACATAACTTGGGCTTTGATATCCCCTTTTTGCGCTTCTTTTTCAATCAATTTAAGGGTTTCGTTTGATACGGCCGCAAAGCTTGAATGAATAGAAAGGATAAAAAATAGAATTAATGAGTAAATTTTATACATAGCAATATTAAAATCTTATTGAGTCCATCGATTAGCCGGTTAGTTTTATTGTTACATACGCTTGGTATTGGTATTTTTACTTAAACTCATCACGTTTCAATTTACAGCTCTTTTGATAAGGTATAGCGACTATGTGCATTCACATGGTCTCTTATCGTTCCTAGCGGCTTATTTACTTATTGCCTAGCTGCCAATATGAATTATTTAGAGCATTGCTCTGTACACTTTTAACGGATGATGACTACACCTTAAATAACTTATTAAATATATTAATATCATGTTTTAACAAGCATAGCGATGTTAACAGTAGCTAATATACCGAGTAACAACCTTATTTTGTTGTAAATACTCTACGACTACAGAGATAGAATATCAATGTGTTTTAAGCTTTTTTATATAATGTCGTTAGACTTAGTTATCTATTGTAACAATACACTATAAAAGTGTTTTTTTATTGTGAAAAACATATGAAATATCTACTAATTTAAAGTGTATATAGCTTGGATTTTTAAGTGACATATTGTTATTACCAATTATTGGTCACCATCATCAACCCTGGAATAGTACAAGTAGCAATACCTATTATTAGGGTTAAATTTCCTAAGTATCTGATTTTTTTATTAAGTGAAAAGACGCAGAAAAATAAAAACCAAAGTACAGCCCATAGCAGCCATAATGTAACCATTCTAAGATCTGAATTGGTATAATAAGCATAAAATAAAGCATTAAAGAAAACAAATAAGCAATACCAACCAAATAATTTTCCCGATAACGAACAGATTTTTACTAAGCTGAGAAAAATATAGGTGAACGTAAATAACATAGATTGTGCAATGGCCACATAGTCAGCACTTTCTTTGGCATTTAGCATTAATACAATATTTCCAATGAGGCAGAAAAAGCCAATAATGCCATTAAAAATCCCCGTTTCTTTATCATCATATCCTTTGATTATCGAGATACCATTTACAATTAAAACACTACCGATAAAAATGAGTAATATACCGCCCATATATCACCTCTTGAGGGTCAATTGGTTATCATTTACGGTAAACTCGATGTATTCACTATGTTTTCCCTTCAAGATTATGTTGGCGACTAAAGGCTCTATATGCACTTTAAACACTCGCTTTATATCTCGGACACCATAACGACGATCACACATTGAATTTATTTTTAATTTTGCTGCATTATCTAATACGACGGTCATAAAAGACCGAGCGATCCTTTTATTGAGCTTTGATAATTCTAAGTCGATAATTTTGATTGCCTGCTCGGAATCAATTTTCTTAAAACTGATTTTCCGGTCAATACGATTAATAAATTCAGGCTCAAAGCGCTGTTCAAGCTGCTTAAGCATTTTTTGTTGTTGAGACTTTGAGTTAAAAAGTTCAAATAATGTTCGTTTCTCGTTCAGAATATCTTTTGAGCCTAAATTAGACGTCATAATAATAATCGCATTTCTGAAATTAATATTTTTTTGCCCATTAGCGAGACTCAGTTCACCAGTATCAAGAATGTTGAGCAACGTTCTAATCACTTCTTTGCTCGCTTTCTCTATTTCATCAAACAGAACGACACTAGGGGTACTATAACTTCCAGCTATCTTATCGCTATCAAATAAAGAATAGGATTCTTTACTGCCTGAATAGCCTGGTGGAGCACCGGATAGGGATGCGGCATAATGATCTTGGGACAAGGTATTCATGTTAATACGGCAAGATAGATTTTTGCCATTATTGAGCGCTTTTGCTAAAGCAATAACGGTTTCTGTTTTACCTACACCTGTTGGCCCCAAAAATAGCAAGGTGCTAAGTGGTCTCTCCGGATCAAATATATTGGCTTTAATGCAATACAACACATCTTTCAATTGTTTTAATACATCATCTTGCCCAATAATCTGTTTCTCTATCGATTGGATAACGTTATCAGGATCAAAAGTAAAGCGGAATCCCTTTAAGTCATGTTGTGACGGCTGGGTGTCGCTATTTTTTTGAGAGGGATGATTTGATGCCAACATGTCATTGATAAAAGGCATAGTTTATTCCTAAATAACAGCGATATTAGTAGTCACTCTTTAATATATGAAGAGTGACTACTTTTCATTAATTCGTGTTAACCAACATCTTTGGTTTTATTTCCGTTGGTAGGCAAATCATAAACTTGGCATTCTGAAACTCCAACAGTATCACGTGTGATGGTTTCCACTTGCTCTCGCGTTTTTTCTGCATCTAATACCCAGCTGCGATAAAATTCAAATGGACATTCAGCTAACCCTTTATCACCATCACCTGAATTATAAATACCTGTATAGCCACGATGTAAAATCTTAAAGAGATGATTTTGTGATTGGTCATATTTGCGTGCATCACGAATTTCAGTCACAGAAAGTTGAGCATATTGAATACCCATCTCTTCTTCACCACATTCGCCAAGCGTTCGACCATCAAAGCCAATGATTGCAGAGTGTCCAAAGTAGGTATATACGCCATCAAATCCTGTTCCATTCGCGACAGCAACATAACAGTTATTTGCCCACGCCATGGTTTTTGCCATCAAAATTTGTTGTTCTTTA
The DNA here is from genome assembly GCF_033550225.1 of Providencia sp. 2023EL-00965. Taxonomy (NCBI): domain Bacteria; kingdom Pseudomonadati; phylum Pseudomonadota; class Gammaproteobacteria; order Enterobacterales; family Morganellaceae; genus Providencia; species Providencia sp. 2023EL-00965. The sequence continues at coordinate 47,627 of NZ_JAWUEH010000004.1, read as the reverse complement.
GCGGGATACATATAACCTTGGCAGCGAACGATCAGTTCAGCGCCTTTCATTGCGCAGTCGCGCCATATTTCAGGATAGTTGCCATCATCACAGATAATTAAGCTAATTTTTAACCCTTTTGGCCCCTCTGAAACATAGGTTTTGTCACCGGGGTACCAGCCTTCAACAGGACACCACGGGATGATTTTGCGGTATTTTTGAACAATATTGCCGTTGTCATCAATTAAAATCAGTGTGTTATAAGGTGCTTTTAAAGGATGATCTTCATGCTGCTCTCCTGTAATTGAAAAGACTCCCCAAACTTTGTTGGCTTTACAGGCAGCAGAGAATATTTGTGTTTCATCTCCAGGAACAGTAGCCGCTGTTTCCATCATTTCTTCATGGTCATACATGATCCCTTGGGTGCTATATTCTGGAAAAATAATCAGGTCGAGGCCCGGTAAACCTGTTTTTACGCCAGCAATGACATCTGATATTTTTTGCGCATTTTCAATGACGTCTTTACGACTATGTAAGCGAGGAATTTTATAGTTCACTACAGCAACACCGACGGAAGTAGGGCTACTCGATATATCACCATGTCTCATAATGTTTCCTTAATATACTCGTTATACTTCAAGGTGCAGCGAATGCTAAGGAACTGCGGCTACATTTTTCACTGATTAAAGTGTGATTAGTGCTCCAATTACTCACTGCCTTGTGACTTAGCTACGCCATGAGCCAGTTAAAAATAGCGTGTTTAGTAATCGTTTAAAGACTAAGTAAATATAGCTAGTTGAGAAGGTGGGGGTGAACGTAATGTATTATTATGTGATTCTGATCACTATAGAATGATATTGTTGGTAACTATTTGATTATATTGCTAAATATTTTACTTTTTAAGTTTAAACCATATTTAAATTGGTGGTAAATAAGAAAAAAGCCAGCATTAAGTATTCTAATTATGATGGTTTTATTTTGATTTGTTCTATGCTGTCACAAAGAGGTAATAAATAATCTTGCCATGAGTCAGACGGGGTGATTTTTTGCAGTTATATTTTAAGCGGTGGGTTGTTGTTTGTATTGACTCAATCCTAGTTGAAATGGCTGAGTAATATTTCAAGGCAACAACCCCAGTGTTTATTTCAGCTTCTCAGATAGCCATAAGCCGCTTTTTTTCATTGAGAAACCAAATAACACGCCAATTAATAGCGATGACAAAGTCACAGGCCAATCACCCTGAGCAGCAAAGATGGCGCAGGCGCCAATAAACGTGCCGGGTATATAAGAAAGCCATATCTTTTGAGCTTGAATACACATAATAAAGGCCACAATGCCAGTGATCAGGTATTCAACAAAATTAGGGATATTGTCGAGTAGGCTATTGCTGTGGATCATGACCAGTCCCCAAACAACTCCGCTCGCAATCGTCAACAACGTAATTAATACTCCTTTGTAGCCTTCTTTTGGGTAGGCAAAATAAGAGGTACAACCTAAGAAGCCTGCCCAACCAATTAATCCTAATGAGTTTGCTAGCCACGCCCAAACAGCGGAAAGTATTGCAGTAGTTAAAGAAATAGAAAAAAGTATTTTCACAATGGCACTTACAATGATTAAGTCAAATAGAGCAATGGCGATGCCATGCTGTTATCACGTATCGAGTTCTCGAAGGGCGGGGATTCTATCATTAGCGTGTGCTGTAAAAAAAGCACTTGGATCAATATATATTCAGAATGCTAAAGAGTATGTGGGATAAACTGTTTTGTTTACCCCAATGAGATAATAGTTACTGCGGTTCAAACAGCGGGGTTGGTTTACCGTTATCATCAACAGCCACAAAATTAAATTGCCCGTGGATCACCTCTTCACGTCCCTCGCAGTACATATTTTCTAAAAAAATAGAGACATTCACGGTTAAACTGGTTCGGCCTACACGACTGACTTTGCCTACCAGTTCGACAATCGTTCCAGAGGGAATGGGGTGAGTGAAATTAATTTTTTCTGTCGAAACCGTGACTAAACGTTTACGAGAAAAACGTGTTGCTGTGATAAAAGAAACTTCGTCCATCCATGCTAACGCTGTGCCGCCAAACAAGGTGTCATGGTGATTGGTGGTCGTCGGAAAGATAACTTTGGAGACACTGGTAATCGAATTTTCGATTTTTTGGGTGATGAGTTCATCAACTTCAGAACGCATGATGTTGCCTTAGCCTTAATAAAAAACAATAGGCCGTCAGTGTAATACGCTTTCAAAAAAATTACACTGACTAGGCGCGTTATCGTTCAAGTTACAAAGACACTCCGTTAGCCAAGCCATCGTTTTTCACCTAGCGGCACCTCGAATTATGTAAGATGGATGTAGCCAGTCAAAAACAGAGTTGCCTCTCCGGTTAACTTAACGCGTTCACCTTCAATAGAGCATCGCATCATACCCCCACGAGCAGATATTTGATTACCTATTAATTGCGTTTTATTTAATTGCTTAGCCCAAAGAGGCGCTATCGCACAGTGTGATGTGCCTGTAACGGGATCTTCATCGACGCCTTTTGCGGGGGCAAAGTAGCGTGATACAAAATCCGCATTTTTTTCATCGCTGGCAGCGGTGATCGTTAATCCTGCTAAGGGTAGCTTTGCCATAGCCAGAAAATCAGGTTGGCAGTTAGCGACTTGAGTTGCATCATTTAAAAAACAGATGTAGCGATCTTTAGCGAGCCACAAAGAAGCAATCTCAACACCTAAGATTTCAGCTAATTGAGGATAATCGGAGACGGCAACTTGTTCGGTTTCCAGATGCGGGAAATCGAGTGTAAAACCATGCTGATCTCTATAAACGGTTAATTCTCCCGAAAGGGACTGGAAGGTAAAAGGGGTAATTGGTAACTGCTTAAATTGATGGAGTACAAACGCACAGGCGAGGGTGGCATGACCACACAACTTAACTTCTTGGTTGGGGGTAAACCAACGAATATGGTCATCAACTAAGAATGCGGTTTCTGAGAGATTAATTTCTGCGGCGATCGCCATCAGTTTCTCATCGGCAAGCCACTCTTCTAATAATACGATAGCGGCAGGGTTACCTCGGAATTGTTGATTAGTAAAAGCATCGACATAGTAAACGGGAAGCGATATACCACTCATCATGGAGTTCCAAAAAAGAAAGTAGGGAAGGAAAGTATATACTTTATAATAGTTAATCGTCGAAATAAAAAAACACCCGATAGGCTCAATGGCGTATCGGGTGTTTTTATATACTCGTCATACTTCACAGTGTATATGGTGATAGCGGGCATTCGTGCTAGTCACCGTGTTTTCTATGTTCCTAACGACTTATTCACTGATCACCTAGCTGCATCTTGTATTATTTAGAGTATCAAGAACGGCTATAAGTTATTTTGCTTTTGCTTCATTGGCATCAGCATTTTTCAGCATTTTTCTAACAGGGATAATCAATGCAGCTAGCACGATTGCACAGATAACTAATGCCATCGAAACGTGAGAGAACAGCTCTGGCATTGAATTCAGTTGTTCTTTATTGATATTTCCTCCCATGATACCTGCTGCAAGGTTACCTAACGCACTTGCACAGAACCATAGCCCCATGACTTGGCCACGCATTTTTTGTGGTGCCAATAAAGTCATTGTGGCGAGCCCAATAGGGCTTAAGCATAGTTCACCGAGCGTCAGCAACAGAATACTGGAGACTAGCCAGAAAGGTGATACACCTGATTGAGTCGCTAATACTTGGTTTGCTGCCATCATCATCACCGCAAAACCGCCCGCAGCAAATAGGATACCAATTACAAACTTAGTCATACTGCTTGGGTTTAGGTTGCGCTTAGCAAGAGAAGGCCAGAACCAGCTAAATACAGGGGCTAATAGAATAATAAACAGGGCGTTAATCGACTGGAACCAAATTGTTGGGATCTCGAATGAACCCATTTGGCGGTCAGTATAGTCACGAGCAAAGATGTTAAATGAGGTCGGTTTCTGCTCAAACGCGGACCAGAAGAATGCGGCTGCAATTAATAATATCAGGCAAGCGAGTAGGCGAGAACGTTCGCTACTGTTAAGGCCTGCAAAGAAGAACATGAAAACAAAATAAATGGCAACACAGGTTGCAATGATATAAGCAGAGCTTTTGGCGATAGTGGAAGCATTAAATGGAATAGTGCCGTTATCAATTAAGATAACCAGTACTGCAAGTAGTGCCATGGCAACGGTAACCCATTTGCCAACATTTTTACGTTCAACCGTTGGGCGGTTCCAAGTGGAATCTAAGCCAACCTCTTTATCATAACGACGCATCTGTGGAATGGCGTAAAAACGGAAAACCAGCAGGGCAATTAACATACCGATACCACCGAGGCCAAAGCCTAGGTGCCAGCCATATTTTTCATGTAATGGACCGATGATCAGCGGAGCGATAAATGACCCCATGTTGATACCCATATAGAACAGCGAGAAACCGCCATCACGACGTGTATCTTCTTTCTTATACAGTGTACCTACCATAACGGTAATACAGGTTTTAAACAGTCCTGTACCTAGAACGATTAATAGTAATCCAACGAAAAAGAAGGTATTACTCCAAAACGCAGACATAGCAATCGATAAATGGCCGAGTGCAATGATCAGTGAGCCGTACCAAACTGCTCTGCGTTGCCCTAACCAGTTGTCAGCTAACCAGCCACCGGGTAGTGATGTGATATAAACCCCACCCGCAAAGATACCGACGATAGCGGATGCTTGCTCAATAGGTAGGCCCATGCCGCCTTGCAGTAGTGCTGCGCTCATAAACAGGATGAGCAGTGGGCGCACACCATAAAACGAGAACCGTTCCCACATTTCAGTCAGGAATAGTGAGCTCAGTGGGTATGGATGCCCAAAGAAGGTTTTTGTTTTGGTCGCAGAAGTATTCATCTGTAACTCCGATATTTATTTTTGATTTGGTTGTGCTTGAAAAAACGCCTTAGAAAGTTGAAGGCGCCAAAATATATAGATATGTTAACGTCACTCTGTAAACATATTTTTAACATACATTATTATAAAAACACTTATAAACAGAATATGTTTATGGTGAAAATGGTATTTTTAAGGTGAAAAGTCGATATCAATCGCATTTCTCACGATAAGGTAGGCGAAGATACAGGAATTCTATTGACATGAAAAGAGTCGATTATAAAACTAGCATAGCGTTCAAAAACATGATGTTAAGTTATGTTTTTTGCTGTTTTTGCATAAAATGCTGTTATACCTACAATAAATGAGGGAAATGAATAAAGAACAAATAGAAAAATAACGTTTCAGCTTTTATGCAAAAAATTAAACAGAAGGTGTTTTGCTGCTGCGTGTTTGGCGTTTGATCATATACCATGAATAAATCAGGTTGAATAAAACTAAAGCCGCAGTGAAAAAGAAAACGGCTCGGAAACCATAGCTTGCCGCGACAAATGAACCCATCAATGGGCCAGTAACATTACCGACATCACGCAATGCTTGGTTATAGCTGAAAATTCGCCCTGTTACCTCATGGGATATATTATAGATAATTAAGGTTTGTACCGCGGGCAGTAATGCGGCATTGAGTGCGCCAAGTAAAAAACGTAAAGCACCTAGCTCCCAATAGCTACTGACAAGTCCCATCGGGAACAACACAAATATGGAAGCCCCTAATACGGCTAAGAGGACTTTTTCAGGGCCTATGCGGTCACTGAGTTTCCCTAATCGCGGCGCACTGAGTAAGGCTGCTATACCGGGTATCGAGGCAATGACACCACTGATAAAGGCAAGATTCTCTATTGAATCGGATAGATCACGGATGTAGAGGGTGATCACAGGGTTAATCGACCCCATAGCAGCTTGAATGATCATGGTAGTGAAAAACAAGCTGATGACTAAATTTTTGTTTTTTAGTGAGGCAAAAACTTGTTTGGTATTGAGTGCATCTTTACGTGATACAGGGGTAAAACGTTCTCGGACGTAAAATAACGTCACAAAAAAGCAGATAAACAGTACCGTTGCCGTGATAAAGAATACGGGGCGTAAACCATATTGATCGGCAAGCAGTCCGCCTATTAATGGGCCAATAAGAGCACCACTGACGGCACCTGTAGCTAAAACACCCATTGCCCAGCCGCTTTTCTTCACCGGAACTTGGGTTGCAATTAACGCATTGGCATTGGGAACAAAACCCCCTAGCAGGCCAAGTATTGCCCTGAGTGCAAGTAATTGCCAAATATTTTGTGCGAAGCCGATTAATACCATCACAATTGCCATGCCTAATGCAGAGCGTAGCAACATCAGCTTTCTTCCCTTGCGGTCGGAGAGCCGCCCCCAAAATGGCGCAGCAATGGCGGAAAACAAAAACGTAATACTGAAAACGGCGCCTGTCCACAGGTTTAATGAACTGTGATCGGTGACTCCCAGCTCCTCGATATAAAGCGGAAGAAAAGGCATGATGAGGCTAAATGCGGCACCCGTTAAGAAACAGCCAAACCACACCACATACAGATTGCGTTTCCAATAATTGTTTTTGGTTAACATAGACTCCTTACTTATTTTAAAAAACTCACGGCTGTTAGATGATTAACAGCCGTGATGTGTGATTAATGATGAATTTTATCTAAATCGCCATACAAAGAGGGTTCTCCTTTGGGACGAGTTTTAAACCGCCTATGTAGCCACATATATTGTTCAGGCGCCCTGAGAATTTCCGTTTCGATGATTTTGTTCATTTTAGTAGCAACAGCCACTTCATCTTTAATTGGGAAATCATCAACAGCGGGTTGAATTAACAGCTCGTAGCCTTTACCTGCGGGGAGACGACGAAGGGTAAATGGCACCACTAAGGGCTTGGCTAAGCGTAATAGAATGGCTGAACCATTAGTGGTTGCTGCATTCGGTACGGCGAATAAAGGGGCAAATGAGCTGTTACGTGGGCCGTAATCGTGGTCGGGAGCATACCAAACAATTTCACCTTGTTTCAAAACTCGGACCATGCCTTTCACATCTTTGCGATCGAGCATATATTTGTTAGCACGCAAACGACCTCGTGTTTGTATCCAGTCGAGTAGTTTATTGTCATTAGGGCGATACACACCGATACCGGGGTTGAGCATACCAAATGTACGGCCTCCCATTTCTAACGTTAAGAAATGAATACCTAATACAATAATACCGCGCCCCGTTTCTTGCGCAGCTAGCATATTTTCACGGCCTTCAACTCGGCACCAACGGCGAATACGCCATTCAGGCCAGAACCATGCCATACCCGTCTCAAAAAGCCCCATACCGACAGATTCAAAATTTTTATCGATATAACGTTGGCGTTCTTGTAGGCTCATTTCAGGAAAACATAATTCTAAATTGCGATCGGCAATTTGAGCTCGTTTTTTTAAGAATCGTTTTGATAGCAAGCCTAGACGAGTACCGATCCAATATATCATCGGATAGGGCAGTAGTATCAGTACGTAAAGCAGGCCGACCCCGAGCCAAGTTAGCCAGTAGCGTGGATGTAGTAAACTTTTATTAAACTTTGGCGCTTGTATCATTGTTTTCCAAAAATCAGGTTAATATTTTGATTTATCTATTTGTTGTAACAGCCATTAATACTCTGATACCAGTCACCCTTTGATGACTGAATGGATACTAAAAAGTAATCAATGGTTATCTTATTATAACAAACTATTCATTCAATAATTTGGCTGTTTGTAACGTGCTGATTAACTCAGCCATGTTTCGCACATCCATTTTTTCCATCACTCGTGAGCGATGTACTTCTACTGTACGCACTGAAACGCAAGCCACATCGGCAATTTCACGATTGATCAGCCCTTGTAAAACGTATTGGCAGATCTCTTTTTCTCTTGGCGTTAGTGTTTGATAGCGTTGCTGAATAAGATATCTTTCAGTGGCTTGAATGGTTTTAATTTTTGCTTGTTCAAGTGTTTTTGCCAATTGTTGGCTATCAATAGGTTTTTGTAAGAAATCAACCGCACCCAATTTGACCTGTTCTACCGCCATAGGAATATCACCATGGCCAGAGAGGAAAATCACAGCTAAGGTGCTTTGTTGCTCTTTAAGTAATTGATGAACTTGGCGGCCATCCAGTTTCGGCATACGCATATCGAGCAATACAACACCTTCTTCAAAAAGATTGGCTTGCTGAATAAATTGTTCGCTGTCATTCCAAACGACAACATGATAGTCGAGGGTTTCAAGTAGGAATTGGCAAGCATCTGTGACATCAGGATCGTCATCCACCAGATGAATTAGCGTCATAGTTAGTCTCATTACATTATGATTAATGGGCATTATCTCATATTAGCGCCGTAAATGTTACACCTCTAGAGTATATGGAAAGATCAGCGTCACTCTTAGGCCATTTAAGCCTTCTTCATTGATGTTATTTTCAATGCGAATATCACCGCCTTGGCTTTGGATCAGTCGTTGGCAAATCACCAACCCTAAACCTAACCCCGCTTTTTTCGTGGTCGAAAAGGGGGTAATACCTTGAGTGAGTTGCTCTGTATCCATACCGCCCGCATCATCTTGTAGGACGAGTAAAAAACGCTCAGGCGCGAGATGAAAGCTAAATTGCAGTGTATTGGCTCCAGCCTGTAAGCTATTGTTAATCAGGTTTGATAATAACTGATCGAGCAAAGTATCAGGAAGTTTGAGTGAGATGTCGTGATTGTCAGGTAAAATCAATTTTACCTGTGGGTACTGTTGTGAAACCCGCAGTAATTGCCAAATATGTTGAATAGTGGCTAAAACAGGCTGCTGATGTAGTGGTAATGCCACTTCTTGGTGAGGTTTACCTGCCCAGAGCCGCAAATTGCGAATAATGTCCGCACCACGTTGTGCTTGGCTGTCAATTTTAGTCAACGTACCGATAAGAGGGTGCTCAGCCGATTCTTTGGTGAGACGCAAAATACAGCCTTGTGCATAGTGGCGGATCGCAGAAAGTGGTTGATTAAGCTCATGGGCAAAACCTGAAGCCATTTCCCCTAAAATATTCAGCCGCTGCGCTTGTTCAAGATTGGCTTCTTGTTGTCGTAAACGGTTATGTGCTTCTTCCAGCTGGCGGCTACGGCGGCGCACAAGAAATGCGATCCAAATATGGTTAATACCCAATAAAATAAAAAATAATGTGACTATGGTTATGGTGATTTGATGCTGGATCACCCAACTCACGATGTCTTGCCAAATTTGCCGTTGTCGTGGATGTTGATTCACATCGCGCAATAGGGTTTCAACTTGATTAACCGAAGCGGGAGCTCCCCAACGCATTCTTAAATTATCGGAAGACAGTAAGGTTTTGGTAACTTTATCGACAAGATTATCAGGCACATCGCTAAGAGCAGCAAATGACCAATTAGGGTATAATTCAGTGCTGGTTTTACAGGGCAAGGCGCTGTCATGTTCAATCAAAGGGCGAAACTGTGTTTTATCAATTAAACCTTCTTTATCCATGTTTTCTAACAAGCAAACAGGGATAATTGTCGCGGAAAGGGAATGGTCACGTAAAGCATACAGTAGAGCATCCGCAGGGAAACCAAGAAATTGCATACGAAAATCTTTCTCTGCATCGTAACCCATATCCCTTAATACTTTATAACCTAATAGATATCCCCCAAAAGCATCAGGCGAAATTGCCCCCACTTTCTTACCTATCAGATTTTTGGCTTCAGTAATGTCGCTGTCTGCACGCACTAAAATCAAACTGCCAATAACATTGCGAGTTGCGCTATCTGGCTCTAATGAAGAGCGCAAAGAGAGTAGCCAACGTAGGTGGTAGCGACTATCGAGTTGAATAAATTGTGCAGGGTTGGTGAGCAAAAAATCAATTTTACGTTCTGAAATTGCATTGCGCATTTCATCAAGATTCAAAGGGAGTAGGGTGAAGTGTTCATCAGGTAACGATTTATTCAGTGTATCGGCCAGTATTTGCCACTGCGATTGGGTTGAAGCTGCTCCGCGTAGCGCTAGCACACCAATTTTCCATTCAGCAGCCATGGCGGGAAATGACCATGCGATGACCATAACTATCATTAATCGATACAGAGACATAGGCGTATTTGAGTTATTCGTTGCGTTAGATCAAGTTAATTACGGGTATGTGGTAAACCACAATAGGGTGGTTCTCCTGCCCCTCATACAATACAAGTAACTAAAGATAACACACCGTTTTTAAAGAAAAATAAAAATTATTGTGGTTATCACAAATAGATTGCAATAACGGCCAATAAAGCCTGTAAAACTAAAACTTACCATATTTATGTATTAGCAATGTCCTACTGGAGCCAATTATGGATCTGAGTAAACGAAAATTTCTACAACAATTAGGGGCAGTCACTGCGAGAGCATCGTTGATCCCGATTGCTGAAGCAGGGCTAAACTTCTCCCCAACTCGTCGTGAAGGCAATCCTGAAAAGCGTTACGGGATGCTGATTGACCTACGCCGTTGTGTTGGATGTCAGTCTTGTACTGTCAGTTGTGCGGTGGAAAACCAAACACCACAAGGGCAATTCCGTACCACAGTCAACCAATATCAAGTCTCCTTAAAGGGAGAGGAAGGTTTCACAAACGTCCTGCTACCACGCCTATGCAACCATTGCGATAACCCACCTTGTGTACCTGTTTGCCCAGTACAAGCGACGTTTCAACGCGAAGACGGCATTGTGGTTATTGATAATGAACGCTGTGTGGGTTGCGCTTATTGTGTACAAGCTTGCCCATATGACGCGCGTTTTATTAATCACACGACACAAACCGCGGATAAATGTACTTTCTGTGCACATCGACTTGAAGTCGGCTTGTTACCTGCCTGTGTTGAGTCCTGTGTCGGTGGTGCGCGTATTATCGGTGATTTAAAAGATCCTAACAGTACTATTCGCCAAATGCTGACGGAACATGAAGCAGAAATTAAGGTATTAAAACCTGAAAGTGGCACCTTGCCGCAAGTGTTCTATCTCGGTCTGGACGATGCTTTTGTTCAACCGTTGGCTGGTAAAGGGCAACCCGCATTGTGGCAGGAGGTGTTCTGATGAGTGAACAAGTGAGCTATATTGCAGAAATAATGGCACAACCCCAAGAGTTTTTTTGGTTACCTTGGGCGGTTCAATACTTCTTTTTTATCGGTATTGCGGCTTGTGCAACACTGTATGCCTGCTACCTACATTGGCAAGGTAAGAGCGAAAATAGTCGCTTAGAGATGATAGCCGTGTTTATCACGATAACGATGGGGATCACGGCACCTTTAGCTTTAACCGCTGATTTACATCAAACTGCACGTGTTTGGCATTTCTATGCCTATCCAACGCTGTGGTCATGGATGTGGTGGGGTTCAGTATTATTACCTTTATTTACCACATTTACCGGTCTTTATTTTATCGCTTTGTTAGTGAAGTTTATCTGGAAAAAAGAGTTTAAAGCCACACGTTGGGTTGCTTTATTATCTGCACTTTCAGCGATTGGTTTACTGCTATACACAGGTAGAGAAGCATCAGTACTGATTGCGCGACCTATTTGGTTTAGCTGGTGGATCCCTGTCTTAATGTTCTTAAGTGCAATGCAAGCGGTTCCTGCTCTGATTGGCTTAGGGGCTCGTCGTGAACCGCAGTATCAGCAACGTTTAGCACGTATGCAAGTGATCACCTTATTACTACTGGCGGTTTGTTTTGCGCTATGGTTATCAGGCGACACCATTTCAGGTATTGCTGTGTGCCATCAAGTTGATGTCGCGAGTCCTGGTTGGTGGATGTTAATGGGGATCTGTGCCTTGTGGTTAGTCTCACTGGTGATGTCAATCGGTAACTTAAAATCAACACGCCCGATGGTTTATATCACTATCACTGCATTAGTGGCGATGGGGCTAACGTGGAGCTTACGTTGGGTGTTCTTAATGGAAGTTCAGGCAGTGCCGAAATATAGCATTTTAGTGAATCCTTATCATTTCCCGATGGGAACAGATGGATTACTCGCACTGTTTGGAACCTTTGGTTTGTGGATCGCATTAACCATTATTATTCGTGAAGGTGTTCGTTGGTTTGCTAGGAGAGTGCAACATGGCTAAATTCTCAAGACGTCAATGGCTTAAAGGTGGTTTAGTTGTTGGTGGATTAGCACTGTTCGGCGCTGGCTACCGTGATGTAGCGAAGCGTGCTGTGGATGGCCTAGCGAACGGTACATCAGGTAAAGTTACTTTAGACCGCATTCATGGCAACTCGTTACGCCCAGAAGGCCAAGCCAACAGTGAATGGAAAGAAAACCCAGAACAAGTGGTTGCGATGACCCAGTGCTTTGGTTGTTGGACGCAATGTGGTATTCGTGCGCGTGTCGATACAACGAAAAACGAAGTTCTGCGCATAGCAGGAAATCCATACCACCCTCTGTCACATGAAAAACACTTCCCATATGGTATGCCTTTAAAAACGGCATTTAATAAAATGGGTGGGGAAAGTGGATTAGAAAATCGCTCAACGGCTTGTGCACGTGGTGCAACACTCATGGAAGGTTTGACTAGCCCACTGCGCATACTTGAACCCATGAAACGTGTGGGCAAACGTGGTGAAGGCAAGTGGGAACGCATCAGTTTTGAACAATTAGTCAAAGAAGTGGTTGAAGGCGGTGATCTATTTGGTGAAGGTCATGTTGATGGCTTACGTGCCATTCGTGATCTGGAAACACCACTGGATCCCTCACAACCAAAGCTTGGTCCTAAAGCTAACCAATTATTAGTCACTAACGCGGGCGATGATGGTCGTGATGGATTTATTCGTCGCTTTGCACAAAATGCATTTGGTAGTAAAAACTTTGGTGCACACGGCTCATATTGTGGTTTGGCTTATCGTGCTGGCTCTGGCGCGTTAATGGACGATTTAGATAAAAACGCCCACGTTAAACCTGATTGGGATAACGTTCGTTTTGCGTTATTTATCGGTACTTCACCAGCACAATCAGGTAACCCTTTCAAACGCCAAGGACGTCAACTTGCTTCTGCGCGTTTACGCGATAATTTCAATTATGTGGTGGTTGCACCTGCGTTACCATTAACCACGACGCTCGCGAATGACCATGGGCATTGGGTTCCCGTGCAACCGGGAACGGATGCAGCCTTAGTTATGGGGATGATCCGCTGGATCATTGAAAATGAGCGCTACAATGCAGCTTATTTGAGTGTACCCAGTGAAAAATCAATGCAAGCCGTGGGTGAGAAAAGTTGGACGAACTCAACGCATTTAGTGATCACCGATGACAATCACCCACTAGCAGGGCAATTATTGATTGCAGCTCATCTTAATGGCCAGCCTATTGACGATGAAGCAAGTCAAAAAGCTTACATGGTTCAAGATGCAACAGGTGAATTAAAACTGGCTGATGATGTGACTAACGCCGAATTGTTCGTAACGCGTACCATCACATTACACGATGGCAGCGAAGTGACGGTGAAATCAAGCTTCCAATGTCTAAAAGATGCCGCAGATAGAATGACGTTGGATGAATATAGCCAACGTTGCCAAGTGCCAGTGAAAACTATTGAATCCTTAGGACGTGCATTAACCTCCTATGATCGTAAAGCTGCGGTCATCTCTCATGGTGGCATGATGGGCGGTAACGGTTTTTATACGGCTTGGTCGGTGATCATGTTAAACGCATTAATTGGTAACCTGAACCTAAAAGGTGGGGTATCGGTTGGTGGTGGTAAATTTAACGGTGAAAGCGATGGCCCACGTTACAACATGGCAAGCTATGCAGGTAAAGTGAAGCCAAAAGGGGTTGTGTTATCACGCAGTAATGAAGTTTATGAAAAATCGGATGAATTTAAGGCGCGGATCGCGGCCGGTGAAAAACCGTATCCAGCAAAAGCACCTTGGTATCCGTTTGCGAAAGGGCAATTAACTGAACAGCTGGCTTCTGCTTTGATGGGGTATCCGTACTCATTGAAGGCTTGGATCACCAATATGACTAACCCTGTCTATGGTATTGCGGGGATCCGTCAAGTTATGGAAGAAAAGCTTAAAGATCCAAAGCATCTGCCATTAATTATCGGTATCGATGCCTTTATGAACGAAACCACCGCATTGGCAGATTATATTGTACCTGATACACATAACTTTGAGAGCTGGGGGTTCAGTGCTCCGTGGTCTGGTGTACAAGTAAAAGCGAGTACAGCACGTTGGCCAATTGTTGAGTCACGTACTGCGAAAACGGCGGATGGACAACCCGTTTCAATGGAAGCTTTCTGTATCGCCGTCGCTAAAGAACTTAACCTTCCGGGGTTTGGTGATAACGTCATTGAAGATATGGATGGTAATAAATATCCGTTAAATAGTGCGGAGGATTACTATCTACGTGTCGCGGCGAATATGGCATGGATGGGCGAAAAACCGGTGCCAGAGGCGGCAACGGAAGATATTCAAATCAGTGGTGTTGAACGTATTTTGCCAGCCATGAGCAAAACATTAAAGCCAGAAGAAATACGTCGTGTGGCGTATATCTACACACGTGGTGGACGTTTTGCTCCTTATGAAAAAGCGTGGGATGGTGAGGCGACAGGTCCGCAATGGAAAAAAGGATTACAAATCTGGAACCCAACAGTTGCCGTTAACCGACATGCAATTACGGGGGAACGTTACAGCGGTTGTCCAACCTATTACCCACCACGTTTAGCAAATGGTGATGATATCAACAACGTGTTTCCACCTGCGGAATGGCCATTAAAGCTGATGTCATTTAAGTCACATGTGATGAGTAGCTCTACCACGATGATTGAGCGTTTGCGTCATGTGAAACCCACGAATATGGTTGCGATACACCCTGATGATGCGCAAAAAATGGGGGTTAAGCACGGTGATTGGGTCAAAATTACCACACCGGGTGGTTATGCAGAGGCACAAATCAGTGTATTGGATGGAGTGATGCCTGGCGTACTAGCGATTGAGCATGGTTATGGACACAAAGAAATGGGCGCTAAACAGCACTATCTTGATGGTAATCCATTGCCAATGAATGCAGCGAATGGCTCAGGGATTAACTTAAATGACTTAGGTTTTGCTGATCCAACCCGTGAAGTAGCGAATACATGGTTAGATTGGGTATCAGGTGCTTCGGTAAGACAAGGCCTACCAGCTAAAATTGAGCTAATTGGCTAATATACTCATCATACTTAAAGTTGCAGGGCTTTGCGTTAAGAGATAAGGGACTACGCTCATTGAGTTATAGAGCGTATCTATGCTCCCCCGACTATCTTCACTTGTCGCTTACCTGCAACTTGCATTATTTAGAGTATATAAACAGTGATCGAAAGCAGTACTACGCCGCCGATCACTGAATAATTAAAAAGTTGACATTGCGCTTATACGATGTGGCTACCTCATCGTAGTTTCAGGAGGGGGAGCCCTCCTTTTTTTATGTCTCTTTATCGAGAGCGAGGCGCGAGCAGCGGAGAAACCACTTCATTGAGTATGAGACTTTGATACATCAATAGGCCCAATAAAATAAATATCACACCTGCGCAGAGGCTAATTGCGATCCCCCAATAGGGAGACCATGTAAAGCCCTTAGACTTTGCCATCTGAGTGGCTACATTTCGCATAGAATAGACAAACAATGCGATAGCGCAAATGGTTAAAGCGGTACCCACTGCCATGGCCAGTGCTGCTAGTATTCCCCACTGATATACCCCAATAACATAAGAAAACAGCAGGACTAATAAAGCTCCAGAGCATGGCCTTAACCCCATAGATAGCACCACAATAGCTTGTGTTTTGAGATTGGTGTGTAATTGATGCTGAGCAGGCACATGTTGATGCCCACAACCACAGATGGGCTCTACATTGGATGGCGGTTTAATTACTGCATTTGGTTTTGTGCTGTTGAGTACGGAAACCGACTGAATTTTTAACACGGAGGCCGCTTTTTTTTGACGAATTTTCCACCCTTGTCGCAGTGCTTTAAAACAACACAATACACCGAGTAGGATCACGAATGCATAGCTGAGCTTTTCACTGTATTGGCCAACCATGTGTAAGTGGCGAGTAGATAGCTGAAAGATAATTAAAATCACTGATACCAGTACGATAGCAACGAGTCCTTGAAGTAATGAGGCCAATAGGCTTAGGACAACACTCTGTTTTAGTTGGGTCGGCTGAGTGGCAATATATGTGGTAATAATCAGTTTGCCATGCCCTGGGCCAATAGCATGCAGTAATCCATATAAAAAACTCACCCCTATTAACAGCAATCCCGCGTGAAAAGGTTGCTCTTGAGTAGATTGCAGTAGTTCAGTTAGCGATAAATTGAGCTGACGTTGCCATATCACACTCGTTTTTAACCACAACGGCCAATATTGATAAATTTGATAACTGACACCTGCAATCACAACCAGTAATAAAACTGAACCCATTATTTTTAAACGAGATGCATTAATCGTTTGAATTACTGACATTGTATTTTTACCTTCTGTGCAAACTGTAGCCCCAGTGTTTCATCCTCTTCGGGGGATTGGTCAATATCCAAAGAATAGGCATAAAAACGTAGCTCATCGGTAACATCGGGCTCATGTAAGGTGATTTTGCATTGTGTTTGAGGCGCTTTTGCTGAGTGGAGCGCTTTTTGATCAGGGTAAGTCATACTGACAAAAAAAGTAGGGTCGTAGGTCATAAATTCAATATTGGCACCTGCAACTGGAATGGGGTGCTTTAGTTGTGCGGTGAATGAAAAAATGAGCTGTAATCCATCTCGCTGCAAGCGGTAATTGCTAGGTAATGTTTGAAAAGCTATTTTTTTGCCTTGCGAATAGAAATCGGTGAAATAGTTTTGAGCAAGGATATTTGCCATAATAGCAGCGGCTTGGGCTCGCCATTTTGGTTCGTCTTCTTTACTATTTTTAAGCTCATAAGCGATGTCTGCGGAAGTCATCGGATCCATTTTCCATGTAAATGCCAACCCAACAAATTGATGTTCTTTGATCTCTGGGGTAACCTGCATATCAATAAAACTATGAGGGTGAGCAAAGCTTTTTGTGGTGAATATCAAACTGAAAAATAGAAATAATATATTGAATTTCATCATCATAGATTAAACAGGTGTGGCGATAATGGTATTGAAGGTTAAATGTTATAATATAACTTAATTTCAATTTGAAATAAATTCAATGATTATTTATCAAAGTGTATAGGGAAAGCGTGCCAACCATCAGGTATTCATTCAATACCTACTTCAGCGCTTAAGATACGAAAATATCATCTCTATTGCCCAGAAGTGTAGCTTCTCAGCCTAGATCATATTTCAGCTCTTCGACATAAATGGTTGGAGATCCTGAAATCAGTCAATATTGCGGATACTGTTCTTCAATTAATCATTAACAAAACCATTTAATATAAAGGGTTTTTTCTTAACAAAATAACAGCGATAATATTGTTAATGTTTTAGTGTGGACACTTCGTGGACACAATATGCTTTAAAGTTATAAATATTAACTCGTTACAAAGGAAAAGAGAACACCATGCCAGTGTTACATAACCAAGTTTCAAATAAAATTCTAAAAGAACGTATGTTGGCGGAGACGGAACCACGTACGACGATTTCATTTTATAAATATTTTAACATCCAAGATCCTGATGCATTCAGAGATAACTGGTACAAACAATTTAAAGAGCTGAATGTTTTTGGGCGTGTTTACATCGCGAAAGAAGGGATTAATGCGCAAATCAGTGTACCTGAATCTCATGTTGAAGCTCTACGTGAACTCATTTATACCACCAGTCCTGAGCTAGATAATTTACGTCTGAATATTGCTATTGATGATGATGGTAAATCTTTCTGGGTTTTGCGCATGAAAGTGCGTGAGCGAGTGGTTGCTGATGGTATTACTGATGAGTCATTTAACCCAGCGAATACTGGGAAGTATCTCAAAGCTCATGAAGTTAATGAGATGATTGATGATCCTGAGACCATTTTTGTTGATATGCGTAATCATTATGAGTATGAAGTTGGTCATTTTGAAAATGCGCTTGAAGTGCCTTCTGATACCTTTAGAGAGCAACTTCCAATGGCAGTTGAAATGCTGCAACAACAAAAAGACAAAAATATTGTGATGTATTGCACGGGCGGTATTCGTTGTGAAAAAGCCAGTGCTTATATGTTGCATAATGGCTTTAAAAACGTTTATCACGTTGAAGGCGGTATTATTGAGTATGCACGCAAGGCGAAAGAGCAAGGTTTGCCATTACGCTTTAAAGGTAAAAACTTTGTGTTTGATAACCGTATGGGTGAGCGGATCACTGAAGATATGCTAGCGAGTTGTCACCAGTGTGGTGAGCCGTGTGACTCGCATACTAACTGTCGTAATGATGGCTGCCATTTATTGTTTATTCAATGCCCTTCATGCGCTGAAAAATATGAAGGCTGTTGCAGCAGTGCATGTACAGAAGAAATGAAACTGCCAGAAGAAGAGCAACGCGCTCGCCGTGCAGGGCGTGAAGTGAGTAATAAAATATTTAATAAATCACGTCATCGTTTATCCGATGGTTTGTTAAATAATGATAAGTAATTCATATAAATAAAAATATTTATTTTCAGCCCCAATAGTTGTTTAACCAATTATTGGGGATTTTTTTAATATAAATATTTAAAAATATTATAAATAAAAAACAGTTCAATGCGATTTTTTACATAAACTTTTGATGCAATATGTCTTTTTTGTGAATAAACCGTACTGTTACTGATCCCCAACTTCTTTGAAATAATATGATTAGGTGTTTCATTCATCCAGCTGTTGATTATACACTGTTCTTTTAATGTAAATATTGAAGAGTTCGTATTATTGGTTAATTTTATAGTTTCTTCGATTTGCTCGGGTTCGTTGATCACCTTATTTAATGTCGGAATAATAATCTTCTTAGACATAATGAAGTAATTGTCTTTTAATAACAATGGTTTATCTGATATTGGGTAAGTTGCGTTAATATAAATATAAAATCTTATCTCATTTGAAGTATTTAATAGTTTTTTTAAGGCTAAGCAAAAATGAGAATGATGACAATAGTAGGTTAAATTAACCAGTATAATGGTTGGCTTGCAATTGTTAATACAGTTAATCGCTTCTTTTATACAGCCTACGCTAATAAATTCTAATTTCTTATTAGAAGATAAATATTCAGTAATGCCGACACGAGTATAATAACATTCATCAATGACTAATATTTTCATAAGGAACATCCTTGTTCGAAAAGAATATTACAATAAATTGGAATGGATGCTGAAGTCAATAAGTGAATTATAAATTACGATTAATTGTTCTTATTTTTTTATAATAAAGCAATAATTTTAAATCATATCATTATAAATAGCATAAATTTATAATATGATTGAATTATATAGGAGTAAATATAATTTAAAATGAATTAATGATATGAATTATTAGAGGGTATTGACTAAGATTGAAAAATATTAGGTTAATGGATATTTGGTATGTACCAAATATCCATTACTTTCACTAGTGCGTCTTAAAACCTGGTTCTACATAATCGCCGGATTCTATTTTATCAATACCGGCCTGTAGAATATTAATCAGTTGTCTGGCTACATCGGTTGTTAACCACATTGTTTTATCAACAATGGCATTCTCATTTTGTTCACTTTTTTCTGGGAGGTAATGCAAACGTAACATCATTGCATTATAAGCATCAACAGTACTGATGTCCCAGCCAACAACAGGGTGGGTCTGAATTACATCATCTTTTCTATTCATGTACACCTCCTAATCATACTGCGAGATAAATATATATCGATAACTGACTAAGGGCGAAAACTCATACGCAATGAGTACTTGTTAGTATAAGGGGATTTTGCTAATTGAAAAGGGGGTTACTGACTTTTTTATGCAGAAATAGCAGTTAATGCACAAAAACTTAACATATAACAAATAAATCAACGGGGAATAAATTCCCCGTTGAAAACATTTAATCGAGATTACGTATAGTCCAGCGAGAATCTTCGCCTGCAAGGAATGGGATCAGTTTATCATTACCACATTCAATGGTTTCTGTAGTGATATTTTGCTCTTTCGTTAACTGAATATAGCCTTCATTGACAGGTAAATTATAGAATTTTGGACCATTTAATGAACAGAATGCTTCAAAGTGCTCTAATGCCCCTAATTCTTCGAATACGGTTGCATAAGCTGCCAGTGCGGTTGGCGCATTAAATACACCCGCGCAACCACAAGACGATTCTTTACGGTGCTGGGCATGCGGTGCGGTATCTGTCCCTAAAAAGAAACGATCGCTCCCTGATGCCACGGCTGTACGCAACGCTTCTTGATGAATATTACGTTTGAGAATAGGTAAGCAATACAAGTGAGGGCGAACGCCCCCCACTAACATATGATTACGGTTAAACATTAAATGTTGAGGGGTCAGTGTCGCGGCTAAAGAACCATCAGCTTCTTGTACATATTGTGCTGCTTCTTTAGTTGTAATGTGCTCAAAAACGACTTTCAATTTAGGGAATGCCTTTCTGAGCGGCTCCATCACTTGTTCAATAAAACGCGCTTCGCGGTCAAAAATATCAATATCACTGGCGGTGACTTCACCATGGATCAGTAAAGGCATACCCGCTTGCTCCATGGCTGCCAGTACCGAATAGATATTTTTAATATCCGATACACCATGACTTGAATTGGTTGTTGCGTTGGCTGGATATAATTTACATGCAGTAAATACACCCTCATTAAAACCACGGATCAATTCATCAGCATTTGTGCTATCAGTTAAATAGCATGTCATCAATGGGGTAAATTGCTGACCAGCAGGAACAGCTTGAATGATACGTTCGCGATAGGCTTTTGCCATTTCAATGGTTGTCACGGGTGGGACTAAGTTTGGCATGACAATGGCACGACCGAAAAATTGACTGGTGTAAGGTACAACTGTTTTTAGCATCTCGCCATCGCGAAAATGAACATGCCAATCATCAGGGCGGCGAATAGTTAAAGTTGTTGTCATGAAACCGGCTCCGTAAGGGGAAAATAAAATGATGAGCGAGGTGCTGCTCAAGCCGGGACAGGATCTTATACTTGTCATACTTCAAGTTGCAGCGTTGTTGGCTGCATTTATTCGTACTAGTCACATAGTTTTCTATGCTCCCAGCGACTCATTCACTTGCCGCCTAGCCGCACCTCGAATTATTTAGAGTATAAAGCGACGATGATAAAATATCTATGTTAATTAATGATTATCTTGCTAGGCAGTAAAAATGGTTGTTAACACGCTAAGGATATATAATTAAAAGGGAAATAAATGGAATAACGATATAGACGGGGGATCTTTAAGTTGGCTCCTCCAGCTGGACTCGAACCAGCGACATACGGATTAACAGTCCGCCGTTCTACCGACTGAACTATGGAGGAACTCCTTAAAGCGAGACGAATATTAGCCTTACCGATGTGAAATGTCAAAGAAGAAACCACAATAAAAGTTTGATTGCCTGTTATGTGATCGAATCGATGCAAGTTTCACCGAAAGGCAATATTTAAGGTGATTAAGAGGGGGGAGAGAGGGAAAAGGTAAGTCCAGAAAAGCAAAAAGCCCGCTATAAAAGCAGGCTTTTTAAATTTGGCTCCTCCAGCTGGACTTGAACCAGCGACATACGGATTAACAGTCCGCCGTTCTACCGACTGAACTATGGAGGAATTGCTTTGTTCCTGAGAACGAGGCGCATATTACCCATCCTGCCGTTCGTTGTAAAGCATAAATATTAAAAAAAACGTCAAGTGATTGCTAAATAAGCAAATTGGTGATTATGTCAGCGAAAAGTAGTCCTATAGCTATCATACTGAAGAACGATAGCCATAGAGGGAAACAATACTTAACGTTAATGTCACAAATAATTAACAATAATGGATAGGCTATGATCAAAAAAACGATGTTAGCAGTTGCATTAAGTTCAGTTATTTCAGGGGCTACATTTGGTGAAACCAATGAAAAACCTAATGTTCTCATTATTATTGCTGATGATATGGGCTATTCAGACATAAGCCCATTTGGTGGGGAAATTCCAACGCCAAATTTACAAGAGATGGCTGATCAAGGCGTTAGGATGAGCCAATATTATACCTCGCCTATGTCAGCTCCTGCTCGTTCAATGTTGATGACAGGGGCAACCAACCAGCAAGCAGGAATGGGGGGAATGTGGTGGTACGAAAACACGGTCGGCCAACCAGGTTATGAATTACGTTTAACTGATCGTGTCGTCACGATGGCGGAACGTTTTCAAGATGCGGGTTATAATACTTTAATGTCAGGTAAATGGCATTTAGGTTATACCAAAGGCGCTAGACCGACAGATAGAGGATTTAATCAAGCATTTGCTTTTATGGGAGGAGGAACTAGCCACTTTGATGATGCGATGCCTTTAGGCACCGTAGAAAGTTTTCATACCTACTACACATTAAATGGTGAAAAGACGTCATTACCAAGCGATTTTTACTCAAGCAAAAACTATGCTCAGCAGCTTGAGCAGTGGATTAAGCAGACACCTAAAGATCAACCCATATTTGCTTACCTTGCATTTACCGCTCCTCACGACCCAATCCAAGCCCCTGATGATTGGATCAGTAAATTTGATGGCCAATATGATGAAGGATTTGGCAAAGTCTATCGCCAGCGTATCAATCGATTGAAGGAGCTTGGTATTATTAATGATAAAACGCCAATGCCCGAGCTTGATCTTGATAAAGAGTGGGAACAGCTGACTTCTGAAGAAAAACGTTATGCGGCTAAAACCATGCAAGTTTATGCGGCGATGATTGCCTATATGGACGATCAGATTGGTGGCGTGATCAATACACTCAAAGAAACAGGAAGAGATAAAAATACCATTATTATTTTTGCTACAGATAATGGCGCTAACCCTGCATCCGGCTTTTATTATGAATCTGAACCTGAATATTGGGAGCAGTTTGATAATAGCTATGAAAATATTGGTCGTAAGAATTCTTTTGTTTCTGTGGGACCTCATTGGGCTAATGTCAGCAATGCCCCTTATGCAAATTTTCATAAAACAACCAGTGCACAAGGGGGGATCAACACTGATCTGATTATCACAGGGCCGGGTATTGGCAAAGCGGGGAGTATTGATAACACCCCGATGGCCGTATATGACATTGCGCCAACGCTATATGAATTTGCCGGTATTGATGCAAATAAGCAGATTAAAAACATTCATCCACTTCCTATGTTAGGAACCAGTTTTAAATCTCATTTACTTGATAAAGCTAATATTAATCCACAATATTCATTTGGTGTCGAATTACATAATCAGGCGGCATTGGTTGACGGTGATTGGAAGTTAAGGCGCTTAGTTAAAGGTTCGCCAAAAGCAGAAATGGCACCATGGCAATTATTTAATTTAAAAGACGACCCTCTTGAAACACAAGATGTGTCAGCAAAGCACCCTGATATTGTTAAGAAACTACAACAGCAATATGAACAGTTTGCTGCGACAGGCATGATTATTGAAGCGAAGGGGGAAGCGGTTGATTATATCGGTGTTGATGAGTCGAGTGGTCATTATATTGGTATTGATCCGAAAACCAATAAACGTATTGAACCCGTACCAGTGAAATAAGGGGGGAACATGAAAATCGCATTTTATGACCCTCCGGTATTGCAGACAAAGCCATTAAGATCGGCGATCCCGTTTCATATACTGTTAAAACCTGTTGGCGCTGGTTGTAATTTAAAGTGTGATTATTGCTACTATCCCCAATCCGAGCAACAAAAAGCCGTTCCGATGATAAAAGCGATGCTAGAGCCTTTTATCAAAAACTATGTTGCTGCTCAGCCAGCTTATAGCAAAGAAATCAATTTTGTATGGCAAGGCGGTGAGCCGTTATTGGCAGGATTGGACTTTTACAAGCGGGCAGTATCATTACAGAAACACTATACTCCGCAGGGCGTGCGCATTATTAATACGTTGCAAACCAATGCAACATTACTGACCCCTGCGTGGTGCCGCTTTCTCAAACAACATGATTTTATTATTGGAGTGAGTCTTGATGGTCCTGAAGAGGTGCATAATCGTTATCGTCATAACCGAAAAGGAAATGTCGGGAGCTACGATGAGGTCATCAAAGGTATTCGCTTGCTTCAACAATTTGAGATTGAATTTAACATATTGACTGTTATCCATGATGACGTTGCGGATCTTGGTCAGGAAATTTACCTTCATTTTGTTCAACTTGGGGGGCGTTATATTCAATTTCAGCCGTTAATGTTAGAAGGTGATGCTCTTGGGCAAGGTTTTACATTGAGCGCAGAGAATTGGGGTAAATTTTTAAACAGTGTTTATCAACAATGGCAACAACATCATCACCTTGGTAAGGTATTCGTGATGAATATTGAGCAAGTTTATAGCCAATATTTTACGCAAGTGAGTACTTCGTGTGTACATTCAGAACACTGCGGTACAAATATGATGATGGAAACAAAAGGGGAGATTTACGCATGTGACCACCAAGCAGACCAACGCCATTATTTAGGTCTGTTTAATGGTGAAAAAGGATTGAGTGATTTTGTAAATTCATCAGTGGC
Source organism: Providencia sp. 2023EL-00965 (assembly GCF_033550225.1). Classification (NCBI taxonomy): domain Bacteria; kingdom Pseudomonadati; phylum Pseudomonadota; class Gammaproteobacteria; order Enterobacterales; family Morganellaceae; genus Providencia; species Providencia sp. 2023EL-00965. Next base: position 23,049 of record NZ_JAWUEH010000004.1, on the reverse strand, counting down.
ATTGCCTTTTGGGCAAAATAAAAGCCGTCGTAAAGAGTGCCAACAGTGTGATGTGAAAATGGTTTGCCAAGGTGGTTGCCCAGCTCATGTTAATCAATCAGGCCGCAATCAATTATGTGAAGGCTATTATGCCTTTTTCAGTAATGTATTAAAGCCAGTAAGACAATATGCTCGCAATGCACAAGGTGTGCAGAGTTGGCGCAGAGAAGTGCTAGGTATCAGATAGCAAAAAGCCCGCTTTATAGCGGGCTTTTCAAATTTGGCTCCTCCAGCTGGACTTGAACCAGCGACATACGGATTAACAGTCCGCCGTTCTACCGACTGAACTATGGAGGAATTGCTTTGTTCCTGAGAACGAGGCGCATATTAGCGATATCACCTCAGACTGTCAACGATAAAAACACAAAAATAATTCGTTTGGTTATTGACTGTGCATTATGGTTGATTTTTATTCTATATTATTGATATTGCGCTTTATTCTGTGCCATCACTGTCGTTTGTGTTGGCGATGGAATTTCAGGATAGGCAATATGGTAAATATCATAAAACGACAATGTTCCTTTAAGTGCCATCAAACGGTTTATTTCTTGCTTAATTGCATGATTAACTTCATTTGAATCAAGGATTTTTTGAATAGAGGATGGTGAAACTTCTTCAGTGACGAACCACTCTCCATTATAGCAAACCCGCAGGTCAAGCACTCCAATATCTTCAAAACGATAAACTGGCTTAATATCAAACAGCAAAACAGCACCTAATATAATAAATAATAGAGTAAAGCCAAGCATCCAATACACGCCAAAGTAGGGCGCATAGAGGACTAAGATTGCCAATGGGATATAAGCGGCAACCATACCAATGCATAGATAGGGATGGTTAGCGATGAATTGGCTGTTGAAGTAAGGTTTTCCATCACGTTTTTCATTTTTATTGATGGTATCCAAATCTTCTATAAGTATTTGTTTAATAATATCCATGATGTGACCGCTCTTTGTAAGACTTCTATGCATGAAGAGTATCATGCGTAAATGAAATTGTTATATATCAATTATGAAAAATTTTGAGTGTAATTGTTTCAGGGTAAGAATTATCTGACTGAGTGGTTGGGCGGTTTACCTTCATAAAACTTTAAATTATCAACAAAATGCAAAGTTTTTGTTAACCCAATTATCGGAAAAGTGACACAACCGAAAAAACAGCATTTTTTTAAGGGTAATCCATACAAAATAGTTGCTATTATCCTTAACTCATGAGTTAATGAGTATCGGCCTGTTTAGCAGTCCTATTTGATGTACGATTACTGAGTTATTGTGTTCGAAAGAGAAAGTTATCCCAGATAGCCTTTGACCGTTACGCTTCATCTTGGTTTTTTCCTGTTAAATAGTAGACTCCGGCCAATATATGCCGAAAAGGCAAGTTTTTTTTGATGTTATATAGGAAAAGTCAAATGTCCGACAAAATGAAAGGTCAAGTTAAGTGGTTCAACGAGTCTAAAGGCTTCGGTTTCATCACTCCTGCTGATGGTAGCAAAGACGTTTTCGTTCACTTCTCTGCCATTCAGGGCGCTGGTTTCAAAACTCTGGCTGAAGGCCAGCAAGTTGAATTCACCATTGAAAACGGTGCAAAAGGCCCAGCAGCTGCTAACGTAACTGCAATCTAAGCTTAATTGCTTAACTGATTTCTAAAGCCCGTCATTTTAATGACGGGCTTTTTCGTATCCGCTATACTCGATCCTGTATATATTCGTGACACTTCAAGTTGCAGCGCCTTTCATCAAGGTATGGTGATCACACTCATTCGCATTAGTTACTGCATTTTGTGATTCATTTGCTTACCGACTAACTGCATCTTGAATTATTTAGTGTATACATTTTTATTGGAGACTACCGCCTAATGAAAATCCATGACCGTGTTTATGTGAAAACAGATGGCCAAGAGCGCCGTGAAGGTAAAATCTTACTGATTGAGCCATTTAATGAAGGGGTTATGTATTTAGTTTCTTTGCCTGATTACCCTGGTGGTATCTGGTTTTTTAATGAAAAAGAGGGCGGAAAAGGGGTTTTTGTTACACCGATTGAAAACTAAATTTATTATACTCGTTATATTTCGAGTTCAATGGTTTGGTTGGGGTATAGCGGCTGGATTCATTCGCTGCTCATCACATGTTTATGGATATTCCTAACACCTTATTCACTTACCATCTAGCAGTACTTCGAATTATTTAGAGTATAAAAATAATATTAAGGCTTTACTTCATAAATTTAGCAATCTATACTTCTTGCAAATTTTCTTAGGAGATAATTACTTGGACAGTCAGAGTTGTAATAAAAATTTAAATTTACTGGCAAGTTATTAATTATCTATTCTATTAACTGCTTGCCACTAGTGACTAATAGGGTAGGCAGTATCCAGCGTTAACTCACTCGATACTCCTTTTTACAGTTGTTTACTATCAACAACTTAAGTTTTATTGCGAGTACAGATCATGAAGATCTACCTTTATTCATTATTTCCTCCAGGCAATAGCCAATAATTTCTGAATAATTATTTAATTATTCAAACTTAAGGTGCTATGGATTTAATTCCATATATTTTGCTATCCAAAATATCTATTTTTTGGAGGAATACTCATGTTATTTACATTCGAAATTTTAAATTTAGCTTCCGCAATGTGCTTAGGTGCTTTAATTGGCGCTGAGCGCCAATGGCGCCAACGTATGGCTGGTCTTCGCACTAATGCATTGGTTGCAACGGGGGCGGCGGTATTTATTTTAAGTTCTGTAACGACATCACCTGATAGCCCTGGAAGGATTGCTGCGCAAGTCGTTTCAGGGATCGGCTTTCTAGGTGCAGGCGTGATCATGCGCGAAGGGATGAACATTCGAGGTCTGAATACAGCGGCAACACTGTGGTGTTCAGCGGGGATCGGCGTGCTATGTGGCTTAGGGCAATATTCTTTGGCGGTTATGGCTACACTGCTGATCCTCTGCGCCAATATTTTATTGAGAGAAGCTGCACAACGTATTAATAAGCAGCCACAACAGCAAGCGCTTGATGTTGAACAGAGTTATAAGATCCGTGTTATGTGCCATCAAGGTGATGAAATACTCGTTAGGACACTGATTTTGCAAGCCATAAATGGATTACACATTCGCCTACAGTCATTAAGTAGTGCCGATACACTGAAACCTGAACAGTTAGAAGTTGTTGCTGAATTTTTAGCAACACCTGCGGAACAAAAAGAAATTGAAGCGCTGGTTTGTCGGATCAGTCTTGAACAAAGTGTCAGTGCTATCAACTGGAAAGTGGCATCAGAGTTACCAGCCTGATTGCTGAAGAACGATTAACTAAAGGAGCCAAAATGGACGATCACCCTCCGTCATGGAGAAAATATGGGAGCTATCTAACGATGAATAAAGATACTCGTCATACTTCAAGTTGCTGTATTGTTGACTAGGTTTATTACTCCAGTCACCTATCTGTACCTCGAATTATTTAGAGTCAACTTATTTTCAGTTAGATAGCGGTTATAAAAGCATCATAAGTGCTAGATAGAGATAAGTATCATGACTGAAATAAGGCATCAACGTAAAAGTGCTAAAGCACCCGTGCGCCAAAAATTCATTGTTGGTGAACAAGCAAGTAAAACAATGGAACAAGTGTTGAATGAATATCAAACTAACCTATTGGGCTTGTCTGATAATGAAGCATTGGATCGCTTAGTGACTGAAGGCGAAAATGAAGTCGCTCATGAAAAAGCACCACCGGCATGGAAGCAACTCCTTTCATCATTTAAAAATCCTTTCATTTTTGTATTAATAACATTAGCGATAGTGAGTTTCTTTACTGACTATCTGATCCCCGAGCGACAAGGTGAAGAAACTGATTTAACAGGGGTTATCATCATTGTCACTATGGTGCTACTGAGTGGATTGTTACGGTTTTGGCAAGAATATCGTACCAATAAAGCTGCGGAGGCTCTGAAATCTTTAGTGCGCACAACTGCAACAGTATTTCGCCGTGATAATAAAACTGGGCGCTCCGTACGCAAAGAGGTGCCGATAAAATGCCTTGTTCCCGGTGATATCGTGCTGTTATCAGCGGGAGATATGGTACCTGCTGATCTTAAATTGATTGAATCGCGAGACTTATTTATCAGCCAAGCGATACTTACCGGTGAATCAATCCCTGTTGAAAAATATGACACTTTAGGTGATGTAACCGCTAAAAGTATTGAGCCAACATCACCGACTGAAAATGAATTATTAGAGATGTCTAATATTTGTTTGATGGGAACCAACGTAACTAGCGGCACAGCAAGAGGGATTGTGGTTGCGACGGGGGGGAAAACATACTTAGGTTCATTAGCCAAGTCAATTGTGGGTAGTCGTGCGCAAACGGCGTTTGATCGCGGTGTTAACAGTGTGAGTTGGTTACTGATCCGTTTCATGTTAGTCATGGTACCGATTGTTTTACTGATTAATGGTTTTACAAAAGGTGATTGGTTTGAAGCAACCTTGTTTTCCCTTGCCGTGGCTGTTGGACTAACACCAGAAATGCTCCCGATGATTGTCAGTTCAAACTTAGCCAAAGGGGCTATTGCCATGTCTAAACACAAGGTGATAGTCAAAAGGTTGAATGCTATTCAAAACTTTGGGGCGATGGATGTTCTGTGCACAGATAAAACGGGGACATTGACACAAGATCGGATCATATTAGAGCATTATCTTGATAGTGATGGGCAGAGAGATAATCAAATTTTGCAACTGGCTTGGTTGAATAGTTTTAATCAAAGCGGTGCAAAAAATATGATGGATCAGGCGATTATCCGTCGAGGAAGAGGAAAAGATGATATCGAACATCTACGGGCGTACCAAAAAATCGATGAGTTACCTTTTGATTTTGTACGTCGCAAACTCTCCGTTACGGTCAGAACGCCGGAGGGTGACGCACTATTGATTTGCAAAGGTGCGGCAGAAGAGATGTTAGCTGTATGTACTCACTATCAGCAAAATGGTCAATCTCAACTATTGGATCAGCAAGCTAGAGAACACATCACTGAATTAGTGAGTGACTATAATCGTCAAGGTTTTCGAGTGTTATTGCTTGCTACTCGTGTATTAAATAATGATGAGGCAAGTTTACCTCTTTCTGCTTTAGCTGAGGAACAGCTCGAATTACGTGGTATTTTGACTTTCCTTGATCCCCCAAAAGAAAGTGCAATTGCTGCAATTGCGGCGCTGCGTGAAAATGGTGTGACGGTAAAAGTATTAACGGGTGATAATGCCGTTATTACCGAAAAAATTTGTCATGATGTTGGCTTAAATATCAGTGAAATTATGACGGGTCTTGAGGTTGAAGCATTATCTGATGAACAACTAAAGCAAAAAGTTGAACAGGTATCCGTATTTTGTAAGCTAACGCCGTTACAAAAATCGAGAATTTTAAAATTACTGCAAGCAAATGGTCATACCGTTGGATTCTTAGGTGATGGGATTAATGATGCACCTGCATTACGTGATGCCGATGTGGGTATTTCTGTTGATACAGGCACTGATATTGCCAAGGAGTCAGCAGACATTATTTTGTTAGAAAAAGATTTAATGGTTTTGGAGCAAGGTGTTATTAAGGGAAGAGAAACTTTTGGTAATATCATCAAATATTTGAATATGACCGCTAGCTCTAATTTTGGTAATGTGTTTTCAGTTTTAATTGCCAGCGCATTTATTCCTTTTTTACCCATGTTAGCTATCCATCTATTAGTGCAAAATTTGCTGTATGATATTTCCCAATTAGCATTACCTTGGGATAAAATGGACAAAGAATTTTTAAAACGTCCACGTAAATGGGATGCTAAAAATATTGGTCGTTTTATGGTGTGGATAGGACCCACATCGTCGATATTTGATATTACTACCTTTGCATTAATGTGGTATGTATTCCAAGCAAATAGTGTTGCTCATGAAGCGCTATTTCAATCAGGTTGGTTTGTGGAAGGATTATTGTCGCAAACATTAGTGGTTCATATGTTACGTACACAGAAAATCCCGTTTATTCAAAGTACCGCGGCATTACCAGTATTATTAACAACAGGGCTAATTATGGCACTTGGTTTATATATTCCATTCTCACCGTTTGGTGCAATGATTGGCTTACAACCTCTGCCTATTGAGTATTTCCCATGGTTAGTATTAACCTTAGTCAGTTATTGTGTCGTTGCTCAACTTATGAAACAGTTTTATATAAAACGTTTTGGAACTTGGTTATAGCATGAAATAAAAGTAAGGTTGCTAATCATGTTAGCAACCTTGCTTACAGTTTAACTGTATGAATAATATGGGTAAATTAACATGGTGCTTTTTTTGTTCTAATCGTGGCATGGTTTAGGTTCAATTTTATTTTGTTTTATACTTTCAATAAATTCTCTATGAGCTATTTCAAGAGTATCATTGTGGAACTGATACAGAGAAAAATTTTCATCTCCTGTTTTTCTGATTATCTCTTGAGTTAAAATTTCATTTGTAAGTATTTCGGTGATTTCACGAACAATATTTAACTGAGGATTATAATAAATGGGTTTTTTCTTAGCACAATCTTGGGCGACTTTAGGGTATAATATTCGATAAATACCGCATTCAGATGCGGCATTCAAATTGATGTTTTGTAACTCTGGGAATTTTTCTTGTAATGTTTTTATGATTTTAGTTCTAATTTCTAGAATCTGTTCTTTATTAAAAGAATAATTTTCAATAAAAAATTTGATTATATTATCTATAGTTATATTTATTGTTCTTGATATAGTAATGTTTTTTTCGGAATCCAACATTTCACTATTATACTTTTCTATATCATCGTTAAAATGTTCACTCGTATTTTCTGCTTTAAGTTTCACATAGTGGTTATTTTCACACTTAATGTTTTTGATGCAATAGAACGCCTTATTTTTAAGTGATGTTCCTGCTGCTTCTGTCAAAATTGTACTTGTGGTGTTAGGCTGTGTTATTCCATCAATAAAACATTTCTTCTTGCTTTTGGTCACTATTTTTAATAAATCATTCAGATAGTAGGTTACTTTTCCTCCTTTGACAGGGAAGGTGTAAGCATAATTTATGTTGTGTAGATTTCTGATATTTTTAATATATTGTTTTTTATCAGGTGTATAAGTTGAACGAGTTGTATCAAAAAGATGATGTTTCTTCTGATAATATTCTTTAAATGTGATTAAGTCATAGTGATTGATAATCATAAAATACCATTATGTATTGAAATTTTAACCAATATAAAATAAATGATTACAGAATGGCTTTCATAAATGGATGTTACGGAGGGGGGAGATTTAGGTGAGCGGTTTTAACAATGCTGTTTTATGTGTTGAAAAAAATGGAGCCCTATGGCCCCATTTTTATGGCGATCGGATTATTACAGGCCTAACGCAGACTTCATTTGTTTCATTGCGTCAATACCTTGTTGGCAAGCTTTGTCTTGCTGATCTTTAGGTAGTGCTGCAACTTGTTTTTTACCTTCTTCCAGTTGACCTTTCATAGCATCTAACTGAGCTTTCGCTTGTGGGTTTTCAGATGCTTTAGAAATCAGTGCATCAACTTCAGCGAAGTAAGCATTACAAGTTTCAGTTGCACCAGCAACTTCAGGTTTTTTCTCTTCATCTGAACATGCTGTAATAGCCAATGCCATTAAACCCATACCACAAGCTAGAATTAACTTTTTCATAATCAACCTTAAAATTATTAGTTATTGAAGTAGCAAAATCGAGTATATAAGAGTTCGCTTTAATATCAAATGTAACAAATCCTAAAAAATAATTCGTTAAATCGGTCATAAGCTAGTATTAAATGCAGATTATATTTGGAATGAATTTGTTATTTAGTGTTTTAATCCAAAAAATGCTGTTTTTTTATAGTAAAGAATAAAGACTTACTATGATGAAAAAATGTTCTATTGACTATCATCTAATGATAAATCTTCTTTATTGGTTTTTTACAGAGTGAAAGATTATTTTTATGTGGATTAGTCTACCTAAGATTATCTAAAAAATTTTCCTTGATTAAGCCATTTATTTATTCACAAATATTTTACAGAACACTTAGCCTCTTAATATCGATTTTCAGTATAAAATAAACACAAAGTTTCTCTGGTTAATAAATATAAAATCAGTAAATATACCTAGATAGGTTGAATGATGTACTGTTTTTTATAATGGAAAATAACGTATAAGCTATGGATTGAATATAACTTTTCACCATAAACTATAACTATTTTGCATATAGTCAGAAAATAAATTCATATAATAAATCTAGCTTAGTGTGTAAAAAAAAATTTACATTTTATTTTTTATAGCTGCTTAATGTATATTTAAAAAATAAACAGCTATTGAAACAATAGTTAAATTTTAGTTATGTTAAGTGAGCTGGTTCACAATTTTACTATTTTAATGCTCAATGTCCTATCAAACTGATTTTTAAATCAAATTATTATTGAATGCATTGTTGATTATCGGGTAAAGTCTTGAGCTTAGTGGTTGGTATAGTTAGTGTCTGATAATGCTTTATTCATTTTTGTCGGTATGAAAAGACAATAAATGACTGGTTTAATAGGTTGACGCTAAATGAAATTCGTACCACACTCTAGTCTTCGCAGAAATTCGCCAAAGAGCGATAGACGCGATAGAATGCAATTCACTTAGGGAAAAACAGTACATACAGTGTATTTTTAGTATGAACTCATTCCTTAAGTAAAAGCAAAAGAACTTGATACAGAGTCATCTGTATCAATATGTCACATAGCGGATAATAATAATGTTATGGGCATATTCAGTATGTAATGTGACATGTCACATTACTATTTTAATTTTAGACTTACACACAGGGCTTTATCATCATGTCTGCTTCTATTGTTAAGAAACGGCCGCTGAGTCGTTATATCAAAGACTTTAAACACAGCCAAACTCATTGTGCGCACTGCCATAAAACACTGGATCGTATCTCTCTCGTCTTTAACGATGCTATCTTGAATAAAGAAGCGATTGCTGAGATGACAGAGCTAGTCGATGAAGGTGCTTGGCTTGATTTACAAGATAAATTTACCGCACTTTGTCGTTTTTGTAGTGAAATTTACTGCAATAGCGATACTGATTTCTTTGACATTATGTCATTTAAACAGTACTTGTTTTTACAGACTGAAATGAGCCATAGTACCGTTCGTGAATATGTTGTTCGTTTGCGCCGTCTTGATGAACTCCTCTCATCATCAAACTTTTCCATGAAAGAGTTCACAGCGAGCAAAATCCAAGAACAATTAAGCGATAGAATGACCGAATCTGCATTCAGTAATTACAATATTGCTTTACGTAAATATGAGCAATATTTGTTCTGGGAATCAGAAAAGAACTAATTATTAGCTGCGAATTAAGTTAACTACTTATTCAAAGTAAAATAATTAAATTGTTTAGGGTGTCCTTAAAGGGCACCTTTTTGTTTTTGTAAGTCTCTATGATATAAAAAATCATCAATTGAGATTTTATATCTCGTTTGAATTATCATATTTAGAGTAAGTATTAACCACAATATCAGTCCATAAAAAATAACAATTTTATTTTTTATGGACTGATATTGTTATTAAGATTAGAAATAATATATTTAATAATGCCTGAGCCTAAAGATATTAGACTCAGGCTAATTGATTAACCGATAGTCATTAAGCTTGCATTACCACCAGCTGCCGCGGTGTTAACACTTAATGAACGCTCATGAACTAATCTTTCTAGCAGTAAGTTAGTTTCGCCACGTTCAAACCCTTGGACTGAAATAATAGGTCCTTTACGTTGAGCAATGGTTTCACATACCGTTTTAAGTTGATCACTGTCACCATGATAGATAACGGCCTCAATGTGTTGGCTATGCTCAGACCAATTTTTGCTTATTGAAACAGTATGACGAACTTTTTCTGGTAGTGCTTTATACAAGCGCTGATGCATTTCACTTTCCGGCCATAACGCTTGGCAACCATTTGCCAATACCCCAGCTAGCTGGATCAAGCAATCTTTTTCATTGTCACTGAGACAAAGAATTACGCCTCGTGGTGTTAAAGTATAAGTGTTTCGTTCACCTGTAGGACCAGGTAATAGACGTGAAGTGCCTGCCTGAGCTTGGCGAGCAAATCGCTCTAACACGGCAGGTTCAACACCATATTCTTGCTTCTCTGACCATGTTGAGAAGGTGTCAAAGGTTTCAAGTAGAATAGGGCGAGCACTTGCATCCATAGGCAATTCATTGTCTTGTCTTTCTAATGTACGGCAGACTGCATTGTCAGGACGTTCACTGAGTAAACGATACAAGTACAATGGACCACCTGCTTTAGGACCCGTTCCAGATAGACCTTCTCCGCCAAATGGTTGTACACCAACGACGGCACCTACCATATTACGGTTGACATAAAGGTTACCGACTTTCGCTTTCGCCACGACTTGGTTGATGGTTTCATCGATGCGTGTATGTACACCTAATGTTAACCCGTAGCCAGCAGCATTAATTTGATCGACCAATTCTTTAAGTTCTTCACGTTTAAAGCGGATCACATGTAGCACAGGGCCAAAAATTTCTTTTTTCAACTCAGAGACATTGTCTAATTCAATCAAAGTTGGTTTAACATAAGTGCCTTCTTGCTGCTCGCGATGATCATCTAAGCTATTGAATGCTGCTTGGAAAACCTCTTTACCTTTACTGCGCATTTGTTGAATGTGCTGCTCAATATTCTCTTTGGCTTCACTGTCAATAACAGGACCAATATCAGTAGAAAGATGCTCAGGATTGCCCATGCGACACTCTTCCATTGCGCCTTTCAACATACGTATGGTGCGATCTGCAACATCCTCTTGAATACAAAGGATACGTAGAGCAGAGCAGCGTTGACCCGCACTATCAAATGCAGATGCAACAACATCAGTCACAACTTGTTCTGTCAGAGCCGATGAATCGACGATCATGGCATTTAAGCCACCTGTTTCAGCAATTAATGGTGTTGGGCGGCCTTGAGCATCCAGTCTGCCTGCAATATTACGCTGTAGTAAGCCTGCAACCTCAGTTGAACCCGTGAACATCACGCCGCGAACTCGATGGTCGCCGACTAATTTCGCACCAATTGTTTCACCTTTACCGGGTAAAAATTGCAACACTTCCCGTGGGATACCCGCTTGATGCAACATTGATACAGCAATTGAGCCAATAATCGGGGTTTGTTCAGCCGGTTTGGCTAACACAGTATTACCTGCGGCTAGAGCAGCTGCGATTTGGCCAGTGAAAATCGCCAGTGGAAAGTTCCATGGGCTGATACAAACGACTGGGCCTAATGGGCGATGGGTATTGTTATCGAAATCATCTCTGACTTGTGTCGCATAATAATTAAGGAAATCAACCGCTTCACGTACCTCAGAAATGGCGTTAGCATAGGTTTTTCCTGCTTCTCGAACTAAAATATCCAGCAACGACTGTAATTGTTGCTCCATAATATCGGCAGCACGTAATAAAATTGCTGCGCGCTCTGATGGTGGCGTCGCAAACCAAATGGCTCCTGCATCGCTGGCAATGTTGAGTGCATGATCAGCCTCTTCAACGGTTGCCTCACGTACCTGACCGACAATATCGGCGTGGCAAGCAGGGTTAATGACAGGGTAAGCCGCTTCTGCCGCGACAGTGGCTTTAAATTCCCCACCTAATAATGGTTGTGCTAATTTTTCCTGCATTGCAGCGGTCAATAGCGCACTAGAGAGGGAAGCTAGGCGATGCTCATTGGACATATCTAGACCCATTGAGTTAACTCGGCGTTTGCCATATAGGTCACGAGGTAGCGCAATTTTTGGATGTGGTAAGCCTATTTGCCCTTCAGTTTTGGACATTTCTAAAACATCTTTTACGGGATCAGCAACCAGCTCATCAAGAGGGATCGTCGTATCAGCGATTCGGTTAACGAAAGAAGTATTGGCACCATTTTCTAATAAACGGCGTACTAAATAGGCTAATAATGTTTCATGCGTTCCTACAGGCGCATAAATACGGCAAGGTCGATTGAGTTTACCATCCGCAACTTTACCAACCACTTGCTCATATAAAGGTTCACCCATTCCATGTAGACATTGGAACTCATATTGACCTGGATAGTAGTTTTTACCTGCAAGTTGATAAATTGCAGCCAGTGTATGTGCGTTATGAGTCGCAAATTGAGGGTAAATCAGGTTAGGAACGGATAACAATTTGCGAGCGCAAGCGAGATAAGAAACATCAGTATAGACTTTACGTGTATAAACTGGGTAGCCTTCTAATCCATCCATTTGAGCGCGCTTAATTTCGCTATCCCAATAAGCCCCTTTTACGAGTCGGATCATCAAACGGCGTTTACTACGCTCAGCAAGATCAATAATTGAATCAATCACAAATGGGCAGCGTTTCTGATAGGCTTGAATAACGAAGCCAATACCGTTCCAACCCGCTAGCTGTGGTTCAAAACACAATTTTTCCAACAGGTCGAGGGAGATCTCTAAGCGATCGGCTTCTTCTGCATCGATATTAATTCCTACATCGTATTGGTGTGCTTGCAGTACCAGTGATAATAAGCGTGGATACAGCTCTTCCATCACACGTGAATATTGGGCTCTGCTATAGCGTGGATGCAATGCTGATAATTTGATGGAAATACCAGGACCTTCATATATACCACGACCGTTAGAGGCTTTACCGATAGCGTGGATCGCTTGTTGATAAGACACCATATAGTCTTGAGCGTCTTTTTCAGTGAGTGCAGCTTCACCTAGCATATCGTAAGAGTAGCGGAAACCCTTTTCTTCGAGTTTTCGTGCATTAGCCAAGGCTTGAGCAATAGTTTCGCCTGTTACAAATTGTTCACCCATCAAACGCATGGCCATATCAACGCCTTTACGGACAAGTGGCTCACCACTTTTACTGATGATCCGGTTTAAAGAGCTAGAGAGTTTGGCTTCATTGTGAGTAGAAACTAATTTACCTGTAAACAATAAACCCCAAGTTGCCGCATTCACAAACATTGAGCTACTTTGCCCTAAATGGGATTGCCAATTACCCGTGCTGATTTTATCGCGGATCAAGGCATCGCGAGTGGCTTTGTCTGGAATGCGTAGCAATGCTTCTGCTAGGCACATTAGTGCAACACCTTCTTGTGAAGAAAGAGAAAATTCTTGCAATAGGCCCTGCACCAGCCCTGAACGGCCAATACCATTTTTTTGGTTACGCAGTTTTTCCGCGATAGAGTAGGCTAATTTATGTGCGGCATCGGCTTGCTCAGGAGGCAGCTGTGCTTGTTGTAATAACATAGGCAGAGCTTGAGTTTCTGGAATACGATAAGCAGATGTTATCGCTGAACGTTTAACCGATTGGGGTAAAATATGCTCAGCAAAATCCAAAAATGGCTGATAATTTGATTCAGTTAATGATTCTTCTTCTGAAATTGGATTGTCTTTGCTATCTTGTCCCGTGGAAATTTCAGGGATGAATTGCGCATTATCCAGTTGTTCAAGGTAATTGAATATAGCCTGTTTAATTAACCAATGTGGTGTGCGATCAAGACGCTGAGCAGCAGTTTTAATGCGTTCACGAGTTGCCTCATCAAGTCTGACACCCATAGTTGTTGTACTACTCATCCCTATTTCCTCAAATGATTGATACTCTTCATTTTTCAAGCTGTAGTGCACTCACTCGCACCAGTCACATACATTGTATGTCCTAGTGGTTCGTTCATTAACGATACGTTGAATTATTTAGAGTATGTAAGAGTAAGAAAACAATAAAGTTACACCTTAATAGCACCATGTTGCAACTTTGTGCAACATTGTTAAAGCCAATTCTAACCGAAGTGTGAAATATATCGTATTTTTATTGGTTAAATTGGATGGTTGATAGGTGAATTAATAAATTTTCAATTTAAATCATTGTGTTATTTGTGATTTGCCTTTAGAGCATAAGTTAATCAATCTATTGGTTAAATTATCAAAATTGTAACATTTGTGATACAGATATCGTTTATGGAACAAAATAACGTTAATTTCTTGTTAAATTGAAATGAGTTTGTCTAGCATGCAGGTGTAATCTTTTTAATTAAAAAGTGCAACACAATAAAATCACAATACACATAATATTTATTATTTAATTTGCAGATGTGCAATTAAGTGCAACAAATCAAAAAATATCACTGCTTAATAAATATAAATCCCAAATATTTTTATAAATAGGATAGGCGGGAAACAACAATTCTATGGAGAAGGCGAATGACCGTAAGCACTCCGATGATCATTATGTTCATCGTATACATTACTGGCATGTTACTTATTGGCTACTTAGCTTATCGCTCAACAAAAAACTTTGATGACTATATTCTTGGTGGGCGAAGTTTAGGAAGTGTTGTCACCGCATTATCAGCAGGGGCCTCAGATATGAGTGGCTGGCTGCTAATGGGGTTACCTGGCGCTATCTTCTTAGCGGGTATCTCAGAAAGTTGGATTGCCATTGGTTTGAGCTTAGGAGCTTATCTAAACTGGCTATTCGTAGCAGGTCGGCTACGGGTTCAAACTGAAAAGAATAATAACGCGCTCACATTACCTGATTATTTTACGAGCCGTTTTGAAGATAAGAGCAAAATCTTACGTATTATTTCTGCTGTTGTTATTCTTGTATTCTTCACTATCTATTGTGCTTCTGGCGTCGTTGCTGGTGGATTGCTATTCGAAAGCACATTCAATATTAGTTATGAAAAAGCGATGTGGTTAGGGGCATTGGCAACAATTGCTTATACCTTCCTAGGGGGCTTCTTAGCGGTAAGTTGGACTGACACCGTTCAAGCTTCATTAATGATCTTTGCTTTGATTTTAACGCCTATTGTGATCATTTTTTCATTAGGGGGTTTAGATACCGCGGTTGAGGTAATTAAAGCGAAAAACCCTGAATATTTAGATATGTTTAAGGGGCTAAACTTTGTCGCTATTATTTCTCTACTAGGTTGGGGACTGGGGTATTTCGGGCAGCCACATATTTTAGCGCGCTTTATGGCGGCGGATTCTCATCGCACCATACGTTCTGCTCGTCGTATCAGTATGACATGGATGATCTTATGTCTGGGCGGAACAACTGCGGTTGGTTTCTTTGGGATTGCTTATTTTGAGATGAACCCTGCGTTGGCTTCCTCAGTGATGGGGAATAATGAGCGGATCTTTATGGAACTTGCAGGCATCTTATTTAATCCATGGATTGCAGGTATTTTACTATCAGCAATTTTAGCGGCCGTGATGAGTACTTTAAGTTGCCAATTATTAGTATGTGCAAGTGCCTTAACAGAAGATCTATACAAACCTTTCGTCCGTAAAAATGCCAGCCAAAAAGAGTTAGTTTGGGTAGGGCGCTTTATGGTGCTGTTAGTGGCTGCGATTGCTATCTATATTGCACGTGATCCTAATAGCAAAGTGCTTGCTTTAGTCAGTAACGCATGGGCAGGGTTTGGTGCCGCATTCGGTCCAGTTGTTCTGATGTCAGTGTTATGGAAACGCATGACGCGTACAGGTGCGCTTGCTGGTATGGTTGTGGGGGCAGTGACTGTGCTGGTGTGGATGAAATTCAAATGGTTCGGACTGTACGAAATTATTCCAGGCTTCATTTTAGCGACGATTGCGATTGTCGTCGTCAGCCTACTAACCAAAGCACCAAGTGCAGCGGCTCAGGCTCGATTTGAAGAAGCAGAAGCAGAGTATAAAACAAAGTAAATAATTACATAAATGAAAGGCCGAATGCTCATTGCGCATTCGGCCTTTTTCTTGCTATTTAAATGGATTATTGTGCTTTTTTGTGGCGTTTAGCGAAATGGTAACCGATGAACAAGATAATAAACCATATTGGCGTGGCAATTAGCGCCTGCCTAGTATCGTGCTGGAATGCTAATATGATCACCATAAATACAAAGAAAGCTAGGCAAATCCACGACATCACAATCCCTGCGGGCATTTTATAGTGTGATGCTTTATGCAGCTGCGGACGATGTTTTCTAAACTTAAGATAGCTAAGTAGGATCATGCTCCAGATAAACATAAACAAGATCGCAGACACTGTGGTAACCAGTGTAAAAGCATGCATGATATCTGGAATAAAATAGATCAGTACAATACCAAAGCTTAAGCAAATACAGGTAAAAATCAGCCCTGTTGCGGGTACAGCCTTGCTTGATAAACGGCTAAATTGCTTCGGTGCATCACCTTCTTTGGATAAACCAAACAACATACGGCTAGTCGAAAAAACACCACTGTTAGCAGAAGAGGCCGCTGATGTGAGCACCACAAAGTTAACCACACTGGCGGCAGCAGGCAAGCTAATGAGTACAAACATTTCAACAAACGGGCTCTTGTCCGCTAAAATCGTGCGCCATGGTGTGACCGCCATAATTACAATCAGTGATAATACATAAAATGCAATGATCCTAAATGGGATGGCGTTAATTGCTCTTGGCAATGATTTTTCAGGATCACGAGTTTCAGCTGCTGCGGTGCCCACCAGTTCTATCCCTACAAAGGCAAAGATAGCGATTTGGAAGCCAGCAAAGAAACCACTGATCCCCATAGGGAACATCCCACCATCATTCCAGATATTGCTCAAAGAAGCGGTATGACCTGCGGGTGATTGGAAATTCATGGCAATTAATGTTCCACCAACAGCGATCAAGCCAACAATGGCAACAATTTTGATCATGGCAAACCAGAACTCAAGCTCACCAAATAATCTGACTGAGACTAAATTCAGGGTCAATAATGTTACTACACAAATAAATGAGGTAACCCATTCAGGGAAATCGGGTACCCAGAAACTGACATACGATGTGATAGCAACAATATCGGCAATTCCTGTGATCACCCAACAGAACCAATAAGTCCAGCCGACGAAAAAGCCAGCCCACGGACCAATCAGATCAGCGGAGAAATCACTAAAAGATTTGTAGTTGAGATTTGAAAGTAGTAACTCCCCCATTGCTCGCATAACAAAAAATAACATAAAGCCGATAATCATATAGACAAAAATGATTGATGGCCCAGCAAGAGAAATCGTTTTACCTGACCCCATAAACAAACCTGTTCCAATAGCGCCACCAATGGCGATCAGTTGGATATGTCGATTGCTGAGGCTACGTTTTAGCTGATTGCGATCAGCTGAAGAATGCGTTGGGATTGCGGGTTGATTTTCTTCCATATATATCGATCCAAGGCGGTTAGTAATGTGCAGTCACAGTGTATTTTTAGTTGTGTGACGGTGTTTGCATAAAATATTGTGACACAAATCTCAATTAGAGTAAGGAAAACTTAACTTACAATCATCGAAGTGGCGATATCTTAATCTAACAATAACATTGAATTAACATTAGTAACTAAAATTTAATTATCTAAGTAAAAATAGCAGAATAATATTGACTGTATGAAATTGAAGGCGTTAAATAAATTCAATGGGTTGTTAGCTCAGTTGGCAGAGCGGTTGACTCTTAATCATTAGGTCGGGGGTTCGAGCCCCCCACAACCCACTAAGTTTTTCAATGGGTTATGAGTTATTCATGTTACTAACCAGTGTCACTTGGGACATAATCGAGACAGCTATCACAAAACTACTCGATTTTTGGTGCAAGCTAGCCAAGTGTAGACCAGTATTTTCTTCCCTGAGTATTTCTTTCAATATTGATAATGCATCTAAACCAAGTGAGTCGATACTCTGATATAATAAATTTATCTAAGTTGAATGAGTTTATTAGCATGAGATTATCAATGTTGTTTATAGCTATTTTTTTGTCTACATCTGCAATTTCGGCTAATCAGTGTCAATTGGATGATATTTGTTTGTCATTTAAAACCGATAAAAATGAATTTTCTGTCTCCTGTAGAGACATAAGCTCTGTAAGTATTACTTCTAGATTTCAAAGTCGAGATTCGATATCTATTGAAATGTCTGAAAAAATTGACATGTTAGATTTTGTTAAACAAAATCAATATACTATAGCCACATTCAGTATATTAGGTTATGAATATGATAAGTTGAGATTGGATAGCTATCTTAAAAATAAAGTGAGAATACCCCTCAATAATAGCCCCAAACTTGAGCTTGTTAATAAATTAATTGATTGTGTACATTTACTAAATAAGTGATTTAAATATTATAAATCGAAAAAAATTAACTTTTTAATTAAAAACACTAAATTGTGATGGCCAGTATAGGCTTGCAATCATCGTTTAGGATAGTTTTTTATCCATTATAAAATGTTTTATAGTAATTTTACTTTTTCTATGACATGAAAGGTTAAGAAATGATGAATATTATTGTGAGTTTTTACAAGTAAGTTTCAACTAAACGTTAAGAAATACAGTTATTATTTAATTAAGATAAAAGTTTAATATCTTTTATTAAAATTAAATAGGGCTTAAATGTTATGCGTAAATTAGCTCATCATTATACGTTATCTAAAATAATTATCATCACTGAATTTTACAGTGAGCTCGTTTACAATGAGGCTACGTTAGGAATAACGTGGGAACTATCATGAACTGGAAAAGGGTAGCCCTTATTTTAGTTGGAGTTATGATACTAGGCGGCTTATTAAATTGGCTAATCACCGAGAATCGACAGCTAATAAATGAGAATAAATCATTAACAAAAGAACTTGCAGCATTAGAGTTAATAAGTAAAGTCACTCGGTCTACGATCATTCTTCACTATCAAGTCTCACTCCACAATATTAAAGCAAAGCAACGTGAGGACTCAGAGTATGTCAAGGTTAAGACTGTTATCAAAACAATACTCAAAGATAATGAATGTGCTAATACTGCCGTGCCTGATGATGTTATTAACGGGTTGCACAACTACAAAAGAGGTATTAGTGCCCGTTCAACCAGTACCGATCCCAGTACATCTAACCGCTGATTGTGAGCAACCTGATATTCCAGAAAAAATGAATTGGAAAGATATGCCGCTATTGCTAGTAGATGCAATGAATTCAATTGCCAAGTGCAACTTAGATAAAAAAGCAATTCGAGAAATTGAATCGGAGAGGGTAGCTAATAGTATATTTAAAAGTGATAAAGATAATTAATATCGAAGGAAGTTGATGAGATTAGGTCATTTAGATACTGATATTTCATTATTTTTCTAAACTTATCTATAAATGAAGTGGCTATAAATTAAATAAATACATAAACTTTAAAAAATACATTAAAAAATCAATTTAAAAATGAAACATTAATTCTATCTACATAAATTCTCACATACTTATTTTCATAAAATGATAACTCATACAATAAATCATGTTGTAATATTGTATTACATACAATGAGTTTGTTTTCGAATAGATATCCATTCAATTCATATGCAAATGAACTCTCAATTTGTTTTGGTACTGAATCAGTAGATAACTCAGCGCTTATTTCATCAAAAATTTCAAGCTCAAGCGTAACTAAATAAACGCTATTCAATTGTATTGGTCTACTAAGTTCACTGATAAAACATGTTAATACAATTTCACCAAGAGAAATTGTTACTTCTTCTTCAATATCAGGATTCAGTGCAATGACTTTTGCATAATATTTCATATTTTATAATTCAATAGGGTTAGGTGAGTATATGCATTCTAGTATCTATATCATAATGGTGATTTGATATAGATATCAACAGCGCTTTTTTTGAGTAGTTGTCGACCATTGGCATTGTAAAAATGGTTTTTATGGCCTTTGAGGGCTTTACGGCGAATGACCTGACTATCTTGCTGCTCCTGCACGAGTTAAAGAATGACGGCATGAACACTGTCGGGCTGGGGGCAGTTAGGTTTAAGTTCGCATCGTACTGAAAACGTTCATATTGGTTACGTCGTTCAGAGCTGTATTGGGTTTCAGTGATGTATTCATAGTTGGTCGTGGATAAACATTGATGATTGAAACCATCATCAAGCCACTCACTTTATTCAATGATCACCCCCGAAGAGTTAGCACTCCAGTTTCAGGCCATCAGTTTGATAGAGTCTGAGCAGCAGGCAGTGATTAAGCAGCAGAACAAATAAAGCCACAACACAGCCGGCAATACACCTTAAAGGGCACTAGTTAAAAGAGGTCGGTTTTGAGACAGGTTTCACCTTTACCATGAAAATCTTAAATGGCTGTTTGGTATTAATCCCCGACAGCGAAGACACCCGAGCGATAAAACAGCAAAACCAACAGCAGCAAGCGCAACTGAGTGAGATAAAAACTCAATGCGCGAGCTGATGGCGGAGTATATTGGCAGCTAAACAGCAAACTGAACGACTTCTTAAAAATGAAGTAAGCTATCATTTTTTTAGGCTTACTTCATATCATTAAAGGAATATAATATCTTTTTTAGAGTGAAATAAAAATCATTTATACTTTGCAAATCAGATTCTATTTCGTAGATTAAAGATGATTCTTCCATCATATCGTTTATTAGACAACCTTTGAGCGTTACTTTACCTGATGTATTAAGAGAAAAATTAATATCTACATTTCCATCATCATTTATAAAACCGATATTATCAGTTTTATACGATACCAACGCTTCTAGTGATACAATGAAATCTTCCATTCTTTCGCGCGATGATTCAAATTTGACTTTTGCATTATACCAATTAGATCTTATTGATATAAAAGCAGATAGATAATCACCGTTGAACTTAAATTCATTTAAAGTCAAATAATGCCCCTCGGTATCAAATATTGTTGCTTCTAATTTCATATTATTCCCTTAATCTAATCTTGGAATATCTTCGAGTTTCAGATCCCAACCAAAACTTCGACTTCGTTGTCCCCAGTTAGTGGTGCTGATCATACCCTTACGGCTAATTTTTCCGTCTCTGACCACTATGTTATATATGACATCTTTCCCGTTTTTAGTTCCTAACATTGCATAGCCGAGATCACCACTACTTAATACAGTTGGTTCAGTTTTTAAAATTTGTTGGTCAAAACTAAATGAGAAACTATGTCCGTCTGGATTTTCAACAGCACGTTGCCTAATTCGAGGCTCATATTCAGGAACAGTTGAATTTTGGAGTAACTTATCACGATAATCACCTGATAACCCAAACAAATCGACCTAACCCATTGGATCGTGCACATACCCATACGGATTCCCCCCAACATCCCGACTCCTCGCAAGCCCCGTTACGCCTCACTTTTTAAAGAACATTCTTTCTCAACCAAAAATTTCCGATGCAGACTTTTATGATCTTAACGGATGCGCCTCGTTCTGTCAGATAATTTAGCTAAGCAATCAAAGTCCCCGAAAACCGAGCGTTATTACACCGTGGCTATGCCCCGAACGGCAGCAGAGCAACACCACCGCTGGCGATAAACCTAAAAGGGCACTGGCTAAAAGACGCAGGTTTTGAGACTGGCTTCATCTTTACCGTCAAAATTCTAAACGGCTGTTTGGTATTAATCCCCGATAGCGAAGATATACGAGCGATGAAGCAGCAGAAGCAACAACAGCAGGCGCAACTAAGTGAGGTCAGGTTGCGCTTGTGTGAATTGACGATGGAATATTCAAACGACTAAAAGTTGAATTGAGCAAGTCAAAAAAGTAAGCCAGAAGATCTGATACATTTTCTGGTTTGTTAGTTAACTTAAATAAGGTTTAAATTATTCTAGTATGATATTAAAATAATCATTTAATAATACTAATATATCCTCTGAAGAGGATTGATAATAATCTTCAGGTACAGTGTTATCAATGGCCTTAAAAGAAATAAAGCTATCTTTCCAAATAAGATTTATTTTTTTATCTATAGTATCATTTAGTATATCATAGACGGCGTTTAAACTGCTTCCTATATAGCCATAGTTACCGAAAATAGAATATCCCAACTCACAGTAAAATGAGTAATAGTCATGTATGTATTTACCCTCAATTACAATTACTTCATTTTTGATTTTTTTTTGGAATCCATTCTTTAAATAACTAGCTGAAATATACTTTTTTTTTGCACATCCTCTCATATCTAGCCAGATTCGTTTATTATCATTTAAAGAGAACTCTAGCGTTGATAATGCGCCAAATTCATACATTCCTGACGAAATATTCACATCAACTACTAAATTGCCATTACACACGTAAAAATCATTTAAATAAAAATCAAAATCCAATCTACCATCGAATAAATCACACTTAAGTGAATAGTATCCATTTTTATTTAAATTTATATTTAATTCATTCACATCCATAAAAGTATAAGAACATTTATCCTTCATGCCTGTGTAGTCGTAACATTCGACTAAGCCATTAAAAGACAACACTAACTCATCGCAATTATTAAATATTTTATATTGACCATTCATTATAGCTCCTTATCATTCTGTTTTTTTGATAATAACATCGAATATTCTGTCATAATGGTCATTACTAAAACCAACCTGAGTTTTACCATTACCTAAGTCTTTCGTAAGTATTCTAAGGTCGTTGTTTCCAGGAATAACTTCCCATTCTAATGCACCTTTCCATCTAGCCTGAGCTACATTTCCTCTACCTTGGAATATAGTTTGCGTTCCTGTTTGTCGGTTAATTCTTGGTATTCCTTTTCCATTAAAAATATCATTTATAGCTTTATTCATAGCTTCAAGCTGATGAGGTTTAGGTGGATTATTTTTAGGTGTGCTTTTAAGTGTGCCAGTAAGTTCATTACAGCACTCACCCGCCAACCCAAACGGATCGACCCAACCTACTGGATTATGCACATACCCATACGGATTCAACCCACCGAGCAGCCCGATGGGATCGGGTGAAATATACTGTCCGCTGTCTTTATCATAATAGCGAAAGCGGTTGTAATACAAGCCTGTTTCGTTATCTTCGAATTGTCCGGCAAAGCGATGTCACTGATCATGTAAAACTGATCCACTAACGATCATAGAAAACTGAGCCACTTGGTATTATCCGTACATTTTTGTACGGGGAATTTATGATTACCAAGGAGATATTTGTGGATATTCATGTTCGC